>SVKT01000019.1 GCA_015068335.1 Oscillospiraceae bacterium | reverse complement strand
GAGGTCGTTTTCGTCGTCGACCCTGCACAGGGTGAGGAGGCTGTCGCCGCCCAGGTGAACAACTTCAAGACCCTGATCGAGCAGAACGGTTCCAACGTGGAAGTGGAAGAGTGGGGTACCCGCAAACTGGCTTATCCCATCGACTACAAGACCGAGGGCTACTACGTTCTGGTGAACTTCACCAGCGCTCCCGAGTTCCCCCGCGAACTGGATCGTAAGCTGCGTATCGCTGACGGCATTATGCGTTCTCTGATCGTCTGCAAGGGCGAGTAAGGAGGAGACCGGATGCTGAACAAGATCATCCTGATGGGTCGTCTGACCCGTGACCCCGAACTGCGCCGCACCGGCAGCGGCACCGCTGTCACTTCCTTCTCCCTGGCCGTCGACCGTGACTTCAAGTCCCAGGGCGGCGACAAGGAGACCGATTTTATCGACATCGTGGCGTGGCGCTCCACCGCGGAATTTGTCAGCAAGTACTTCACCAAGGGCCGTATGGCTGTGGTGGAGGGCCGCTTGCAGATCCGCGACTGGACGGACAAGGACGGCGGCAAGCGCAGAAGCGCCGAAGTCGTCGCTGACAATGTCTACTTCGGGGATTCCAGACGGGATGGCGGCAGCGATTATGCTTCCGCTCCCGCTTACGGCACTCCCGCTTCCGACCGCGGTTACGCGGCTCCGATGGGCGGGCAGTCCGATTTCGCCGAGATCGGCGAAGAAGACGGCGAACTGCCGTTCTGATACTAATTAAGGAGGAACCAATTATGGCTTTCGATCGTGAAGCTCGTCCCGCTCGTCCCGTGCGCGGCAAGCGTCGTAAGGTTTGCCAGTTCTGCGCCGACAAGTGCGAGAGCATTGATTACAAGGATACTGCCAAGTTGAAGCGTTTCACTTCTGAGCGCTCCAAGATCCTGCCCCGCAGAACCACCGGCACCTGCGCTATGCATCAGCGTCAGTTGACTGAGGCCATCAAGCGCGCTCGTCAGATCGCTCTGCTGCCCTACGTGACCGACTGATTCGGCAACTAGAAGCACAACAGACCCATCCAAACGGATGGGTCTGTTTTTTTATTTTGCGGTCAGCACCTGCACCATTCCCTGGGCAAACAGCCGGGCGGCCACAGCCGCCTCCTCCGGGGAGTTTCCCGCGGCGCCCACCTCCACCAACAGCGAGCCGGTGGTGGCGTGCTGGTTATAGCGGGAGGAGCGCAGCAGCAGCGGCCGCATCAGGGTGGGATAGTCTTTCAGCAGCGCCTCCTGAATGGCCACCGCCAGCCGCAGATTTTCCTGCCAGTCGGGGTGCGCAAGGCCGCTGCCGTCGCTGCCCAGTACCAGGGTCAGTTGGGCGGCGGTGGTGCGGTCGTCGATGGCGGATACCACCTTGTATTCGTTGCCCGCCGTGTCCTCCACCGCGTCCCGGTGGACGTCCAGAATGAACCGGATGGAAGGGTACTGGGCCAGATAACTTTTGATGGCGGAAAGAGAGCGGTCGTAGGCACCGGAGTAATTGGGATAGTCGTACAGCGTCCGGTCGTGGAGCACCGGAATGCCCGCCGCCGCAAACACCGCCGCCATTTCGTCCCCTGCCTTGACCACGTTGTAGCGGGAATCTGTGGTGCGGCGGTCGCCGGACCAGACCAGTTCCGTCCCCTCCATAGGGCGGTAGGCTTCGCTGCCGTGGGTGTGGATAATGAGGATCTGGGGCGCATCCACATCCTCTGCCAGCCGTGCGGCAAAGGGGCGGCGCAGGGCTTCCTCCGTCAGGGTGTGGGGCGAGGAATTGCTGATATAGGTGCGGCCGAAGACGGTATAGCCCGCCGGGTCGGTGGGGACGAGGGTTTTGGCCGGCACGCCGTTATCCATCGTCACCGGGGTGTCCAGCGGCGTTTCCTCCACCGGAACGGAAGTCTCCTCCCGCTCCTCCGGGGCAAGGGGGACAAATTCCGGTGCGGTTTCCTCCACGTTCCACAGTTCTGCCACGGAAAGGCGGGCGGCGCCCAGCAGGGGCGACTCCCCGATGGTCAGCGCCGTGGCGGCGGAAAGCGTGTCCTGTGGCCACAGGTCTCCCAGTTCCCACCGCAGCACTTCCAGCGGCAGCGCCTGCCGCAGACTGCGGGTGGCAGCGGATACGGAGTCGCTCCCGGCGGTGGCGGAGACCGTCCAGAGGACTGCGGCAGAGAGCAAAAGGGCCTGCGCTCGCTGCATCGCCTTGGGCACGCGGAGCCTCTTCATACACATCACCTCACGGACAACCTATGCGCCGATATGGACATCTATGCAAAAAAGCCGCCCCGGGACCGGGGCGGCTGCATTGCTTTGGCGGCGTCAGTCCGTGAGACTGCGCAGCAGCGCGATCTCCGCGGCGTAGCCGGGCAGTTCGTTGGGCGTTTCCAGACAGAAGGGCAGGCGCGTAAGCGCCGGATGATTCACGATCCGCGCCAGTGCTTCCAGCCCGATGCAGCCCTCGCCGATGCGGGCGTGGCGGTCTTTCCGCGCGCCCCGGGGGTTCAGGCTGTCGTTGAGGTGGATGGCACGCAGGCGGTGCAGGCCGATGATGCGGTCGAATTCCGCCAGCACGCCGTCCAGGTCGCCGATGATGTCGTAGCCTGCGTCGGATACGTGGCAGGTGTCCAGGCACACGCCCAGTTTGTCCGGCAGTTCGACGCGGTCAAGGATCTCCCGCAGTTCCTCAAAACGGCTGCCCACCTCGCTGCCCTTCCCTGCCATTGTTTCCAGCAGGACGGTGGTGGTCTGCTCCGGGCGGAGAATGGCGTTGAGCCCCTCTGCAATGAGGGCGACGCCGGCCTCCGTTCCCTGCTCCACGTGGCTGCCGGGATGGAAGTTGTAGTACTGGCCGGGGATGTGTTCCATACGGGCAAGGTCGTCCGCCATCGTCTCCCGGGCGAAAAGGCGGTTCTTCTCTTCCGTGCCGCAGAGGTTCAGTGTGTAGGGCGCGTGGGCGATAATGGGTGCGAAGCCTTGGCGTGCAAGCAGTTCCGCCAGTGCGGCGGCGTCGGCGGTGTCCAGAGGTTTGGCGCGGCTTCCTCTGGGATTGCGGGTGAAAAACTGAAAGGTGTCCGCCCCCAGCGCCTGCGCCTGCCGCCCCATAGCGGCAAAGCCCGCGGAGGAGGACAAATGGCAGCCGATGTGCAGCATAATTGGGCCTCCTGTATTTTTCTTTCAGTATATCACACTGCGGAGCGTTTGTCGGGGACAAAAGCAACAGCGCTCAGGCGATGTCCTGCTCCGCGTGGGGCGGCTCCTCTTCCAGAAACAGCGACTCTGCCTGCTGCTGGGCGGCCATCAGTTCCTCCCGCAGGCGCTGCAAGGTGGTTTCGGCGTCGGTGAGTGCGTTGAACAGCAGCAGATATTCTTTGGAAATAGGCTTCATATGGTGTCCTCCTTTTTCAAAAGCCACAAAATGTTGATGGGATACTCTTATCATACACAGCCGCCGTGGCAGATGCTGTCCGATTTTGTCGAGGGATTTGGAAAAATGAAAAAGGCTGTGGAAGAGGGCAGAATGTGGGAAAAATTTGCCGCAGACCTTGCCCGGAAATGAGGGGAATGGTATGATACACGGGAGAAAGGGGGCGCACGGCGTGGAAAACAGTTCATTTTTGCGGGAGCAGTGCGCCCGCTACCCGGCGCTGCGGCCGCAGGACCTGCTGAAAGCCATTCACCAGAGCGTATTTGGCTGTGGGCACTTTGTTGCGGACGAGGCGGAAGCTGCGGCGCGGCTTTGGCGGGAACTGGAAACCGTGACGCCGACGGGCGGGCCGGACGCGGAGCGGCTGGGCGGCAATTTTGGCCGGGTGCATCTGCGTGCGTGTTTCCGTTTGGGCCTGTCGGCGGAAACGCTGCTGAAACTGTTTGTTCTCTCTGCGCGGGAGAAATGCGGCAGCGACTTGTCGGCGGAAGCGCTTCTGGAAGAGGCGCTGACCCTGACAAGGGGCGGCGCGCTGTCCTTTGGGTACGAAGAAATGGCGGCCGCGGCGGAAGAATGGCGGCGTGCGGGCTATCCCCTCTGCCGCCACTCGGAAGCGTTCCGCGCCGCATACGCACCGGCCTACCGGGTAGTGCGGTGGGAGATGGCGTGGGCACTGCCTCTGTTTGCCGCCATCGACCGGAAACTGGCGGAGAACGGCCGCGTGGTGCTGGCCATCGAGGGCGGCGCCGGCAGCGGAAAGACCACGCTGGCGGATCTGCTGCGGCGCGTTTACGGCGCGGCGGTGTTTCATATGGATGATTTCTTCCTCCGCCCCGAACAGCGGACGGCGGCGCGGCTGGCAGAGCCGGGCGGCAATGTGGATCGGGAGCGGTTTTTGGAGGAGGTTCTGGGGCCGTTGTCCCGCAGCACCGGCGTTGTGCGCTACCGCCCCTACGACTGCGCCGTGCAGGCACTGGCAGAGCCGGTGGAAGTTTCACCGGCCGCGCTTACCGTGGTGGAGGGTGCGTACAGTATGCATCCGGCGCTGGCGGATCATTATGATCTGTCCGTGTTCCTGCGCCAGACGCCGGAGATCCAGCGCCGCCGCATTCTGCACCGCAACGGCGCGGCTGCGGCAGAGCGGTTTTTCTCCGTGTGGATCCCGATGGAGGATCGGTATTTTGAAGCATTTGACACAGCGGATCGCTGTGACCTGATTTTGGAGGTGGAGCCGTGAAGCAGCGCATTCGACAAAGCGCGGTACTGCGGCTGCTGTATGCCTCGGCGTGCCTTGCGCTGTGTATGGTGCTGCCCTTCCTGACGGGGCAGATCCCGCAGATCGGCAATATGCTCAGTCCGATGCATATCCCCGTGTTTCTGGCGGGTTTCCTGTGCGGCCCGTGGTGGGCGCTGGCGGTGGGCGTTATGGCGCCGCTGCTGCGGCATCTGTGGTTTGGTATGCCGCCCCTGCTGACTGCCGCTGCGATGTGTTTTGAACTGGCGACCTACGGCGTCGTTTCCGGACTGCTGTACCGTCTGCTGCCCAGGCGGACGGGAAGCATTTACGCCGCCCTGATCGCCGCGATGCTGGCGGGACGCGTGGTCTGGGGCGCGGCGATGGCGGTGTTCTCCGGCGTTTCCGGCGCGGCCTTTACCTGGGCGGCCTTTTTGGCAGGCGCCTTTACCAACGCCGTGCCGGGCATAATCGTCCATATTCTGTTGATCCCGGTCATCGTGATGGCGCTGCGCAAAGCGGGAGTCATTCGGTAAAATCAGAATAAAAGAAACATCCCGCTGCAAACGCAGCGGGATGTTTTTGTGCAAGAGATGACTTCTGTCAAAAAAGCGGGGAGATTAGCCGATGGAAGCACCGAAGGTCAGGAAGTACCAGGCGCCACCAATCAGAGCGATGGCTGCCAGGAAGCAGTAGCCGTACTTGCCCAGAGGATAGAACCAACTGTCGATAGCCTTCTTGCCGGCAGTGCGGCCTTCGTTGACAGCGGCCATAGCGGTGTCCTTCTTGAGGACCCAGAAGAACATAATGCCGGCCAGCAGAGCGCCCAGGGGACAGATGTACACGGACACCAGATCCATCCACTGAGAGGTCCAGGGCTGGATGATGACAGAAATGACGGCGCCGACGATGCCGATAGTGGCAACGGCGGGAAGACGCTTCATCTTCAACTTCTCCTGCAGGAAAGCCACGGGAGCCTCATACAGGTTGACGATGGAGGAAACGCCGGCAAACAGAACGGCAACAAAGAATACCATACCGACGATTTTGCCGCCGGCCATACCGTTCAGCACGCTGACCAGATAGATGAACATCAGGCCCGGGCCGGAGGAAGAGGGCTCCATACCGCCAACACCCATAGAGGGCAGAATGACCAGCATAGCAAGCAGAGCGGCCAGGGTGTCGAAGATCGCAACGTTGCGTGCGGAGGAGGGAATGTCCTCGTCCTTGGACAGGTAGGAACCGTAGATCACGGAGCCGTTACCTGCAACAGACAGGGAGAAGAAAGCCTGACCGAAAGCGAACAGCAGAACTTCCCAGTTCAGCAGGCCCTTGGGATCCAGGGTGAAAATGTACTTGTAGCCATCGGCAGCGCCGGGCAGAGTGGCAATGTAGATTGCCAGGCCGACGAACAAGAAGAACAGAACGGGCATCATAACCTTGTTGGCCTTCTCGATACCGGCGGCAATACCCATAGCCATAATGATCAGGGAGACCACCAGACCGATCAACTGCCAGGTGGTGTTACCCAGAGTGAACAGACCTTCGGAGAACATCATAGAGACAGCTTCGCCCAGAGTGGAAGCCTCAGGAGCGGTGGCAATGAACTCGCCCAGAATGCCGAAGGAGGGATTCAGCTCGGTGCCCATAGCGAACAGTTGACCGGACAGAGCCAGGAAAGCATACTTGAAGATCCAGCCCAGAACCACGGTGTAGCCGATAGCCAGCATCATAGAACCGATGATAGGCAGAGCGCCGATCACTTCGCCGGGAGTCTTCTTGCCGGTGCGGCTTTCGGTACACTTACCGAAAGCGCCAACGGGGCCGGCACCAGCCCAACGGCCGAGTGCAAACTCCTCCATAACGCCGGAAGCACCGATCAGGATGACGAAAACGAAATAAGGGATCAGAAAGGTCAGGCCGCCATAACGGGAGACCATAATGGGGAAACGCCAGATGTTGCCCATACCGACAGCGGAACCAATGCAAGCGAGAATAAAGCCCCACTTGCTCTGGAAGCCGTCGCGCTTTTCCAGAGTCTGAGTACTCATAGTGTAACTCCTTTTCCTTTTTAAATAAAAAGGCGGAGTCCGCAAACCGTATTCAGTTGCGAACTTCGCCTCTTTCACACACATTCGTCGGTGCGCTCTTTCCACGCGGCGCGCCTTACGCATAATTGTGTTTCTCACCGCCCTGCCAGTTCCACGCGGCAGAGCGGTTCGAGTCCGACCCGCACCGGCGCTCTTTCCACGCAGTGCCGATCAAGCAGGATTTTCGGGAACGCGACCCGCGCCGCAACAGGCGCGGGTCACGTATTTCGTTGGGGGAATTACTTCTCCTCGTTGGCGTAGGGTTCGAGGAAGCAGTGGAAGTGACGCATCGGCAGGTTCTTGCCGGAAATGATGCGCATATTGGGGATGTTCTCGCGATCCTTGTACAGTTCGGAGACGGCCTCGATGACGTAGTCCAGGTGCTCCTTGGTCAACTGGCTGCGGTTGATGGCAAAACGGACAACGTTGCACACCTCGGCCTGCTGCTCGGGAGTTTTCAGGTCATACTCCATAGAGTAGTCGCCCAACTCGGAGGTACGGATACCGTAACGACGGATCAGTTCCATAGAGAAGCCCTGGCCGGCGAAGGTCTCGTGGCCGCGCTTGCCGTCGAAGAACTGGGTCATATCGATGTACACGCCGTGGCCGCCTGCGGGCAGGATGACGCCCTTGACGCCGGCATTGTAGAAGCCCTCAGCCAGGTAGTTGCACTGAGAGATACGGTCGTGCAGGTACTGGAAGTTGCAGGACTCTTTCAGACCGACGGCCAGAGCCATCATATCACGGCCGGACATACCGCCGTAAGAGTCGTTGCCGTAGCAGGAGATCTGCTTCACTTTCAGGCGGACGCCCACGTCGAAGGTCAGGTTGCCGTCGGCGTCGAAGTCGGAGAAGTTCTTCCAGAACAGACCCTTGTCGCGGAAGGCCAGCATACCGCCCATATTGGCGTGGCCGTCCTTCTTGGCGGACATACAGAAAGCGTCGCAGTAGGAGAACATCTCGGTGGCGATGTAGCCGATGTCCTTATCCTCGTAGCCGTCCTCGTTCATCTTGATAAAGTAGGCGTTCTCGGCCCAGCGAGCGGTATCCAGGACGAAGGGGATGTTGTACTTGTGAGCGATCTCGGAAGTGGCGCGGATGTTGGCCATAGAAACGGCCTGGCCGCAGACGGGGTTGTTGGTGATGCACATAAACACCAGAGGCACATTCTCGGGGCCGACGGTGGTGATCAACTGTTCCAACTTTTCCAGGTCCATATTGCCCTTGAACGGGTTCTTCTCGTACTTGCCGCCCTCGGGAACTTCATACAGCAGTTCCTTGTTGTACAGGTTGCGGGGGATGGATCCCATCTGCTTGATGTTGCCCTCGGTGGTGTCGAAGTGGCCGTTGGAGGGGATGGTGAACACCTTGCCGGGGAAACGCTCGGCCAGGATCTTCTTCACGATCTCCATCAGGACGGACTCTGCGGCACGGCCCTGCTGGATGATGAAGGCGTTGGGACGCTCCATCTGAGCGGCGCCGCCGTTGAACAATCCGCCCTCATACTCGCACAGGTACAACTCGTCCATCAGTTTGTCGACGTCCTTGCAGCCGGTGCGGATCAGGTCAATGGAGTTCTTCCAGTTCTTCTCGCCGCCGCGCTCGAAAATGTCGCGGAAAGCGTCCAGCAGGCAGTAGTAGCCGTTGTTGCGGCCGTAAGCCTCGTCGCCCAGCATCAGGGCGGACCACTGGACATCGGTCATAGCGGTGGTGCCGGAGTCAGACAGCATATCGACGGTCAGCATACCGGCGGGGAACGCGAACTCGTTCCAGTGCGTTGCATTCAGAGCGCGCTCGCGCTGCTCCACGGTGACTTCGGGAAGGTGACGGACAGCGTAGGTGTAGGAATGGGGGGTTGCTGCCTTCAAGGGATACTGCTTAGCCATAATACTTTACCTCCAATTGTTGTTGGGTGCGTTTCGCACCAATATTTTAGAGGATACCCCGGTCGTCGAAGGGCGGGCTTCCCTTGCCTGCCTTTGCGCCTAGCGGACAGTATCATTGCAGGGATACGAAATAAATTACTTAACGGCGATGACCTCGATCTCCACCAGTGCGTCCTTGGGCAGACGGGCTACCTCGACGGCGCTGCGGGCGGGATAGTTGCCCTCGGTGAAGAACTGTGCGTACACACCGTTCATAGCGGCGAAATTGTTCATATCGCTGAGGAACACGGTGGTCTTTACCACGTTGTCCATCGTCAGACCGGCCTCGGCCAGAATGGCCTTCACGTTGGTCAGAGACTGACGGGTCTGGGCCTCGATGCCCTCGGGGAATGCGCCGGTGGCGACGTCAATGGGCAACTGACCGGAAGTGATGACCAGATTGCCTAAATCGATTGCCTGGCTGTACGGACCGATGGCCGCGGGGGCATTGGTCGTGCTGATAACGGTTTTCATCAGAAACGTCTCCTTTCGTTCATACGATATAACATTATCAAAACAAAAAATTTTTGTCAAGGTTCAGTTGTGTACTTTGTACGAGGAAGCAGATAAAAAACGGAAATTTGTGGCAATTGTCAACAAAGGTTTGTAAAAGCGACGTGAAAACAATTTATTCCCGTGATAAGAAAAAATTTTTTGACAGACCCACATAAATCGACATATAATGAAGAAAACTGAAAAGAAAAGGGGTGTCCGTATGCCGTCTGTTCCCAACGCACTGCTTCAACAATATGTAAAACTGACGGAATTTCTCGGTTTGGCTCTGGGCCCGGATTATGAAGTTGCTCTCCACGATATGACGGACAAGAACCGATCCATCATCGCCATTGCCAACAACCACGTCAGCGGGCGGGAGATCGGTGCGCCCCTGACCAATGTGGCGCTGAGCATCCTGCGGGACAAGAGTTATGAAACTTCGGATTACCGCCTGCACTATTACGGCGTGTCCGTCAATGGGAAGGAACTGCGATCCAGCACGATGTTCATCAAGCAGAACGGCCGGCTCATCGGTATGCTGTGCATCAACTTTGACGACAGCCGCTACCGCGAACTGGGCGGCCGGCTTATGGGGCTGTGCCACCCGGATATGTTTGTGGAAGATGTGCTTCCCGCAGACGGGAAGCCTGCGGTCAAGAGCCCTGCGCCGGAGAAGTTCCGCAACTCCACGGACGCCGTGGCGGTGGACGCCATTGCCCGGGAGTTGGAGCAGTTGGGCGTTGGTGCGGAGCGCCTGACCGGCGAGGAGCGGCTGAAAATCGTTGCCGCGTTGGAGCAGGGCGGCATTTTCCTGCTCAAAGGCGCCGTCCGGGATGTGGCGGCGGGGCTGGGCTGCTCTCAGGCCAGCGTGTACCGCTATCTCGCCCAGGTCAAGGGCGACCGCGAGGACATTTGAACCGACCATCAGCAAAAGCGGGCGAAAGCCCGCTTTTGCCGCAAGGAGCCCCAAAGGAGGACAAACGATGCTGATTCGACTGAGCGCCGGAGCCCCGGCAGACGCATTTATCACCGCCTGCGGATTTGACCGCATTTACGGCTCCAAAGCCCTGACGGCTATGCGCGCCTACGGCTGGGAGGATCCCCGGGCGGAGTTTTATGTCCTTATGGAAAGCGGTGCGCCCGCTGCGGCGCTGTATCTGGCGGGGGCCGTGCTGACCCTCTCTGCCGCGCCGGAGGCCGGCGCCGGCGAACTCGCGGCGTTTATCCGGGCGCGGGGCGTCCGGGAGGTGGATACCCACTGGGCGCTGTGTGAGGCGCTGCAAACCCTGCTGGGCGGCGTCACGGAGCGTTCTTATTATATGGTGTACCGCGGCGGCGCCGTGGAGGAAGCGTTCCCGGATATTTCCACAGGCGATGTGGAGAAGGTGTTTGACGTTTTGCAGCGCAGCCACGAATATTACCGCACCCACCTGACCTTTGAAACGTGGTCTGCCGACCTGCGGCAGAAACTGGACCGCGGATTGATGGAACTGTATCAACTGACCGTGGACGGCGAAGTTGTTGGCACGGGCTGCATTGTGTCTGAGGATGACGAATGCGGCGTCATCGCGGCGGTGGCCGTGGTGCCGGAGTACCGCCACCGGGGGCTTGGCAGCCGCATCAGCCGCTTTCTGGTGCGGCGCATTCAGGAAAAGGGCAAGACGCCCCGCCTGATCTCCGGCTATGACGCCGTGGCGGAACTGTATCGAAAGATCGGCTTTGAACCCTGCGGCCGCTGGGGCGAACTGTACCTGTGAACCGCTGATTCTGCAACAAACGGAAGGTGACCTCTCTTGGCTCGTGAATACGCAAAACGCATCGGCGTCCTGCTGGCGGGACTTACCATCAGCGCTGTGGGCATCACCCTGATGCTGCAAGCCAACATCGGGCTGGAACCGTGGAGCGTGCTGCAAAACGGGATGTCCCTCTTTTTTAGGATGACCTACGGCACCGCCGCTATGCTGGTGGGCGCGGCGGTCATTGCCGTTGCCATCCTCTGCGGCGAAAGTTTCGGCATCGGCACGCTGGCCAACATTTTCTTCTGCCCGTATGTGGTGGACTTTTTCCTGTGGACGGGATGGTTCCCCCAAATGCAGTCCGCGGGCGGCGGGCTCCTGGTGCTTTTTGCCGGGATGGAACTGCTGGCGGTGGGCACGTGGTTTTATATGACCAGCGCCCTGGGCAGCGGCCCCCGGGACGCGCTGATGGTGGTGCTCTCCCGCAAGACGGGCCGCTCGGTGGGCCTCTGCCGTTCCGTGGTGGAACTGCTGGCCGTTCTGGTGGGCTGGCTGCTGGGCGGACAGGTGGGCATCGGCACCGTCATCACCGCCGTGGGCATCGGCGCCCTGTTCAATCTCAACTTTGCCCTCTTCCGCTTCCGGGCGGCGGAGGTCCATCAGGAAAATCTGCCGGAGACCCTGCGCCGTATCCGCGGACAGACGGTCTGAATTCGAACGCCCCGTCCCGCCGGAACGCTCCGGCGGGATGTTTTTTGCATACCCCCCTGTTTGTTTTCATAGAATCCGGTAACGGAAAAAGGGGGATTGTTATGAAAAGAATGTTTGCCCTGCTGTGTGCGGTACTGTGTGCCGTGCTGACGCTGGAATTGCCCGCGGAGGCGGTGGAGGTGGCGGCGCCCTCCGCGATCCTGATGGAGAAAGAGACCGGGACCGTCCTCTACACCAAGGACGAGCACGCCCGGCTGGAACCCGCCAGCGTCACGAAGGTGATGACGCTGCTGCTGACAATGGAGGCCATCGACGCCGGCGTGCTGGCGTGGGACACGATCATCACCGCCTCCGCCCACGCCTGCTCTATGGGCGGCAGCCAGATCTGGCTGAAAGAAAACGAGCAGATGTCGGTGCAGGATATGGTGAAGGCCGTCTGCGTGGTCTCCGCCAACGACTGCGCTGTGGCGCTGGGCGAGGCGGTCTCCGGCAGCGAAGGCGCCTTCGTGGAGCGGATGAACCAACGGGCCCGGGAACTGGGGATGAACGACACCACCTTCAAAAACGCAACCGGACTGCCGGCGGAGGGGCATCTCTCCTCGGCCTATGATATTGCGGTGATGAGCCGGGAACTGATCCTGCACCACCCGGAACTGCGGCAGTATACCACCATCTGGATGGACACGTTGCGCGGCGGCGCGTCGGAACTGGTAAACACCAACAAACTCATCCGCTTCTACGAGGGGGCCACGGGCTTGAAGACCGGCTCCACGGACAACGCGCTCTACTGCCTTTCCGGCACGGCGGAGCGGGACGGGATGGAACTGATCGCCGTCATTATGAAGGACGCCACCTCCGCCCAGCGCTTTGAGGATGCAAAGGTGCTGCTGAACCACGGCTTTTCCACCTATGCGCTCAAACACATCTCGCCGGAGGCGGCGCTGCCGCCGATCCCGGTGACGCTGGGCACCCAGGCCACGGTGCAGCCGGTGATGGAGGGCGGCTCGGCGCTGCTGCTGGAAAAGGCGCAGGCGGCAAATCTGGCCCAGACGGTGACGCTGGCGGAGTGCGTGGAAGCGCCTGTGGCCAAAGGAATGCGGCTCGGCACGCTGACGGTGACCTCCGGAGAAGCGGTGCTGGCGGAGATCCCGCTGATCGCGGGAGAAGACGTGCCCCGCATCACCTATGGGCAGATGCTGGCGCGGCTGCTGCGGATGGCGTTCCTGTCTGTGTGATAAAGATTGCGCCCCGGAGGACTACGGTCTTTCGGGGCGGTTTGTTTCCGGACGGCACGGAAACGGGCTTTTTTTGCTCCTTCGACGGATTCTGCTTGCCGCGGCGCGGGGGAAATGATATACTTTTTCCAACAAAAGGCAAAGACAGTGAAAAGAAAGGAACACCATCCTATGCTGAATGTAAAACTGTTTGAACTGCAAGCGTTCCTGACCGAGCCTTATGAGGCGGCGCTGGAAGCCGGCTTGAAGGCGGCGGAAGAAAAACTGCAAACTGCCAGCGGCGCCGGCGGCGAATTTACCGGCTGGGTCCACCTTCCCCGGGATTATGACAAGGAGGAGTTTGCCCGCATCGAGGCGGCTGCCGCCCGCATCCGCAGCAACTCGCAGGCGCTGGTGGTCATCGGCATCGGCGGCAGTTATCTGGGTGCCCGGGGCGTCATCGACTGCCTCTGCTCCCCCAACTATAACCTGAAAAAGAAGGACACGCCCAACGTCTACTTCGTGGGCAACGGTCTGTCCTCCGACGCGATGCAGGAAGTGCTGGACCTGCTGGACGGCGTGGACTTCTCCGTCAACGTGATCTCCAAGTCCGGCACCACCACCGAGCCTGCCGTGGCCTTCCGCTTCTTCCGGGAGGCGCTGGAGAAGAAATACGGCAAGGAAGAGGCTGGCAAGCGCATCTACGCCACCACCGACAAGGCCCGCGGTGCATTGAAGTCTTTGGCGGACGCCGAGGGCTGGGAGACCTTTGTGGTGCCCGATGATGTGGGCGGCCGCTATTCCGTGCTGACTGCCGTGGGCCTGCTGCCCATCGCCGTGACCGGCGTGGACATCCGCGCCCTGATGGCCGGCGCCGCCGAGATGATGGAAAACTGCGCCAAGGGCACCTATGCCTGCCCCGCGTGGAAGTACGCCGCCGCCCGCTATGCCCTGTATTCCGCGGGCTATCCCATTGAGATCCTGGCCTGCTATGACCCCGCCTTCCGCTTTATGAGCGAGTGGTGGAAGCAACTCTACGGCGAGAGCGAAGGCAAGGACGGCAAGGGCATCTTCCCTGCCAGCGTGGATTTCACCGCCGACCTGCACTCTATGGGTCAGTACATCCAGGAAGGCCAGCGCATCCTCTTTGAGACCGTGGTGCGGCTGGGCGCCTCCGACCGCCAGTGCTATGTCCCCCGGGACGAGGCCGACGGCGACGGATTGAACTTCCTTGCCGGCAAGAGTATGGACTTCATCCGCGACCGCGCGATGGACGGTACCCTGCTGGCGCACCACGAGGGCGGCGTGCCCAACCTGATCGTTGAGACCGACGGCAAGTCCGCCGCGGATCTGGGACAACTGATCTACTTCTTCGAGTATGCCTGCGGCCTGTCCGGGTATCTTCTGGGCGTGAACCCCTTCGACCAGCCCGGCGTGGAGGCCTACAAGAAGAATATGTTCGCCCTGCTGGGCAAGCCGGGCTACGAGGAAAGACGCGCCGAACTGGAAGCCAAACTGAACAAATAAGCCTCTGGGGCGGCACTTCCCGCACAATTGCAAGAAAGATGCTGCGAATTTGCTTTTTTGCATTGTTTTTTTCAAATGACTGTGCTATGCTAATTTCAGCAAAGTACCACTTGCAGCAAAAAATGACAGGAGTGATTTACTATGGTTAGACTGATTATGGGCGTAAAGGGTTCCGGCAAGACCAAGCAGCTCATTGAAATGATCAACAACGCGGCGAAAGACGAGCCCGGCAATGTCGTTTGCATCGAGGCCAACCGCAATATGACCTATGATATCCACTACAACATCCGCCTCATCGACGCGGAGGAGTACAAACTGAACAGTTATGAACTGATGCGCGGCTTTATCAGCGGTCTGTATGCCGGCAATTATGACATCACCTATGTGTTTATCGACAATCTGTGCAAGATCGTCGGTCAGGACATCGACAAGGATACCGAGGAGTTCCTGAACTGGCTGGATGCGTTCGGCGAGAAGAACAACCTGAAATTCACCGCCACCATCAGCGCGGAGCCCTCTGTTGCCTCCGAAGGCATCAAGAAGTATCTGTAATAAATGGCTCAGGCAAGCCTCCGTCCTCCGGGACGGAGGCTTTTTTTACCCAAAAGCCGCGTCGGCGGCTCCGTTCCCTTTCGCCGAGGGCCAAAGCGGCGGCGGACGCCGGGGAGAAAATCCGTCAAAGTGCCTGATTTACAAGGCCGGAGGAGATTTGTGCTTTACCTGACGGGTGTTTTCTGTTATAATAAAATAGTTATAGTGGCTTCATAGTCGAGTTTCTGGAAAGGAGGGCTGTCCGTGAAGTTCAAGAAATGGAATATCGGCGCACCGGCAGAAGCGGATGTGGCCCTTCTGCAAAACGCGGGCTATCCCTATCTGCTGGCGCTGACCCTTGCTGCACGAGGCATTTCCGCGCCGGAGGCCGCTGCGGAATTCCTGGAACAGGAGCGCAGTCTGACCATCTCCCCGATGCTGATGCGCGATATGGACAAGGCGGTCAGCCGCATCCAGCGCGCCATTGCCGACGGCGAGACCATCGCCGTATTCGGCGACTACGATGTGGATGGCATCACCTCCACGGTGCTGCTGATGGACTACCTGAAAAACTGCGGCGCCCGCTGCCTGCGCTATATTCCCCGCCGCATCGAGGATGGCTACGGCCTCAGCCGCGAGGCCATTCAGGGCCTGCACGATCAGGGCGCCACGCTGATGATCACCGTGGACTGCGGCATCACCGGCAACGAGGAAGTGGCCTTTGCCAATTCTCTGGGGATGGATGTGGTGGTCACCGACCACCACGAGTGCAAGGAGCAACTGCCGGACGCCGTGGCGGTGGTGGATCCCCACCGCGCCGACTGCCCCTATCCCTTCAAGCATCTTGCCGGCGTAGGCGTGGCGCTGAAACTGGTGCTGGCCCTGGGCGGCGAGAACCGGGAGGGCGCCCTGTTCGCCCGCTACTGCACCCTGGCCGCCATCGGCACCATTGCCGACGTGATGCGTATGGAGGGCGAAAACCGCACCATCGTCTCCTGCGGCCTGGAAGCCCTGAACCACACGGATTTTGTGGGCGTTCACGCCCTGCTGAAAGAGGCGGGATTGTTGGGCAAGCCCATCACCTCCATCCAGATCGGCTTCGTTCTCTCCCCCCGCATCAACGCCGCCGGCCGTATGGGTGCGGCGGATCTGGCAGCCGACCTGCTGGAAACCGACGATCCCGCCCGGGCCGAAGCGCTGGCCCGGGAACTGTGCGAACTGAACCGGGAACGGCAGGCGGTGGAAGCCGCCATCTGCGCTGACGCCATCAGCCAGATCGAAAAACTGCGCGCCGAGGAGCGCAGTGCGCTGGTGCTTTCCAGCGAAGACTGGCATCAGGGCGTGGTGGGCATCGTTGCCTCCCGTTTGAGTGAAAAGTACTCCTGCCCCAGTTTTATGATCCACCTGAAAGACGGCGCGGGCAAGGGCTCCTGCCGCTCCTACGGCGGACTGAATCTGTTTGCCGCGCTGGAATCCTGCTCTGATCTGTTGGAGGGCTTCGGCGGCCACGAACTGGCGGCGGGCTTTACGATTGCCGAGAACAATATCGATGCCTTCCGCACCCGTATGAACCGCTATGTACGCTCCGCCACCGGCGGAGAACTGCCGGTGTCCTCTTTGGAAGTGGACGCTGCCATCGTCTGCCCCGGCGAGGTGACGCTGGAACAGGTGGAGGCGCTGGGGCATCTGGAACCCTACGGCGCGGGCAATCCCCGGCCGGTGTTCGCCCTGCTGGGCGCCACGGCGGAATCCATCCAGACCGTGGGCCAGGGCCGGCACCTGAAACTGCGGCTCACCAAGGGCACCTGCCGCTTTGACGCCATCTTCTTCTCCGTCAACGAGGAGGAGTGCGGCATTCTGCCCGGTATGCGGGTGGACGCCGCCTTCTACCTGCAAGCCAACACCTTCCGCGGCAACACCACGCTGCAAATGCAGTTGGTGGACATTCGCCCCTCCCTGACGCCCAGCCGCCATCAGGCGGAGGCGCTGGCACTGCTGAACCGTCTTGTGGAGGGCGGACCGGTTTCTCCCCAGGAGGCCAGCCGCCTGCAAACCACCCGGGATCAGTTGGTGCCTTACTGGCGCGTGCTGGAACGGCAGTTGCGGGGCGGAAAACTGGAAACGGAACACCTTCCCTTCCTGCGGCAACTGGCACGGGATGCCGCCGCGGAGAACGGGACCGGAGAGAACTTCCTCCGTGCGGCGCTGGCGCTGGAAGTGTTCCACGAGCGGGGCCTGCTGACCCGCGTACAGCAGGGCGATACGCTGACGATGCATTTGAATCCCGTACAGGGCAAGGTGGACCTGGCCGCCTGCACCTATTTGCTGCGGCTCCAAACAGGAACTGCCTTTCAGAATCGAGGTGATTTGCCGTGACGCTTCAAGACCAGTGGGAACTGCTGGAAAAAACCATTCGAGGGTATAACCCTGCTGCGGACTTTGCACAGATCCGCGCCGCATTTGAACTGGCCGAACGCGCCCACGAGGGGCAGAAGCGCAAAAGCGGCGAACCTTACGTGACCCATCCCGTGTCCGTGGCGCAGATCGTGGCGGAGCAGCGGCTGGACTCCGAGTCCATCATCGCCGCCCTGCTACACGACGTCATTGAGGATACCCCTGTCACCTATGACGAGGTGGCGAAACAGTTTTCCCCCACGGTGGCCGATCTGGTGGAGGGCGTCAGCAAACTGACCCGCATCCAGTACGCCTCCAAGGAAGACGAACAGATGGAGAACCTGCGGAAGATGCTCATCGCAATGAGTAAGGACATCCGCGTGATCCTGGTCAAGATCTCTGACCGGCTCCACAATATGCGCACGATGGAGTACCAGTCTCCGGAGAAGCAGAAACTGAAATCGATGGAGACGATGGAGATCTACGCCCCCATTGCCCACCGTATGGGTATGCAGCGTGCCAAGTGGGAGTTGGAGGATCTGTCCTTAAAGTATCTGGATCCTGTGGGCTACACGGAGATCGTCTCCCGGCTGGAATCCAAGAGCCACGAATACGAAGCCTTTATGAACCGCACCCAGATCCAGATCGACGACCGGCTGGATGAACTGAACATTCCCCACATCGTCTACGGCCGTATGAAGCACCCCTACTCCATCTACCGCAAGATGTTCAACCAGAACAAAGGACTGGATGAGATCCTGGACCTGTTCGCTTTCCGCGTCATCGTGGACGGCGTGGGCGACTGCTACAACGTGCTGGGCGTGATCCACGACCTGTATAAGCCCATCCTGGGCCGCTTCAAGGACTATATCGGCACGCCCAAGCCCAACGGCTACCAGTCCCTGCACACCAGCGTCATCGGCCCGGACGGCCTGCCCTTCGAGGTGCAGATCCGCACCCGGGAGATGCACGAGATCGCGGAATACGGTATTGCCGCCCACTGGAAATACAAGCAGAACGGACAGGGCGAGGGCACCGAGGGACGCTATGAGTGGGTGCGCCGCCTGCTGGAAAATCAGGAGGGCGCCGACGCCGAGGAGTATATCCACTCCCTGAAAATCGATATGTTCGCCGACGAGGTGTTCGT
>SVKT01000018.1 GCA_015068335.1 Oscillospiraceae bacterium | reverse complement strand
GAGCGAGGATACGGGAGGTGGAGTCCAGAGGATCCACGGCGGGATAGATGCCCAGAGAGGCAATACCACGATCCAGAACGGTGGTGGCGTCCAGGTGGGAGAAGGTCGTGGCGGGAGCAGGGTCAGTCAGGTCGTCCGCGGGGACGTAAACGGCCTGAACGGAGGTGATGGAGCCGTTCTTGGTGGAGGTGATCCGTTCCTGCAACGCACCCATTTCCGTTGCCAGCGTGGGCTGGTAACCGACGGCGGAGGGCATACGGCCCAGCAGTGCGGAAACCTCGGAACCCGCCTGGGTAAAACGGAAGATGTTGTCGATGAACAGCAGCACGTCCTGATGCTTCACATCACGGAAGTACTCTGCCATCGTCAGGCCGGACAGACCCACGCGCATACGGGCTCCGGGGGGTTCGTTCATCTGACCGTAGACCATTGCGGTTTTGTTGATAACGCCGGACTCCGTCATTTCGCGGTACAGGTCGTTACCCTCACGGGTACGCTCGCCGACGCCGGTGAAAACGGAGATACCGCCGTGCTGCTTGGCAACGTTGTTGATGAGTTCCTGGATCAGAACGGTCTTGCCGACGCCTGCGCCGCCGAACAGACCGATCTTTCCGCCCTTTGCGTAGGGGCAGATCAGGTCGACGACCTTGATGCCGGTTTCCAGGATCTCGGTTGCGGGCACCTGATCCTCGTAACTGGGAGCAGGACGATGGATCGCCCACTTCTCTTTGGCTTCGGGGACAGCGCCATCATCGATGGGCTGGCCCAGCAGGTTGAACACTCTGCCCAGGCACTCCTCGCCCACGGGGACGCAGATCGGTCCACCGGTATCCGCCGCTTCCGTGCCGCGCTGCAAGCCGTCCGTAGAGGCCATTGCGATGCAGCGCACCACATTGTCGCCGACGTGCTGGGCGACCTCAGCGGTGATGGTAACACCGTTAAAGGTGATTTCGATGGCGTTGAGCAGGGCCGGAAGTTCGTTATCCGCAAAGCGGATATCCAAAACGGGGCCGATGACCTGGGTCACGGTACCGATATGTTTGGCCATTGGGGTCAACTCCTTTGACTTGAATTCCGTCAGGCTTCTGCGCCTGCAACGATTTCTGTGATCTCCTGCGTGATCGCAGCCTGTCTTGCGCGGTTGTATTTCAGGTTCAGATCAGAGATCATTTCCTCTGCGTTCTGTGTTGCACTGTCCATCGCCGTGCGGCGGGCAGCCTGCTCGGCGCAGCGGGATTCACACACCGCGCCGTAGAGAATGCCGCCCAGATACTCGGGAACGATGGCAGCAAACACTTCTTCCGCATCGGGCTCGTACACCGTATCCATTTTGATGCCCTTTGTATCGCCGGAAGTATCTTCCAGAGGAAGCACTTTCAGCACGGCAGGGACCTGGGACAAAACAGACACGAAGTTGGTGTATATGATCTTGACTTCATCATACTCACCGGCCAAATAGGCCTTGCAAATGTCCTTCGCAATGGAGAAGCAGTCGCTGACATTGAGGTCAGCAACCTCGGCATAGGCCTCCGTGCGGATGTTGAACCGGTGGGATCGGAAGTAATCCAACGCCTTCTTGCCCACAGGCAGAACGGCGGCATCCTTTCCTTCCATCTCTTGCAGGCACAGTTTCAGCACGTTGCTGTTATAGCCGCCGGCAAGTCCGCGGTCACCGGCAATGGTGACCAGCAGCATCCGGTTCCCATCTCTCCTGCGCAGGTACGGAGAGGAGAAATCACGATTGGATCTTACAATATCCGTAATGGTTTGATAAAGGATCTCAAAATAGGGACGGGACGCGAGTACCCGGTTCTGGGCCTGGCGCAGTTTGGAAGCCGCCACCATTTCCATAGCCTTGGTGATCTGCTTGGTGCTTTCCATACTTCGGATCCGGTTTTTGATATCCTTCGTGGAAACGCCAGCCATAACTCACACTCCTTCCGTTTCAGTTCGCGGAAACAAATTTGGAGGTCAGTTCTGTCAGGGCAGCCTTGATGGCAGTTTCCGCCGCGTCATCCAGCGCTCCCGTGGTACGGATGGAAGCGAGGACTTCGCCGTAGTTGTTGTCCATATAGGCAAACAACTGCTTTTCAAACTCACGGATGTCCTTCACGGCAATATCAGCCAGATAGCCGTTGACAACGGCGTAGATGATGCACACCTGATGCGCAACATCCACAGGCTCGTTGTTCTTCTGCTTCAAAACTTCCACGATACGCTCGCCCAGAGCCAGACGGGCCTTGGTGTCGGCGTCCAGATCGGAGCCGAACTGGGCAAAACTCTGCAATTCACGGTACTGGGAATACAGCAGTTTCAAGGAGCCGGAGACCTTCTTCATCGCCTTGATCTGCGCATTGCCGCCGACGCGGGAAACGGAGATACCGGGGTTCACTGCGGGCATAACGCCGGCGTTGAATAGTTCGGTTTCCAGGAAGATCTGGCCGTCGGTGATGGAGATGACGTTGGTGGGGATATAGGCGGAAACGTCGCCCGCCTGGGTCTCGATGATGGGAAGAGCGGTCAGGGAGCCGCCGCCCTTCTCCGCGCTCATATGTGCGGCACGTTCCAGCAGTCTGGAATGCAGATAGAACACGTCGCCGGGATAGGCTTCACGGCCGGGAGGACGACGGATCAGCAGAGAAATGGCTCGGTAGGCCACGGCGTGCTTGGACAGATCGTCATAGATCACCAGCACATCCTTGCCCTGTGCCATAAAGTATTCGCCCATCGTACAGCCGGTGTAGGGCGCGATATACTGCATAGGAGCCAGTTCGGAAGCGGTGGCGCTGACCACGATGGTATAGTCCATAGCGCCGCCAAGTTCCAGATTGTTCACGATCTGGGCAACGGTGGAGCGCTTCTGGCCGATGGCCACGTAGATGCAGATCACATTCTTCCCCTTCTGGTTCAGAATGGTATCGGTTGCCAGGGTGGTCTTGCCGGTCTGGCGGTCGCCGATGATCAACTCACGCTGACCGCGGCCAATGGGGATCATAGAGTCGATTGCCTTGATGCCGGTCTGCAAAGGCACGTTGACCGGCTCGCGGTCGATGATGCCGGGGGCGGGGCTCTCGATAGCGCGGAAACCGTCATTCTCAATGACGCCCTTGCCGTCGATGGGTGCGCCCAGTGCGTTGACGACACGGCCGATCAGGCTGCTGCCCACGGGAACGGACACCACGCGGCCGGTACGCTTGACGGTATCGCCTTCCTTGATGCCGCTGTCACTGCCCAGAATAACGACAGACACGGTGTCCTCTTCCAGGTTCTGCGCCATACCGAATTCGCCGTTGGGGAATTCCACGAGTTCACCGGCCATACACTTGGTCAGGCCGGAAACTCGGGCAATACCGTCACCGACGATGATGACCACACCGGTTTCGCTGGATTCCAATTTCGCTTCGTAGTTCTTGATCTGACTACGAATGATTTTTGTAATTTCTTCAGGTCTAAGTTCCATACTGTACCTGCCTTCTCATCAGAGTACGGTGTTCTTCAAAATCGTGCGGATCTCCTCCAGCCGGTGACGGACCGTACCGTCCACCTGAATGCCGTCAAGGTCCAAACGCACACCGCCCAGACACTCCGGATCGACACGACACTCCAATTCAATGGTCTTGCCGGTCACTGCGGAGAGTTTATCGGCGAGTTTCCGGCGCAGTTCTTCGGACAGAGGCAGCGTCGTGACCGCAGTCACAGGCAGGATGCCGTTGTCCTGATTATACTGCTGCTTAAACAACTGACAGCAGCCGGAAAAATGCCGCATATATCCCTTTTCCGTGAGGATCTTCATAAAGTTCAGCACGTAGGGATGCACTTGGGCACGCAGGGCGTCGTCCAGAACCTGACAGCGCTCCTGCTTGGGGATGGAGGGCGTGCACAGCAACTGCATAAATGCAGGTTCTGCCGCAAAACTCTCCTTCAAAGTGGTGAGTTGGCCCAGAATTTCTTCCGCGAGCCCCTCATCCTTTGCCAGGTCATACATAGCCTGACCGTAAGTGTTCGCAACTTCTGTCATAATGCGCCACCCAGATTATCAATGAACTGGTTGATCAGTTTCTCCTGATCCGCCTCGTTCAACTGGCGCTCCACAACCTTTTCTGCAATGGCCATCGCAATGCCGGAAATCTCGTCCTTCGCCTCGTTAAGGGCGTTCTTCTTTTCCTGCGCAATGTCGGCAGACGCCTTCTCCTTGATCTGCGCAGCCTGGGCCTGAGCCTGTCCGATGATCTCCTCGGAACGGGCGGCAGCCGTCTTCTGCGCGTGATTCAGGATCTCGTTGGCCTCTGCTTTGGCCTGCTTCATATTTTCCTCATAAGTCGCCTTGATGGACATAGCCTCTTCCTTGGCGGCCTGTGCCTGCACAATCTCCTGATCGGCAGCCTCACGGCGCTTGTCCAGCACAGCCAGAACCTTGTTCAGGAAGAACTTCTTAACGATATACATTTGGAGAAACAGGTTGCAGATGGTGACAATCAGTGTAGCGGGTTCCACCGCCACCAGGGACTGATAAAGTTCCATCTCGTTTTGCCTCCTCCCGGCGTGAATTTACTGAATTTTGATGCTGCCGGAATCAGCCAAGGAACTTCATAAACTGGCCGGGGGCGAAGAACAGCAGCAGCAGCGCCGTAACGAATCCATAAATACCGGTGGTCTCGGACAGGGCGATACCGAGGATCATCGTGCTGGTGACGTCGCCCTTGCTCTCGGGCTGACGGCCGATGATCTCACAGGCACGAGCCGCGCAGTTACCTTCGCCGATACCGGGGCCGATACCTGCAATAACAGCAAGACCTGCGCCAATAGCACAACCGGCCAGAGCAATACCTTTTGCCAACAGAGTATAATCGTTCATAATGAGCCTCCCAAAATAAGAATTACATAGTTTATTCAAATGGCACGGAGTTAGCCCGCAGCCTGTTTGATGAAGAGAGTGGTGAGCGTGCAGAAAATAAATGCCTGGATGCAGCCGCCAAACCAGTCGAAATACGCACCGGTCACGGCAGGAATACCAATGGCAAGGAAGGGGATCTCACCCAGGAATCCGCCCGCATTATGCAGCAGGGCAAATACGCCAAGCAGCGTCAGAATGATGCCGAGTACGAAGTAAACGGTCTTCCCCATCTTCTTCATTACCACGGCCAGCACAACGCCCGCCGCACTCACGATCACCGCAGCGATCAGACTGCTGCCCAAAAGCCCCAGCAGACCGTGGGTGGCTGCCGTCAGCGCGCCATAGATCAGCGCGCTGATAACGGTACCCGACAGGATGTTACCGAAATGTCGGCAGGCCATACTGATGGGCGTGAAGCATTCTGCCATCACGTTGATAGGCGCCAGAACGAACAAGGGATCCAGGAATCCTTTCAGATAGGCGCCGAAACCGGCAGCCTTGATCTTGTGGTAGGTAATAATGACAAAGACCACCAGCGCCCAGCCAAGTTCCGTCATCAGGTCAGCCGTGGGGCTCCAAAAGCCCAGCACGCTGATCGTATTGGAAATGACACTGGTAATGAAGATCGTACCCACCAGCGGGATATAGTGGTCAAAGCCGGTGCCCATATTGTTGTGAACGAACTTCACAAGGCTGGTCACCGCCATTTCCGCCACAGCCTGCTTTCTGGAAATGCCGGTCACTTTCAAATTGGAGCCCAGCCAGATGCAAAGTGCCGAGATGATGATCATCACAACCCAACTCATTGCAACCGTTTGGGTCAGCCGTACAGTCCCCAGCAGAGGTACATTTTCAAATACCGCCAGAATTCTTGCGCCGTTGATTGAAATTTCCATACATTCTCATCTCACAATCTTCCGAGGATTTAAATTTCAAAACTGCCGAGATGGTCTTCCGGTTCTTCCTCTTCGGAGGGCTCCGGATTCTTTCTCTCGCTCGGGGTCACCAGTTTCCCCTTGCTTTGGAGAAAGAAGATGATCACCGTGGGAAACAGCAGCGGGACCGCAGCCGCCAGCACATTGAACCACGGCAGCAGAAATGCTGCCACGACCCAGCCGGCCTGCAATACCAGCCGCAGATTGTAACTCAACTGCATACGGCTTTTTCTCAGTTTTTCATCCTGTGTGTCCACAGCCTTCTGCACGGACAGACACAGGATCACAAAACTTATAACCGCAACCGCCACACCGCCCGCGGTCCCCAGGACCACTTTATACGTAAAACGCATAACCCCCAGCAAATGCAGCAGGAAAAATCCTGCCAGCGAAATAAGGCCGCAAATGCACGAGCCGATCGCCATCCGCCTGACTTCTTTTCGGGATGCTTCCTGTAATTTCATAAGTAGTTCCATCCTTTTAATAGGGTGCTTTTTCTCAGTCGTGGTCATTGAACGACAGCGGCGGTTTCGGAGCGTCGCTGGCGGCGTCTGCATCCTTTACCATAGACCGGATACAGGATCGCGCCGTGCTGACAGAGGTCAAAAAGCCCAGTATTCCCAGAACAATCACGATCCAGAGTCCCAGATCAAATCGCCTTTGCAGCCAGGCCGCCAGCAGTAAAAAGAAACACAGCGGGAACAGGACCGAGAGTCCAAACTGTGTCACCCACAGCAATAGTGACAATCGTTTCATACCATTCACATATCCCGAAATCACACAGAATTCAATAAATGGACATCGACATTTCTATTGCGCCAGACCGCATCTGCCTGTCCATAACACCACATTTTAATATAGTGGAAGTCCCATATCTATGCAAGTTAATTTTGTCGCCGCCTGTCTTTTTCTTCCTTTTGCACAAAGATTTTCCTATTTTTTTCACACCCGGATTTTCCAGTTAATCAGTTGGTTTTTATAACTGCTTTTTCCAGTTTTCCCACGCAGTATCCAAAGTATGCCCAGGAAATTTCCAAAGCATTTCCTTTTGGTTTTTCTTACCGCAAAAACAGGGAAATAAAAGCACACACCATCTTCTACATAATATAATGATATGCTAATAGTACGGATTTTCACAAAATATGAAGTGGCAAATACCACAAATTTACAAAAAACTGCCTGATCTGGCAGATCAGGCAGTTTTATAAAATAGGCCGTTCCTTTTTGAACCTTCTTGCACAGCATCTTCCCCCTGCGCCCACATCGACAGCCGGGGCATTTGTCAAAACACCGCGCTTATTTGCGCGCAGCAGCAATCAAGCATTTGGTAGAAAACCTCGTTTCCACCTTTCCGGCGGAAACGAGGTTTTTTGCAAACAGACATTATGACGCTGTGATAGTGGCCTATATCCTTCTTAAATGTCAAATAGTAAAGGCACATCCCCAGTTGCCGCTGATTTTGAGAGGCTGATCTGCTTTCTTGGAACCAACAAAGGAGCCGATCAACAGTTTGTAATCTCCGTTGTGGATGCCGTCCAAAGAAATGGTCATCACTGCCTTGCCGTCAACGATCTCAACAAATTCATCGCCTTCACCGTCAACGATTACATTACCGGACGCATCAAGGATCCGGTAATTTCCAACACGAAACGTTTCCTGTTCGCTATAAGGAGCGGTGTCGGGGGCGAGGAATGTTGCGGTAATGGTGAGAACGCCCTCCTCCGCAACAGCATTGACCTCAATTTCATCTGTTGCCTGCACGTACTCGGTTCCGACCACTGCGCCGGTCCAATTCGTGACATCTTTGAAAGTTCCAAAATGGTTTGCGGCAGCGACGGAAGCACAAAGGCAAAGTGCGATGACTGCTGCAATGGACACAACTTTCTTGAAGTTGAAACTTACTCTATTTCTCATAGTAATTTCCTCCGTTTTATGGACTGCCGATGCACGGCAATTTCTAATGATGCGATTTTGCATCTCCTCTGACATTTTGATTTTTTCCACAGATTGCTTCAATTCTCTGAATTCCATTTACAGGTACTCCTTTCGGTATACTTCCTCCAAAAGTTTTCGCCCTTTCCGGAGGCGCATTTTTACTGCCGAGGGTGTCTTCCCAACCATCTGTGCAATCTCGTCTATGCGATATTCCTCGACATAGTAGAGCGCCAGGACAAGACGGAATTTTTCCGGCAAAGTCATAAGGGCTTCCAGAATCCCGCTGTCAAACGAGCAGGCAGATGCCTCTTGCAGATATTCGGAGTCGATTTGCGGATGTCGTTTCCGAAAGCGCAGAATATCGCGGCACTGGTTCGTGGCAACTGTGATGAGCCACGCTTTCTCGTGGTCTGGATTTTCGAATTGCGGTGCTTTTTGTAAATACCTGATAAACGTTTCCTGCACCGCATCCTCTGCATCGCTTTCGCTTCCGAGTATGACAAAACACAACCGATAAAGAGCATTACCGTAGGTACGAATCACGGTTTCAATTGCATCAGCCGGCCGCGCTGATGAATCATTCATTTCTGTCATCCTCCTTTCACTACTAACACGCCTGAAACTTCGATTTGGTCAATTTATAACAACCAATATTTACGAAGCGGTCCAAAAAACACCTACGTGGACGCTACCTTCGGAAATCAAAGGAGGAAATGGTTTTCATCGTAAATTTTCTCCCACTTGAAAAAATCATCCCTCGTGGGCCGCTGTGTGCGATTTTTTCGTTTCCGTCCAACGCCCAAAAACAAAAACAAACCCCGCAAGAAACACAAGGTTTCTCGCGGGGTTTGGCACGCCCTGAGAGATTCGAACTCCCGGCCTTCTGGTCCGTAGCCAGACGCTCTATCCAGCTGAGCTAAGGGCGCATACGCTTTTCCTGACGGACAGCTTTGTTATAATAACACACTCTTTTTTCAAATGCAAGTCTTTTTTTCACTTTTTTTCATTTTATATTTTCAGCAGGCAAATGTCCGTTGTTTCGCAGGGAATTTCTCCGAATGGCTCCGGGATACCGAGGCGGTTCGATGCCTTCCCCCTCCCTTTTTCCGGCCTGCTCTGCGGGTAGGAAGCGCACGAAACTTCGCCTTGTAAATTGTCGAAACCTGTGGTATAGTATGCTATCATAGATCATATTATAGAGAAAGTGGTGAGTCCTATGGGCAACTACTCCATTAAAACTGTTGCGTTCGGCGGCTTTAACAAGCAGGACGTCGTCCGCTATATTGAGCAGGCTGCCACGGAGGCCGCTTCCGCCCAGAAAGCGCTGGAAGACGAAAACAGCGCTCTGCGCGCACACTCCGACGCCCTGACCGGCGAACTGGACGAACTGCGCGCCCAGATGGAAGCGCTCCTTGCAGAAAAGGATGCCCTGTCTGCCGCTCTGACACAGGAACAGCAGTTGCGGGAAGAACTGGAACCCCTGCGCGCCACAGCAGAAGTTGCGGCGCAACTGCAACGCGAGATCGATTCCCTGCGTCCTGACGCCGACGCCTACGCCCAGTTCCGGGAGCGGATCGGCGCCATCGAGTGCGAAGCCCGCAAGCGCGCGGACGATCTGGAACTCGCCACCGCGGCGCAACTGCGCCAGACCGTAGACCGGTTCCGTCAGCAGTATCAGATCCTGATGAGCAACTTCGAAAGCACCGCCGGCTATGTTTCCGCCGAACTTCGCAAGATGGAAGTCAGCCTGTCCCACCTGCCCCGCGCTTTGGATCAGGCCGGTTCCGACCTGAACGCACTGGCCGCACAACTGAAACCCGAAGATTGAACCACACAAAAAACCGGCAGACAAACGGTTGCTATCCTGAACGGAGAAATAGCCAAAAAACAATAGGACGTGAAAATCCATCATTGACGAGAGTCTTTGATGGATTTTTCTTTGCGGCGAGAATTAATCGTTTGTTTAGCAGCAGATAAAGAATAACCGCTGAGGAATCTTACGAAACCTCAGCGGTGTTTTTACGTTTATCTGACTACCGAAGAATGACTATAGATATAGAATTCCTCTTGGCTTGGCATCCACGATTTATCTTTTGGCGGAAAGGTCGCGTCGAATGCCTCGACAGCGGCAGCATCCTCGCAGCAATCGGCGGCGGTGGAAGGAATATACATCCACTTCCTGCCGTCAAGTGCGCCCGGTATAAGTTCGCAAACTAAAAGCGCCGTTGGAAAATTGCCTTCCCGAACAAAGCTCACATTCTTCTTTTTGCAGCTCACGAAACCGCGGCTGACGTAGTTGCCCGGATTGCCGAAATTGATATTCACATCGTAGCCCATCTTGCGTGCCGCCAAAAAGGAATGCTCAATAAGAAGTTTGCCGAACTTCTGCCTTTTATATTTTGGTGCAACGCAAAGCGGCCCAAAGGACAGGATCTCCTTGCGATCTCCGTTCTCATCTTCAAGCCAAGCCTTCGTGTACATAATGTTACCAACGATCTCGCCGTCTTTTTCAAGCACAAACGCAAGTTCGGGAATGAAATCGGGATGGTTTCGCATCATATGAACGAAATAATGCTCGTCCGCGCCCGGCTTGTAGATGTTCCAAAACGCCTCACGTGTAAGTTCTTCTACTGCTCTGTAATCTTTTTCTGTTTCCAAACGTATCGTCAAATTGTTCATTGTTAAATCCTATAAATCGTTGACACCCAAAACACGAGAGGGATGCCGAAAATGTATTTGCAAACCTCTCGTTTACAGTACAATCTCAAAATATCTGCCTTTTTTATTTTGCTTCTTCCCGGGGGCCGGGTAAAAACTCCTCGCCTGCCGCCGTCATCGCTAACCCACCGGCAGAAAGTTCCGTCAGCCGAGGGGCAAACTGCTCCGCGCCCCCGGCGGGAAACCCCGCGTGTAGGATCAGTTCGGCCCCGTATTCCACGTCCCTCACCACGCCGCCGCAAGCGGCGATTTCCAGTTTCATACGTTCAAACAGCGGGTACGTACAGGGCACGTCCCACAGCGTCCAAAGGCTCATACGGGCAATACCGGAGGCCGTCAGCGCATCCTTCGCTCCCTGTGTATAGGCACGGGTCAGACCGCCGGCACCCAGCAGGATACCGCCGAAATAGCGCGTCACCACACAGCAAACATTGGTGACCTCCTGCCGCTGAAAAACGTTCAGCATAGGCTGTCCTGCGGTTCCCTGAGGCTCTCCGTCATCGGAGTAGCGAACCACATTTCCCTCTTTCAGCAGATAGCACCAGCAGTTGTGGCGGGCATCGTAATATTTCTTTTTCATTTCCTCAATGCGGGCGCGGGCTTCCGCCTCGCTCTCCACCTGCCAGATATGGCTGATGAAGCGCGAGCGCTTCTCCACGAACTCACTTTCCGCATCCTGAAACGGAACCAGATACTCTGTCACGCCGATTCTCCTTTGAAGCAAAACTACTTTACAGTTCTCTCATTGGTTACTGTTGTCCACGAATATCTCCACCTGTCCCAAGGTTTTCGGGCCGCAGACGGCGGTGACGTCGATGGTCTCGCTGTACTCCACCTGCTCCACCTTGGCTTCCCGGTAGAGCATATCCAGCAGGCCGCCCCTGTCATAGGGCAGGTTCAGCAGCACGCGGCGGGTACCCTTATCCAGCCGCCGGTCGATCATATCCAACAGCGCCGGCAGTCCCTCGCCGGTGCGTGCGGAGATGGCGCAGATATCCTCGCCGTGGGGCAGAATCTCCCCCGCCGGCACCGCGTCGGACTTATTGAACACATTGATGCGGGGCAACTCGCCGGCGCCCAGTTCAAGGATCAGGCTTTCCACCACCTGTGCCTGCACCTGCCACTCGGGATTGGACACATCGATAACGTGCAGCAGCAGATCGGCGTATTCCAGTTCTTCCAGGGTGGCCTTGAACGCCTCTACCAACTGGTGGGGCAACTTACGGATAAAGCCGACCGTGTCGGACACCACCACGTCCAGGGTATCGCTGACGGTCAGCAGACGACTGGTGGTATCCAGGGTATCAAACAGGCGGTTGTTGGCAGGGATGCCGGCGCCGGTCAGTTTGTTGAGCAGCGTGGACTTGCCCGCATTGGTATAGCCCACGATGGCCACCACCGGGATCTCGTTTTTCTGCCGCTGCTGACGCTGGGTGGCACGCACCCGGCGCACATCTTCCAGATCCTCGCACAGTTTGTCGATCTTGCGGTGGATATGGCGGCGGTCGGTTTCCAACTGAGTCTCGCCGGGGCCCTTGGAGCCGATAGGCCCCTTGCCGCTGGTGCCGGCCTGCCGTTCCAGATGGGTCCACATACCGGTCAGTCTGGGCAGCAGATATTTATACTGCGCCAGTTCCACTTGCAGCCGACCTTCCTTGGTCTTGGCGCGCTGGGCGAAGATGTCCAGAATCAGGCCGCAGCGATCCAGGACCTGGATCCCCAGCAGTTCCGTCAGCACCCGCATCTGGGAGGGCGACAGGTCGTTATCGAAGATGGCCATCGTGGCGCAGTTGTCCTGACAAAACTGCTTGACCTCCTCCACCTTACCCTCGCCGATGAAGGTACGGGGATCGGGCGTGGCACGGTTTTGCAGGATGATGCCCACCACCTGTCCGCCGGCGGTATCCACAAGCGCCGCCAGTTCCTCCATCGTATCGTCGTCGGCATTTTCCTCTTTTTTCAGCACCGGGGAGTTCAAACCCACCAGGACTACTTTATCGCGAATTTCATCTGTTTCCCGCATAAATGCAACGGTTCTCCTTATCTAATGTAGGCTTCTACTACTTTTCCCGTATAGGCGCGGTGCCATCCGCCCTTTTGATAGAAGGGCAGGATCGGGTCATCCTGCACCACACAGGCGGCATCCAGATCCTGTGCATAAATCTTTTTGCACACCAGCACCAGTTCCGCTTCTTCGAAGAAGGGCGCGTCTCCCTCCCCATAGCACAGGGTCAGGTCGCAGTCTTCGATCTTATCCGTATCCCGTCCGCTTTTACTGCCGCAGTAGGCCATTATCTTTTTACTGCCCTCCGGAAAAACGGACACCGTAAAATAATCATTTGCCTCCATAAACGCATAGGTGTAACGCTCCGGGCGCACATACACCGTGCAGGTAGGCACATTCCAGAGCGTTCCCGCCTGACACCAGCCGACAGTCATCGTATTGCAACCTGCACGGTCACCGGCCGTCAGCAGAGCGCCGCGCTCCACAAAAATCCGGAAGATCTCCGGCGTGAGGGTTTTGGGGTCTGCGAGGTGAAGGTTCATAGGATCTGCTCCTTCCGCATCATAATAATATCAGTATATGCTCCAACGGGGAAAAAGTAAACAAAAAAGGGCCTGCCGGAGGCAGACCCTTTCTGTTTCGTGTCAGACTTATTTCAGACCGAACTTCTTGTTGAACTTAGCAACGCGGCCGCCGGTATCGACCAGCTTCTGCTTGCCAGTGAAGAAGGGGTGACACTTAGAGCAGACTTCCACCTTGATGTCACTCTTGGTAGAACCTGTCTCAATCACATTACCGCAGGCGCAAGTAATAGTAGTCTGCTGATAATTGGGATGGATTCCTTCCTTCATGCTCGTGTTCACCCTCTTTCTGATCCAGTCTACCGCTGTGTAAGCTTTCACCTCACAAAGGCTTTACTAATATAGCACATACTATTTTGAAATGCAAGCATTTTTATCAAGTATTTTGTATGTTTTTCATACATCCACGGTTTCTCCGCTATGCAGGAAGTACAAAACGCGGCGAACCACCCGTTTTTCCAGCACCTGTTCCAGCGCACGGCTGTATGCTTCCAGTTGGGGACGGTAATGTTCGGCACGCTCTGCCGTCTCCTGACCGGGCTGTACGCGGTCGGTCTTGAAGTCCACCACTGTAATCCCCTCTGCCGTTTCAAAGCAGCAGTCCACAACGCCTTGCAGCAGGATGCTGTCCCCTGCCGTGGCTTCCGGCTCGTAGGCCGCCGCATCCAGCAGAAGGGCAAAGCGGTACTCCCGCAGCACGTGACTTCCCGTCCGGATCTCCTCTGCCAGAGGCGAGGCAAGGAAGCGTTCCAGCGCCGCTGTATCCACGGCGTCTGCCTGCTGCTCCGTCAGCAAGCCGCGAAGGCGCAGCCGTTCCACCTGTTCAGCCACATTCCGGTTTTCAAAATCCAGATATTGCAGCACCAGATGGGTGGCCGTTCCCCGCTCTGCCGCCGTCAGGCCGTGGCTGGCCTGCCGGAACCTGGGCTGGGACAGCGGGCGCAGATATGGCATACGAACGGTGTTCTCCGCAATTTCCTGGTCCATAGCACGCCCTTTCAACTGGGTGGCAGTCACCTTGGCGGGCAGACGGCTCTCCCTCGCGTAGGGATAGACAAATTCCAGAATCGAGGGGTCGAAGGGTGCTTCTTCGGCGGCTTCTTCCTGCACGGAAACGGCTCCGCAGGGGCTCTGCCGATAGGTTTCACTGTTATGTAAAAACACTTTCCACGGCTTGGTATCTCCGCCATACGTCCCTGTTGCTTCCACGCCGGCAAAGTCGCGCAGTTCCGCTGCTTCCACGCGGCACAGCAGCGGCATCAGCAGCCAGTCGGCAAAGCACTTCCCCGCCGCCACGCTCTCCGGGAACACGGGACACGAGGCGGCTGCGGCCAGTCTTTGCAGTCGTTTTTCCGCCGTGTGCATAGACGCCACCAGGATCAGTTTCTCTTTTGGGCGGGTCATCGCTACATAGAGCAGACGCTGCTCTTCCGCCAGATTTTCCCGCCGCAGTTTTTCCCCCACCGCCAGCCGCGCCATCGTGGGATACTGGATCTTACGTTTCAGATCCACACACTGGGGGCCAAGTCCCATCTCGGGATGGACCAGCACAGCGCTCTTGAAGTCCTGCCCGGAAAAGTTGTGGTCAAGGTCCGCAAGGATCACTATGGGGAACTCCAAACCCTTGGACTTGTGGATGGTCATCATCCGCACGCCATTCACCGTCGAGGCGCCTTTGATCCCCGGCGTCTGTCCTGCTTCCAGCAGGCGCCGCAACTGCATCACAAACAGGAACAGGCCTTTATAGCCGCTGCCCTCGAACGTCTCGGCATAGCGGCTGAATGCGATGAGGTTCTCTCTGCGCTCCGCGCCGCTGTCGAGCGCACCGAAAATACCGAGGATATTCAGGGTATTGTAGATGTGCCAGATCAGACGGCACACGCTCATATCCCGGGCGGCAAGACGCAGTCCGCGCAGGAGTTGCAAAAAGTCTTTGCAATCCTGCCCGCCGTCTGCCGCCACCGCATCGTAGAAGTCCCCTTCGGGCGTGGCGCCCCGCAGTTGTGCCAGACGATCCGCCGTGAAACCGAATACCGGCGAGCGAAGCACGGAGATCAGCGGCACATCCTGCCGGGGATTGTCCACGATCTCCAACAGCGACAGCATCACAGCGATCTCCATACTGTTGAAGAAATCCTCGCTCTGCTCAAAGGAACAGGGGATCTCCCGCTCTGCCAGCGCCTCTGCAAAGGCCGCCGAGCGGCTGCCCGGCGCACGCATCAGGATCACGATGTCCTCCGGACGGCAGGGGCGCAGGCTCCCGTCCTCGCCGGTGACCGGATAGCCCCGGCGCAGGAGGTCATCGATCCGTTCCGCCACGAAGCGGGCCTCCGCCTGTAACTTGCGCACAGGCTGGGGATTTGCTTTTGACTTTCGCTGTGCGGAGATGAGGTGAAACTCCGTTTCGCAGTCCTGCCGCGGCGGATAGTACTCCGCGCCAAAGTACAGCGCCTCATTTTCGCCGTACTCCATATCCCCCATCTCGGGAGAGAGGATGTTTTCAAAGACAAAGTTGGTCGCATCCAGGATCTCCCGGCGGGAACGGAAGTTCCTGGTGAGCAGGATCTTCCGCTCCTCCCCATCTTCTGCCTGCTCCCACAACTTGAAGCGCTCGTATTTTTCAAGGAAGATCGTGGGGTCTGCCAGGCGGAAGCGGTAGATGCTCTGTTTCACATCACCCACGGTGAAAATGTTCTTTCCCTCTCTGGAAACCGCACGGAAGATGGCGTTTTGCACCTCATTGGTGTCCTGATACTCATCCACCAAAATCTCCTGATACCGGGCAGACACCTGTTCGCCCAACGCGGTGGGCGTGCCGTCCTCCAAAACCAGCAGTCGCAGCGCCAGATGCTCCTGATCGGAGAAATCGGCGGTATTCATCCGCAGTTTTTCCTGCTGGTAATCTGCATTGAAGGCCGCCGTAAGCCGCAGCAGCGCCACCATCGCAGGCGCCACGGCACGCAGGTCCTCCATAATCTCTGCCGAACTGATGTCCAGTTTCTTCCGCAGGTTCTTAATGCTCTCCTTGGCGCCTTCCCAGACTTTCTTCATCGCCACCACATCCGGGTCGTCCTTCCGGCCCTTGGGTGTATTCAGGCGGGGAAACTCCACCAACACCGCAGCGGTGCGGGCGCTTTCCCAATCCCAGGCCGCCGCCAGATGGCGGAAGCCCTCGGCAGCCGCAAGGAACTTTGTGCCGTACCCGTCATACAGGGGCGTGTCGCTTTCCGCCTGCTCCGCGCTGCGGCACAGCGCCTGTTCCCAATGGCGGCTCTGGCGACGCACCGTCTGCATCAGTTCCGCCGCATAGGGGGTGTCGTCGAAGGAGTCACCCAGCGACTGCCACATACGGCAATTCTCTTCCAGCCACTGTTCCGGATAGGCGTGGCTCTGCAACTTCTGGTACAGATCCAGCACCAGCGTTTCCAGCGAACGGTCATCCCGTCCGGCACCCAGCGTGTCTGCCAGTTGCATCGCCCCGGGAGTCATATCCTCGTAAAAGCCGTCCAGCGTCCGATCCAGCACTTTTTGCCGAAGCAGTTTGGCTTCATTCTCCTCCAAGGTGCGGAAATCCGGCGTCAGGGAGTGGCTCTCCCCCTCCCGCACAAGCAGATGGGTATTCTCCCGCAGCAGCGCGGCACAAAAAGAGTCCACCGTTTTAATGTCCGCCTGATACACCCGCAGCAACTGACGCTTCAAATGCTGGTCCGCGGGGTTTTCTGCCAGCAGTTTGGAGAGTTCCGAGGCGATCTTGCTGCGCAGTTCCGCTGCCGCCGCCTTGGTGAAGGTGATGATCAGAAAATCATCGATGTTGCAGTGTTCCCGGGTGATATAACGAAACAGCCGCTCCACCAGCACTTTGGTCTTACCGGAGCCGGCAGCGGCAGACACCAGCAAACTGCCGCCGCGATTTTCCACCACCGATTGCTGCTGTGCCGTCAATGTCAGTTTTCCCATTCCCCGCTGCCTCCTTCCTCCAAAGAATTCCAAAATTCCGCCTGCTCCACCGGCTGGATGTAGCGCAGATAGTCGCCATCCCGTCCGTCCCGGAAATGGCAGGCCGCCGCCCAGTCACAATAGCGGCAGACGCTGTCATCTTCATTGTGGCAGCAGGGGTCTGCGTCGATATTGCCCTCCCGCAGTTCCTGTGCGATCTGACGCAGCAGTTGATCCACATATTTTCCAAGTTTGCCCAGTTGGGCCGCGGAGGCAATGCTGCCGGAGAGGCTGCCGTCCTTCCCCACCTGCACAGGCAGGAAGTGCGGCTCTTCCAGCGATTCGTGTTCCATCGCTTTCAGGACATCCGGCTCCGACAGAAGCAAACCGGAGCGACGCAGGTTCTTTTCCCGCTCTGCGGCAAGTTTTTCCGGGGAAACATTTCGTTCCATAGACAAAATATCGTCCCGGGCCGGCAGATACAGCACACCCGCCGGTTCGATCTCTCTGCCGAAGTAGTCCTTGCCCTGCTTTTCCAGGGCAAACAGATACAGCAGCATCTGGATGTCCAGTCCCATCTTCACCGCAGAGAGGTCAAAGGTCTTCTTGCCGGACTTATAGTCCACCACCCGCAGGTACAGTTTATCGTCCTTGATCCAGCCATCCACGCGGTCCACCTTGCCGCCGATGCGCAGTTCGGCGTCCGGCTCGGAGATGACCACTGCCGGCACAGCCCCCTTATCGCCGAAGGAAAGTTCAAATTCCAGCGGAACGAAGTCCGAATGGCGCAGTTCCTCCGCCACCTGATCGATGATGGCAAAAGCGGTGTTCCGCAGTCTGGAAAACAGATAGCGGAAACGGGGATTGCGCTCCTCGTAGTTGGGCAGATTCTCCTTCACATACCGGTCGATGTACTGCTGGGTCATCCGATGGAGGGCAGGATCGTCCACCGCCCGGAATCCGCCGCCATCCAGCACATCCCGGGTCACGTTTTCCAGCAGATAGTGCAGGAAGGTGCCCACTTGCAGCGCGTCAAAGGCAGCGGGCTTCCGCGCCTTTGCTTTCAGGCCATACTGCATAAAATAGGAGAAATGGCAACTGCGAAGCCGTTCCAGACGGGAAGCCGTCATCGTGATGCGGTCGCCGTACAGCGCCTGCACCGCCCTGCGGGAAAGCGCACCGCGCCGCAAAGCCGACGCACGCTCCATCGCCGCAAGACGGGGCCAGTAATCGCTGCGCTCCGCGAAATAATTCCACAGCGGGCTCTCCGGCTGCTGTCCCGCAACTTCCAGAGCGGGTTGCTTCGCTGTAAGACGATAATCCTTTACAGTTCCTTCTTTTTCAATCCTTATATCAGGAAAAAGCGCCCGCAGTCGCTCCACCACAAAGGCAGGGCGCAGTTCTGCGCCGGTCACGTCCGCTGCCGGGTAACTGACCAGCAGACCTTCCGTCGGCTGGGCCAGAGCGGCATAGAGGTTCTGCAATTCGATGCCCATCCGCTCCATACCGGTGGGAGAAAGTTCCACGCCCAGTTGTGCCAGTTCGTCCCGGTCGTCCTCGTTGAGGATGCCGCTTCCCTGTCCCACAGAGGGCAGAACGTGA
>SVKT01000130.1 GCA_015068335.1 Oscillospiraceae bacterium | reverse complement strand
GGATAGTCCCCACGCGGACGATCTTTCCCAGCAGCGCGCCGGTTTCGCAGTCGTATGCTTCCACGTCCAGCAGTTCGTCGTCGAAGTATTCGCCCTCCGGCAGTTTTGCGTCCGCGCGGCGGATATAGAGTGCTTTTTCCTTGTAGGACAGGGCGGCGTTCATATCATCCACGCCGGGGAATTTCATAAGGACGAGGCTCTTGTGGACGTGATTGGCGGTGGGGGTGACGGGTTTGCCGTCGATATAGAAGGTCTTGAAGCGTGTGAGAAATTCGGGATCCACATCCCGGGGCTGCACCCGGACCTCGCCCCGGGTGCCGTGGGCGTTGACGATGCGGCCGATTTTGATGGTTTCCAGTTTCATAGGGGGCTCCTTTCCGGTGAGATTACAGTTCCAGCAGCCGTTTTGCGATGGCCACGTTTTTGTGTTCCAGGTCTTGCAGGCGGTTTACCGCGGCCACCTGCTGGGCGGGTCTGGTGGTCTGGGCCACGGCCAGATCCACCATAGCCAGCAGGTTTTCTTCCGTTAGCGCATCCAGATCGGTGAAGTTATCCTGCCCAATATAGCGCAGGAATGCAGAGACCTTGGGATCATACACCACACCGGCCAGAGGAATGCCCTGTCCGGCGGCGAAGATCAGCGCGTGAAGCCGCATTGCCACGATCACCTCCATACGGGAGAGAACGCTGATGATGGTTCCGGCGCGTCCGGAACCGTTGAGGAAGTAGTGGGGCACGTCCAGTTCGCCGGCAGCCAGTCTGGCGGCGCGGGGATCCAGATGCTTTTCCACAGACATAAAAATGGGGGTGAGGCCGTGGGTCTCATAGGCGTATTTTGCCGCCTTGCGGAACAGGTGCGCCTTGTTGTCAAAGGTGGGCCACTGGCGCAGGGCGAAGCAGATATACCGGCCGGAAAGGGGGATGCCGGCTTGCAGCATAAGATTTTCTGCGCGGCCGCTTTCATCCTTTTGCAGGGTGAGGGCCGGGTCGGCGGTCAGCAGGATCTCCGGTTTTGTTACGCCGATGGCACGCAGTTCTTCCAGAGAATCCGGCTCGCGCAGGGTGATGACGTCCACGCTGCGGTTCAGCACCCGGGCCACCAGCGCGCGGTGGCTGGGGCGTGTGACGGGTCCGATGCCGCAGCCGTACATCTGCACCTTGCAGCCCGCCCGCTTGGCGGAGGCGATGTTGTGCAGATAGAACCAGAGAGAGCGGCGGGAGGTCACGTCCTGGATCAGGCTGCCGCCGCCGTTGATATAGAGTTTGGAATGGCGCATAACACGGAACCAGCGGAGAAAGTTCGTCCGTGCGATGGCGGGGACACGGTAGGTCAGCCGGGTGTCTTTGGCGTCCTTGGAAAGAACGGTGAGAGGCATATCCGGATCAAGCGAGCGCATCTCCTGCAAAATGGCTTCCAGAATGGCGTCGTCGCCCGCGTTGCCGCGGCCGTAGGCACCGCAGATCACAACGCCGTCCCGCTTAGATCTGGGGCGGCTGTGCCGGCGCAGGATCTCACGGTAAATGTGCAGTTGGGTATCCACGGTCTTCTGGATGGAGAACTGGGTGGACGCCTTCTGGTACAGCGCTTCACCCAGACGGCGGCGCAGATCGTCGTCGCAGCCCAGCGCCGTCAGGTGCCGGCCCAGCGCCTCCCAGTCACCGGGCTGGAACAGGAAGCCGTTGATGCCGGAGTCGATCAGATAGGGAATACCGCCCACGGCGGTGGCCACGGCGGGCAGATGAAAGCGGGCGCCCTCCGTTAGCGCATAGGGGAAGGTCTCGGAAAGGGAGGTGAGGGCGTTGATGTCCAGAGCGGCGTAGAAGCGATCCATACCGCCGGAGATCCAGCCGGGGAAGGTGACAGCCTGCTCCACACCCAATTCCTTTGCCAGCGCACCCAGTTTCTCCCGCTCCTCACCGTCGCCGGCGATGACCAGCCGCAGGCGGGGGCAGTTGCCATAGGCGGCGGCAAAGCCGCGGATCAGGGTGGACATATCCTTCACGGGATTCAGTCGGGCGGCGATGCCCACCACAACGGAGTCCCCGTCCACATCAGCGCCCAGACTGCGCAGATATTCCAGCCGGCTGCCCTGGGGCGGTGCGGGGGTGAAATCGATGCCGTTGTAAATGGCATAGAAGCGGTCGGGGGCAAAGCCGCGGTTGATGAGCAGATCCACCATAGCGTCGGACACGCCGATGCGGTAGTCCAGTTGCCGCAGGGCCCAGGCGTTGATGCTGCCGAACGTCAGGCGGCTGAGGGGGCGGCCCATATAGTCCAGACGGTAGTCGCTGTGGACGGTGGTGATGACCGGAAGGCCGGTGGATTTGCGAAGCAGCGCACCCACCATATTGGCGCGGGAACCGTGGCAGTGGATGAGTTGGTAGCCGCCGGTTTTGATATAGTCCGTCAGTTGTCTGCACAGGCGCGGAATGTTGTTGCCGCCCATAATCTCCGTGGGGATGCCCATCGTGCGGGCCTCCTCGGCAAAGGGGCCGTCCCGGAAGCAGACCAGTTGCGCGGTGATGGTGGCATTCAGGTTTTGCAGCAGGCTCAAAACGTGAGTCTTCGCGCCGCCGGAGTCACCGCCGCTGATGAGATGGATGATTTTCATAAAAAGACCTCGATTCAAAAAATGGTCTTGTGGATTCTAAAAAAATAGTATACAATATTTCCCGAACCTTGTCTACATAAGAAAACCGGGCGCAGGTCGCCTGTTTCGGAGGAGCGTATGGAGAAAAAAGTGTGCCGAATCGGCAAATTCAACGTGGTGGATATCATTGCGGTGGCGATGATCCTGTTGGTGGTGGCTTTTGCCGGCTGGAAACTGCTGAGCAGCGGTGAGCCGGTCGAGGAAGAACCCGAACCGGACCCCGAAATGATCGGGATCACCTATGTCGTCTGCGCGGAAAAAGTTTCCGCTGACGTCTATGAGTCGCTGAAAAACAACATCCCCAGCCAACTTTCCGCCGGCGGCAAAATGGTGGAAGGCCACGTCACGGAGATGGCAATGGAACCGTATCTCGTTCTCAGCGCCGACGGCCAGTGGGTGGAAGACCCCCGGTATGTGACGCTTACCTTCACCATTACTGCGGAGACTGAGGTGGAGGAAGTGATGAGCAACAAGGTCGGTACCCAGGAAGTGCGTATCGGCAAGCCTCATATCCTCAAAACAGATCTGATCGAGATCTCCAACACGGTGATCGTGGACGTGAAGATGGAGAAGTGATCCATAAGAACGGAAAAGTCCGGTGCACAGCACCGGACTTTTTTTCTTACAGTATGCATTTTCCGC
>SVKT01000017.1 GCA_015068335.1 Oscillospiraceae bacterium | reverse complement strand
CTGCTCCCGGGGCAGGGAGGCGGCGTCCGCGGAGCCCACAAGATAGGCACCGGTGGCGCCGTCCAGCACGAAAAAGTTTCGGGTGCGGTAGTCGATGCCCAGATTGCCGGCGTTGGAGTCCAGCATATTGCGGATGCGCTCCGCGCCGTCCGGCTGTGCCGCCTCGCTGCGCAGGGAGGCGACAAAATCGCGGCTGTCCTCGCCAAACACATCGCTCATCTGCTGGTAGAATGTGTTGATATAGAAGTTGGAGACGCTGGTGGTCAGAAAGGTGCCCATAACCGCCATCAGCGACAGGATGAGCAGCAGCAGGATCAGCGTCAGTTTCATATGCAGACTGCGGAACAAAGTATTCACCGTCCTTTACAAGGGAACGTACTTTACACGGAAAAATAGTATCCCACGCCGCGGCGGGTCAGAATGTAGACGGGGTTGGCGGGGTCGGCCTCGATCTTTTCCCGCAGGCGGCGGACGGTGACGTCCACCGTGCGCACATCGCTGCCCACATAGCCGTAGTTCCAGACCTGCTCCATCAGGTCCACGCGGGAGTAGACCTTGTTGGGGTGGCTGGCAAGGAAGGTGAGCAGTTCGTATTCCCTCTGGGTCAGTTCCACCACAGCGCCGCCGCGGAAGACCTGGTGACTGTCCGTGTTGATGGAGAGTTCACCGGCCACGGGCATCGCGCTGGCGGCAGCGGAGGCGGCGGAGGGCGCAGCCATACCGCTGCGGCGGATGTTGGCGCTGATGCGCGCCGTCAGTTCCCGCATAGAGAAAGGCTTGGTGATATAGTCGTCTGCGCCGATTTCCAGACCCAGGACCTTGTCGGATTCCTCCTCCCGGGCAGTGAGGATGATCACGGGCACGTTGTTGCCCTCGGCGCGCAGGGTCTTGCACACGTCAAAGCCGATCATTTTCGGCAGCATCACGTCCAGCAGGATCAGATCCGGGTTTTCCGTGCGGGCCTTGTTCAGACCGTCCTCGCCGTCATAGGCCTCGCAGGTGCGGAACCCCTCCCGTTGGAGGTTGAAGCGCAGAATATCCACGATGTTTTTTTCGTCCTCCACGATGAGGATGGTTTTCTGACTGTTCATAAGCGAACCTCCCGAAGTATCTTCGTATCAAAGGCCGAACTGCAACTTGGCTTTCAGAACGGCGGTCACGGTCTTGGCGTCCTCGATCTCGCCGGCCATACAGCGGCGCAGCAGTTCGTCGAAGGGAACGCGCTCCACGTTCAAAAATTCGTCCGGATCCAGGGCTTGTTCCTCGAAGTGCAGTCCTCTGGCAAAAAACAGGTGCAGCACCTCGCTGTAACAGCCGGGAGAGGGGAGAATGGCGCCCAGAGAGACAAATTCCTCCGGCACGGCGCCGGTCTCCTCCCGCAGTTCCCGCAGGGCGCCTGCCGACGGGTCTTCTCCCGCGTCCAGTTTGCCGGCGGGGATCTCCGGCATCAGTTTGCCGAATACATAGCGGTACTGGGTGACCAGCAGGGCGTTGTTGTCATCGTCCAGCGCCAAAACCGCCACGCCGCCGTTGTGCTCCACCACCTCGCGGCAGGCGGTGTGCCCGTTGGGCAGCAGCACTTCGTCCACGTGGACGCTGACGATGCGGCCGTGGAATTTTTCCTCCCGCCGTAGTGTTTTTTCGGTCAGATCCGTCATTGGCCAGTTCCCTCCCGGTTAACTTTGCCGAAACATAGTTATAATCACTTTATTATATCACAGGAAGTGCCCGTTGCCAAGTCTGCTCTTTCTCTTGAAGATTGCAAAAAACCGTGATATACTATAAAAACTTTCCAATAAAACGGGGTGAGTTCCACGGAGAAAAAGGGGATCAAAATCGCAGCCCAAAACCGCAAGGCTTTCCACGATTACTTCGTGGAGGATCGCTACGAGGCGGGCATCGAACTGTTCGGCACGGAGGTCAAGTCCATCCGCGCCGGCACGCTGAACCTGAAAGACTCGTACTGCACCGTCAAGGACGGTGAGATGTTCGTCCACAGTATGCACATCTCGCCCTATGAAAAGGGCAATATCTTCAACCGCGACCCTGTCCGCACCCGCAGACTGCTGATGCACAAGCGGGAGATCCGCAAACTCCACGCCCTCATCAAGCAGGACGGCTACACGCTGGTGCCGCTGTCCGTCTACTTCAAGGATGCCCGGGTCAAGGTGGAGATCGGCCTGTGCAAGGGCAAGAAAAATTACGATAAGCGTGACGCCACCGCCGCGCGCGACGCAAAGCGGGAGATCGACCGCTCGATGAAAGAAAGGAATCGATAACTATGTCCAACCCCATTGTTACCATCACTATGGAAGACGGCCGCGTGATGCGCGGCGAACTGTATCCCGAAAAGGCACCCAACACCGTCAATAACTTCATCTCTCTGGCCAACAAGGGCTATTATGACGGCCTGATCTTCCACCGTGTTATCCCCGGCTTTATGATCCAGGGCGGCTGCCCCAACGGCACCGGTATGGGCGGCCCCGGCTACCAGATCCACGGCGAGTTCGCCGGCAACGGCTTTACCCAGAACGATCTGCTGCACACCACCGGCGTGCTGTCTATGGCCCGCACGATGGCACCTAACTCCGCCGGCAGCCAGTTCTTCGTTATGGTGGCGCCTGCGCCCCATCTGGACGGCCAGTACGCCGCCTTCGGCAAGATCACCGAGGGTGAGCAGATCGCCATCGATATCTCCCGCGTCCAGCGCAATATGTTCAACGACAAGCCCAAGAAGGATGTGGTGATCGCCTCCATCCGCGTGGACACCCTGGGTGTGGAGTATCCCGCTCCCGAGACCCACTGATTTCGAATAAAGGAGGCGGTTTCGTGAAAACTGCCATCATCACCGGCGCGTCCACCGGACTGGGAAGGGAGTTCGTTCGCCGTCTGGCGGAGGTGTTCCCGGAGGTGGAGTGCTGCTGGCTCATCGCCCGCCGGGCGGAGCAGTTGCAGGAAACGGCGGCTCTTCTGCCCGGTAAGCGGGTGGAGTGCATCCCGATGGATCTGTGCCGTGAGGACAGTTTCGCGGTGCTGCGGGACAAACTGGCCGCGGAAGCGCCGGAAGTCAGCCTGCTCATCAATAACGCCGGCTGCGGCTATCTTGGCAATGTCGGGGAAATGGACACGGCCTCCCAGACCCGGATGATCGACCTGAATCTGCGGGCGCTGACCGCCGTGACCAATCTGGCCCTGCCCTATATGGGGCGCGGAAGCCGCATCCTGAACGTGTCCTCCATCGCCTCGTTCTGTCCCAATCCGCGGATGACGGTCTACTCCGCCACCAAGGCCTTCGTCAGTTCCTTCACCGTGGGCATCAGCGAGGAATTGAAGCCCAGGGGCATTACCGCCACGGCGGTTTGTCCCGGTCCTATGCAGACCGAGTTTCTGGATGTGGGCAACATCACGGGCAACTCCAAAATGTTCCGGATGCTGCCTTACTGCGATCAGGGAAAGGCCGCAGGCGGCGCGCTGCGGGCGGCAAAGAATGGCCGCACGATCTACACGCCGAAGGGGTTCTACAAGTTTTACCGTGTGCTGGCCAAAATCGTGCCGGTAAAACTGATGGTCAAATTTGCAAAGACTTAAATTCACGGAATTGTAACATACTTCCTCCGGGAAGTATGTTATAATCTCCATTGCAATTTCCGGCTCTGGCTTCCCGAGCCGATCGCGGCCTCCTGATAGTATGGGGGTGTACCGGTTTCGACGGGGGTATGGAGGCGGGACAAGCGGGCGGATGCGCCTGACATCCTTAAAACGGGCAATTTATAAATTAAATAACAACAACACTGTTGCTGTTGCTGCCTAATTAAAGGCGGCCGTCTGAACCGGAGAGGCCACAGGCCGGGGAAGGCGTCGTTGATGTGGCGTCCGTGAGGCGGGAAAGAGTTGACCCGCCCACGCATTATGACTCTTACCTGAACAGGCGGCGTGACGGCTTGCCGCCCGGGATGGGAACAGGGAGGAAGACTCCCGCAATAACCGTCTGCGCCCGGAGAAAGTCCCGTTAAAGTGCTTTCGGACGGGGGTTCAACTCCCCCCACCTCCACCAAACGAAAATCTCCCGCAACCATAACGGGTGCGGGAGATTTTTTTGTTTCCAATGGGTTTCGGCTTTTGCGCGGCGTTTGAAAAGGCGGACGAGCGCGCCTTATGTGCCCTCATATACAAAGATATCGACATAAATTGCACACGGAGTTGCACACGAAACGTGGTTTTGCTGCGGCAACTTTTTTAGCCAATGTCGGGGGGGAGATCAGTTCAGCGTAAAACTGCCTGCATCGCTGCCGTCCATCGCAAAGAAGAACAGCGTGCTCTTGGCGACGGCGGCGAAATAGCCGGTGCGCTCGTATGCGTCGGCGTAGTGCTTTTCAATGTAATCCAGCGTGTCCCGGAGTTGGAGCATTGCTGCGAACTCGTGCTTGCAGTTGTAACTGCAAAAGCAGGAGCAGGTCAGGCGGCTGATCTCGCCGTCGTGGTACGCAAGCTCGACTTCGTAGGCCTCGTTGCCCTGAACGATGGCGTAGCCGCGGCTGCCGTCAAGGCAGAGGTACAGCACATTGTTGTTTACGTAGTAGTCCCGCCCGCGCTGGGCGATCTCGGGCGAGATCTTCATCCCCGCAAGGTCATCCAGCCGGAAGGCCGAATCATCGCTGCCGCTGACAAATTCGTCCTCCTCTTTGGCGGGGGGATTGAACCAGGTGACCACCTTTTCGGCGGGGAGGGCACAGCGGTCGAAGGTGACAACGTGAGAGCCGGCGAAGTGAAACTGCCCGGTCACGGCGGTGTCCGCCAGAGCGATGACGCGCTGATAGTCGGACAGTTTGATCTTGAAGTTATAATTGACGGCGGTCACCCGGCCGCGCTGCCCTTCCAGTTTGCCGTCCACAAAGACGAAGTCACCGACCCGCAGGTCAAAGCGGTCGTTGTAATAGGCCAGGGCAGAACCGCGGTTGGGAAACTGCACCTGCACCACCGATTTGCGGGGGACAACGGTTTCGGATTTCACGGGGGCGGCGGTTTCCGCTTGCTGCTTATCAACGGTATCGCAGGAAAAACCGATCTTCAACTTCATATGCAAGCACTCCTTTTTCTGTTCTGGCTTCATTCTAACGCAGAAGATGTCCCATAAACCGTACTGTTACGCGCGGATCGGGAAGGTTGGCGCTCGCTGTTGGTTGCCCTCCTGTTGGTTGCAAAAAGGGGAGAAGTGTGGTATCCTGTCGCAGGAAATAATTGGCGGAGGTTGACTGTATGCTGGAACGGTTACGGGATTTCCTGAAAAAAGAAACGGTGCTTTGCGTGGCGGCGCTGTGTGCGGTGGTGACGATGTTTCTGGTGCCGCCGGACAGCGCGTACATCGCATACATCGACCTGCGCGTGCTGTGTCTGCTGATGAGCCTGATGGCGGTGGTCTCCGGCTTTCAGGACTGCGGCGCATTCCGCTGGCTGGCGCTTCAACTGCTGCGCCGCAGCAGCGGCGGGCGTGTTCTGGGCGTGGTGCTGGTACTGCTGCCCTTTTTCAGTTCTATGCTGGTGACCAACGATGTGGCGCTGCTGACATTCGTGCCGTTCACGCTCTTGCTGCTGGAACGCATCGGCTGTGCCTCGGCGGCCATTCCCGTGCTGGTGCTGCAAACTGTGGCGGCCAATCTGGGCAGTATGGCCACCCCGGTGGGCAATCCGCAAAATCTGTATCTGTACGCCGCCTACGGCCTGACGTCCGGGCAGTTCTTCTCTGCGGTGCTGCCGCTGACGGCGGTGAGCCTGCTGTGCCTGACCGCCGCATCCCTGCCGCTTCTGCCCAGGGCGCTGCCCCGGCCGGAACTGGAACGGGAGACGTTGCAGCAGCCCCGAAAACTGGCGGTGTATACCGTGCTGTTTGTGCTGTGCCTGCTGACGGTGTTCCGCGTGCTGCATTACGGCGTGATGACGGTGCTGGTGCTGGCGGTGATCGCCCTGATGGAGCCGAAACTGCTGCGGGAACTGGACATCGCCCTGCTGGCCACCTTCGTGTGCTTCTTCATCGTTTCCGGAAACCTGGGACGGATGGACGTCGTGCGGGAATTTTTGCAGACGCTGCTGGAACGCAGCACCCTGCTGACCGCCGTTGCCACCAGCCAGGTCATCAGCAACGTGCCTGCGGCTGTACTGCTGTCTGCCTTTACAGAACAGTGGCGCGAACTGCTGGAAGGCGTGAACATTGGCGGCCTGGGCACGCCTGTGGCATCCCTTGCCAGTTTGATCACATTGAAACTGTATCTCCGCTGGCCCGGTGCCCGTGCGGGAAAATTTCTGGCGGTATTCACCGTTGTTAACGTGATCGGCCTACTGATTTTGCTGGGCGCCACGGTGATTTTGTAAGGTATATCTCGTAAAAAATGCTCTGCCGGACGGCAGAGCATTTTTGCGTTTACGGATCACACCTTGTGCTTCATCAATCCGTGGTGATTGCAGTACCCATAGAGATACCCCCGCCCGCGGAAGCGGAAACGGCAGGCGGCGCTGCTTTCCGGATACAGTTTCACCAATTGGAAGGTGTCAGAAGTCACATAGGCCAGAAAGGAGATGTAGTGCTGCTTGGTCATAGGGTGGTCGACGATCACATATTGTTCGTCCTCCACGGCCTCTATGGTGATGCGGTGGGCATCGTCTGCGTCTTCCGCATCCAGCGGCGGCAGCGTCACACCGCAGCAGACGATGACCGCCTCGCCCATAGCGTGGAGGATGTTGCCGCACACGGGGCAAACGTAGAGTTTGGAGCGCAGCATATTGGCGGAGAGATTTCGATTGATCACGGTATTGCCCGACATCAGTTCCATAACGGAGACATCCAGCGCGGCGGCGAGTGTGGTCAGCAGGGAGATGTCCGGCAGGCCCTTTGCCGTTTCCCACTTGGAAATGGTTTTGGGGCTGACGTCGATGCGGTCTGCCAACTCGGCCTGTGTCATCTTTTTGGCCTCCCGCAGCCGTTTGATGGTGGCGCCTGTTACGTAGTGGTCCATTCGTGCGTGCTCCTTTTCCTCAACTTGCCTTAATCATAAAACGAAACGCCGCGGGATGCAACCTACGGTTCGTGGAGAGAGGCGGCGGACGGTTTGGAATTGACTTGGGGCGGAATTTATTGTAAAATGTGGCGTTGGCAAATGTGCGGTTTCGCACGGCGCCGGTATGCTGTTTCAGGAAGGTGACCCATATGAACGCTCCAATCAGAATTGCGATTTTAGGATACGGAAATCTCGGCCGCGGTGTGGAGTTGGCGCTTCGTGCCAATCCGGATATGAAGTTTTCCGCGGTTTTTACCAGAAGAGATCCGGCGACGCTGAAACTCCTGACGGACGGTGTCCCCGTCTACGGGATCGACCGCCTGGCGGAAATGCATAACGAGATCGATGTGCTGATCCTCTGCGGCGGCAGTGCGAAGGACCTGCCTGTGCAGAGTGGGGAATACGCGAAATATTTCAACATTGTGGACAGTTTTGACAACCACTCCGCCATCCCCGAACACTTTGAGCGGTGTGACCGCCGCGCCCAGGAAGGCGGCAAGACCGCGGTGATCTCCGTGGGATGGGACCCCGGTATGTTCAGTTTACAGCGGCTGCTTGGCAATTGCATCCTGCCTAACGGCAGCGACTATACCTTCTGGGGCAGAGGCGTCAGCCAGGGGCACTCCGATGCCATCCGCCGCATCGACGGCGTGAAGAACGGTAAGCAGTACACGGTGCCCGTTCCCGCCGCGCTGGAAAAGGTGCGCAGCGGCGAAAATCCCGAACTGACTACCCGGGAAAAACACACCCGCGAATGCTTTGTCGTGGCGGAGGACGGCGCAGATTTGCAGCGTATCGAGCAGGAGATCAAGACGATGCCTGCCTACTTCGCACCCTACGATACCACGGTGCATTTCATCTCCCAGGAGGAGTTTGACCGCGACCACGGCGGTATGGCACACGGCGGCTTCGTGATGCGCAGCGGCGTCACCGGCGTCAATGGCGAGACCCGCCAGATGATCGAGTATTCCCTGAAACTGGGCTCCAATCCGGAGTTTACCGCCAGCGTGCTGGTCTGCTGCGCCAGAGCGGCATACCGGATGAACGCCGCCGGTCTCACGGGCGCAAAGACGATTTTTGACATCCCACCCGCATATCTCTCTGCCAAGAGCGGGGAGGAACTTCGCAGAACGCTGCTGTAAAAAAGAAGACCAACGCGCAGCCCGCTGTATAGCGGACTGCGCGTTGCTGCGTATAGGGGATAAGGGAGCGGTCAGGGGAGAGGAAGCGTTCAGGCGCAGTTGGGTTCGGAGGCCGCGGGCGCCTCGTTCCGGAACATCACCGGGGGGCTTTGCACCGCGTCGGCGCCGGGCAGTTCCTCCAACGAGGCAAAAGTGTAGCCCATTTCCTCCCACTTCGTCAACAGGTCGTCCAGAATGGCGGCATTGGTGGCGGAGGTGGAGTGGAGCAGCACGATGGCGCCGTCGTGGATCCGGGGCAGCAGTTTGGCGTAGGCCTGTTGGGCGGTGGGCTGGTCATTCACATACCAGTCCACATAGGCAAGGCTCCAAAACACGGTTTTGTAGCCCAGCGCACAGGCTTGTTTCAGGTTCTCCTCGCTGTATTTCCCCTGGGGCGGGCGATAGAACATCGGCATTTCCTCGCCTGTGACTTCCCGATACTGCGCAGCGAGTCCATCCAGTTCCTTCCGGAAAGCGGCCTGGTCGGAGATGGCAGACATATCCGGATGGTGAAGCGTGTGGTTTCCTACAATGTGCCCCTCCGCCGCCATACGGCGGACGATGTCCGGCGCGGTGTCCAGCATCGTGCCAACGATGAAAAACGCGGCGGGAGCGTTGTGCTTTTTCAGCGCATCCAGGATCGGTTCGGTGTAACCGTTTTCATAGCCGCAGTCGAAGGTCAGGTAGATGACCTTTTTGCCGGTGTCGCCCAGAAAACAGGCGTTGTATTGCGCCAGCGCCTCCGACGTGGCGTTGCCGGTGGGGGATTGGCCTGCGTTGGGGAAGGAAAGACCCCAGTCGACTGCGGCGGCCGGCACAGCGACCGGTGCAGTCTGCCCTTGCAGATAGAGCATTCCTGCCAGAAACAGGCAGGGGGTCAAGAGAACGAAAAAGGTGAAAACGCGGCAGCGAAGTGTCATAGGAAACCCTCCGGATACAGTAGTGAGGATAGTGTTTCCCGCAAGTCATTGAAAAAACCGTGAAAACGAACTATAATGCAGAAAAAGGAGTGATTGGATGGAACAACTTTGGGCGCAGTTTGACCGCGTTGTGATTTTCGATACAGAAACCACCGGCATCGAATTCGGAAAGGACCGGATCATCGAATTGGGAGCGGTGTCGCTGGAAAACGGGGTGGAGACCGACCAACTGAACGTGCTGATCCGCCTGCCGGAAGGCGAGCATCTCCCGCCCTTTATCACCGAACTGACGGGCATCACGGATCTGCAACTGATGGCAGAGGGCGTGGAGCAGGCAGAGGCGGTGGAGGCCTTCTGCCGCCTGCTGGAAGGCGCGCAGCGGCCGCTGCTGGTGGCCTATAATGCCCAGTTCGACCTGAACTTCCTGTACCACTTCCTGAAACCCTACGGTCGTGTGGATGTGCTGCGGGCGCCGCAGTTTCTCGACGCGCTGACGGTGTACCGCGACCGGCGGGATTACCCCCACAAACTCTCCGACGCCATTGAAGCATACGGCCTGGGCAACGCGGCGGTAAACAATCACCGGGCTGTGGACGATGCTCGTGCGACCGTGCTGCTGCTGGAAAAGATGGCGCAGGAAAAGGACGATCTTACCCGGTACATCGATCTGTTCGGCACGCACCCCAAATACGGCGTTTCCGGCCGCCCCATTTCTTCCGTGACCTACCGCAGCCAGCCCTATCAGTGCACGCTGCCCCTGTATGAACGCCCCTGATCCGGTGCGAAAAGACGATAAAAAGCCCCTCCGGAAACGGAGGGGCTTTTACTGTATCAGGTGGCATTGGCAGAGAAGGCTTACAGCCCCCGCATCGCATCGCGCAGACGGTCGGTGACGGCGCCCTCGAAAATGGGCGTACTGTGGCCGTGGAGCGTTTCCAGCGCGGCGGCAGCCATCGTGCAGGACACATTCCCGCCCATAGAAAGATCCAGATCAAAAATAAATTTCGGCTCGGGATCCTGCTGCGGATTGGCGCCCTTGGTCTGGATGCGGCCCGGTCCGGCGTGGATCTTGGCCACGCAACTGGAATCCAGTTTCAACTGCAAATCGCAGCCGCAATGAATGAGTCGTTCCTCTGCAACATCCGCTTCCGCCATCGGACCAAGATAAGCGGGGGCAAACAGTTCTGCCCAGGGAGTGTCATCCAGCCCCAGTTTTGCGCGGGAAACGATGTTCACGTAGCGCAGCCCCACCCGCTGAAAGTAGGCGGGCTTGTAGAGTTGAATGAAGGCGGCCAGCGGCTTGTCCAACTGGCGGGCAAAGGCTTCCCAGCCGGGATAGCGCAGAGTGGAGAGGGCGATGAAATCCCGGGTGAGATTCAACTTCCACATACCGTCGGCCGAGAGGAAGTGGTAGTTTGCCGTGGGGGAGGGCTGCTCCACGCGGGGCGTGGCGCTGCCAAGCCCGGTGACCTTCGGCGCAGGGGTTTCCTGTTTGCAGGCGTAGCGGGGAAATTCCTCCCGGATCGCCTCCTGAAACGCTGCCGGCTCCACCGTATTGATGGAGAGAATGGTGGGGAAGCGCAACTGGCAGATCACCTCGTGCACCGGCGCGTTGGGGTAGATGGTTCTGGAACGGTCGGAAAACAGCATACGGTATGCTCCTTTTCGGATGATTTCATACCAATATTTTAGCCGCTGTCCGGGAAAAAGTCAAACACCCTCACAGGTAAAAGCGGTGACAGCCGATGGTGGTGAGATAAGGGCGGTTGGCGTTGATCCAGATACCCTGGGACAGGGCGGGGGCATAGAAGTACAGCGCCTTTCCCACAACGGACTCCCCATCCAGCGCCCGCTTGGCGGCGGCGACGGACTGGGCGGTGGGCGTGTTGTAGATGGTTCCGTTTTCCACGGGTTCAAACTGCACGGCAAAGTTGCGGTCGAACACCACCCCCGGAACGGTGTTGGGAAAGGTATCGCTTGCCACCCGGTTTAGCACCACGTTTCCCACCGCGATCTGCCCGTTCAGGGGCTCTGCGCCGCTTTCCGCGCTGATGACCCGGGAGAGCCAGTAGAGTTCCACGGCGTCGTAGGCCGCGCCGGGAGAGGTCATCGCCGCCCCGCCCATATAGCGATCCCATTCCGCGCTGCCGCCCAACGCCTCGGCTACCAGCCGCAGCGGGACGTAGGTGCGTCCGTTTTCCACGGTGACCCGGCCGGCGTAATCCGTTCCGTTGATGGTGATACGGTTTTCATCCGGATCGGCGGCAAGGTCGTGGTCTGCGGAGGTCGCAACTGCGATCTTTTCCGCGCTGTCCCACCAGATCTCCCAGCCGCCCAGTGTGTCCAGCAGCATTCGCAGGGGTACGTATGTAACGCCGCTGTCCACGTAGGAAACGCCGGGCAGATGTTCGCCGTCCACCTGTACGGGGATGGTTCTGGCCGCCCGGGCGGGCAGGGAGAGAGAGGCGGCCGCCAAAAGGCCGCATAGCGCTCGTTTCATCGGTTTTCTTCCTTTCTGTGGTGATTTACGCAGTCAATGGTACAGGAAAGGCGGCGGAGGAAGCAACCCTCAAAAGGTGGCGAAACTTCCTGAAACTGGATTGTTTGGCAAAAAACGAAAATGTTTTGCAAAAGTTATTGACAATATCGACAAACGATATTATGATGAGGATAAGATAATATCGTGTTTCGATATTGGAGGTGAGGGCTTTGGCAAAGGAACCCCTGAAAGTTTTGACGGAGAGTATGTTTTATGTGCTGATCGCTCTGCTGAAACAGGAGCGCTGCGGCACGGAGATCGTGCAGTTTGTGGATGATACCACGGCAGGGCGTGTACCGCTTGGCCCCGGAACGCTGTATACCATTCTGGCAAAGTTTCTGGAAGAAGGCCTGATCGCGGAAACGGCGGTGGAGGGGCGCAAGCGAACCTATGCCATCACGGACCGGGGGCGGGCGCTGTTCCGGCAGGAATTGAGCCGTCTGAAACTGTGTGTGGCTGACGGCGACCGGGAGGAGGTATGAGTATGCAGTGGAAATCTGTGCCTGCACCGCTTGCCCTATGGGATCCCGGTGCCATTGAACAGTGGTTGGAGGAAGAGGCAAAGCAGGGCTGGAAACTGTATGAGTGCGGAAACCGGCTGGCGCGATTGGAAGCGGTGGAACCTATGGACTGCCGCGTGCGGTTGCAGCCGGAGAAAGCGGAGAACTGGACTGCACGGCAGGAGCGCCGGGAAGTATATCGGGAACTTGGCTGGAACTTTGCCGCAGAGCTCCGAACCTATGAAGTCTATTATTGTGAAGATCCCGGGGCGGCGGAACTGAATACCGACCCGGTGGCCCAGCAGTGGGCGTGGGAGAAGAGCCTGAAACGGGAGAACCGGAACAACTGGCTCTCTCTGGCGGCAGTGGTGCTTGCGATGTCTGTACTGGTGAAGGTTTTGCTTTCCACCGGACAACCGGTGGAAACGATGATCCGCAGCGGGCTCGTATGGCCTTTGAATCTGGTGCTGCTGCCGTGGTTTCTGGTAGAGTTTTTTCTTCGGATGCGAGCCCTCCGCCGTGTCCGGAGGCAGTTGGCCGCGGGTGTGGAGTTGTCCCATCGGGGCGACTGGAAACGGATGCGCCGCAGAGCCGTATTTGAGTTTGCATTCTCCTGGATCCTCTGGGGCGTGCTGATGATCAACAATCTGCTGCCCATTGTTTTTTCGCCCCAGCCCTTATCACTGGAAGAGCCCCAGGTCCCTTTGCCCTATGTGGCGGCAGAGGAACTGGAAAAAACGCTGGATCCTGCGGAGCGGACGGGCGGATACGGCTATCAGCGGCGGAGCGCTTTCGGGATGATGGTGTCCTATGAGATCCGGGAGCGGTATCCGGAGCAGAAACAGGTGGAGACGAACTGTTACTGCCTGCGCCTTCCTGGGTTGGCAAAGCCGTTGTATACGGAGCAGAAAAACAACTTTTTGAAGGTGTGGCCTTCTGCGGAGGAAGTGCCCGTGGAGCACTTTGCCTTTGACGAGGTCGTGCTGCTGGAAGGCGGCGAACAGGTCCGTCTGTTTCTTGCCCGAAAGAACGGCTGCGTGTTCTCTGTGTGGGTCAATTTCCCCGTGGATTTGACGGATAACGTGGAAGCCTTTGCACAGGTGGTTGCAGCCTTTTCGTAAGGAGGTGCTGTTATGAAAAACAAAAAGCGGATGTTGAGTCCGGTTGAATTGTGGAATCCCGGTGCTGTGGAGCAGTGGCTGGAAGAGGAAGCGGCCGCCGGCTGGCGCCTGAAAGAAGTGAAGGGCTGGTTTTCCGTTTTTGAAAAGACTGAGCCGCAGCAGAGCCGTGTACGCATTCATCCCCAGGGACCGGAAAGCCGGGAGGCTTTCTTGCAGCGGATCGATGCCTATGAGGAAATGGGCTGGCAGTATGTCGACTGTTTTGGCAGAGAGTTTGAGATCTTCTATTGCGACGACCCTGAAATACCGGAACTGTTTACCGACAGCCTCTCCTATGCCTGGGCGTGGGAGGAACAGTTGAAGGGCGCGTGGCACCAGATTTTGATTTTGCTGCTGTTTCCGTTGCTTTTTATCATTGGCCCGTGGTTTGCGGCCGGTTCCCTGTTGGAGATGCTGCTGCTTCTCAATGGCTTTTTCTTGCTGGGTACATTCGTGCTGTATCCCGCATTGGTGGTACTGTGTGTCCGCAGGCTGCGGTTGATCCACGGCCTGCGCAGACAATTCAAAGCCGGTGTCGTGCCGCAGCAGAGCCGTGATTGGCGCAAAAACCGCCGTTGGTGGCGTCTGGCAGCGGTGCTATATGTGATTTTCTGGTTGGCATTCAGTTTTCGCACGGTGGAATCCAGTATGCTGAGACGGCAGGAGGAAAAAATCATTGGCATAGCGGTGGAGGATATCACAGAAGAAACCGGCAGCGAGTGGCAGTATGATTTTGATGGCTATGTTTCCCGCAGAACGCCGCTGAATCCCCTGCGCTGTGAAATGATGCAGCGCAGGAGCGAAAACGAGTACATTGCCAGCGCCGCAGACCGCCTGCGTACAGAGGGACTTGCAGAAGCCTTGTATCGGGAAAAACAGAAGCAGTTCCTCAAAGAGCATCCCGAAGCGGCGCTGGAATCCATAGAAAACGAAGCCTATGATGAGGCGCTGTCCATCTCCGGAGACGGTGAGCAGTTGCTGCTTTTTCGCACCGGATCTCTGGTATATTCTCTGCGGGCCAATGTGCCTCTGAAACAGGCTGCGTTCGTGGATCTTCTGGTGTATCCGGCGAAAAAGGGCGCAATGTACATCGTGAGAGGAGGGTGAGTATGGTTCGGTTAAGACCCTTATTCCTCTACGATCCTGCTATGGAGCAGGCGTGGCTGGAAGATCAGGCCGCAAAGGGTCGGTTTGTGTATGAGTATAAGAAACTGTATGCCTGTTTTTGGCGGGAGGAACCGAAAGTCGTTCGCTTCCGGCTGGAACCGGTCAGAGGCGATACGGATCGCCCGGACGTACAGACACAGGAGATCTATCTGGAACTGGGCTGGAAGTACGTGTGCTCCATAGATGGGAGTTACCGTGTCTGGCGCTGCGATGATCCGGAAGCGCCGGAACTGAACACCGACCCGCAGGTACAGGCCGCCGGCTATGATTATCAGCAGCGGCAGTCCCGAAAGACAATTCGTTTCCTTGCGGGCTTCTGGGTGGTGGTGCTGGCGCTCCTTCTGGGATTCAATCTGCTGGTCGACGGTTACTTTATCCGGGAAGTGGAAAGTTGGCGGCCTATGGTCATCTGGCTGCCCCGTATGGGAGCGCTGCTGGGGATGGTACTGGTGTTGTCCTTTGCTGCGTGGCGGCGCAGAGTCTATTTGAAAGCGCTGAATGCCGGTGTTCCCCAGCCTCACCGGAAGCCCTATCGGTTATCCCAGTGGATGATGCTGCTGATGCTTATTTTGGAGTGGGTCTTTCTTCTAAGCCTTGCTGCCGGAGTGCTGTACGGGAATACCCCTTACCAGCCGCAGAGTTTCTATGAAGAGCCAATTCCCGCCGTGGAGATGCCGGAACTGATGGAAGTGGAGGCCATCCGCTGGCAGAACTGGCATACCCGGGAACAGTGGTGGACGATCCAGAGTGACCGTGAGAACAAAGGCCTGCTTGCCCAGGGAAAGTACTACGACTTCTATCTCCCCTGGGAGGCGGGGCGTATGGCGCGGCAGATCGCGGAGCGGGATGGATTGCTGCCGCTGGAAACACCTCTGGTGGAGGAGGCCTGGTATCTGGAAACGGATGAATGGGGCTTCCAGAACCTGCTGCTCCGGAAAGGAAGCCGGGTGATCTTTATGACGTATGAAGGCGCAGAGAGCCTTCTGGAAAATCTGGCTGCCTTTGCCGCGCTTTTGAACTGAATGAAGCAGAGTCGCAGCGAATCGCTGCGGCTCTGTTGCTTTTACAGACAGTTCCAATTGACAAAAGAATCCAAAAAGTGTAAAATTACACTAAAAGGAGGCGGGGCTATGGACAAGCATCGCTTTGTAACGGAAATGGACCGGCAGGTGAAACTGGTCAGAACGGAATATGGTTTTACACAGGAAACGATGGCCAAGGTGCTTGGCCTCTCCAAAAAGACGCTGGTGGAGATCGAAAAGGGGCGCGCCTCTCTGGGCTGGATGGGAGCGGTTGCCTTTTGCAGTATCTTTGAGCGCAGCCAGGTGCTGGCCGGTCTGCTGGGCGGCGAGGCGGAGGATATGATCCTTGCGCTGGCCTTTGCGGAGCAGAAGCCCACGTATCCCAAAACGATGGGCGGCAAGGTCTGGTGGCGGTTCGTGGAGACCTGCTGCGGTTACAAGATCCAGCAGAATATCATTTCCCAGCATTATCGCGCCTTGGATCGGGAAAACGGAAGGATTTGCTCCTCCTTTGATTTGGAGGAAGTGCGCAGGGAACTGCGGGAATTGGAGGGTGTATGAAAGTGAACTGGAAAACCGTGTTGAAGAAGATCCTGCTCGTCCTGCCCATCGTGCTGATTTTTGGCACAGGCACGTTTTTGCTTTATCTGTTTGGCAATTTCGGAATGTTTCCGCTGTACGTGACGAGAGTCGTTCCCATCGTGGGGATTGCTCTTGCGCTGGCGCTGTGCGTGATCTGCGCCGTAACATTGAACAGGAAACAAAAGCGCGTGTTGTGGGGAGTATTTTCCTGCGTGCTTCTCTGCTGCGCAGTCTACGTGGGCTTTGGCGCTTATGAGGACAGCATCCCCACCGTGGATGACCGCCAACTCCTGCTGTGGGAGTACCAGCCGTTCCAGAAGGAGAACAAACTGGTGACGTTGAACGCAGAATCCACACTCAAATTTGACAACCCGTGGGCGGTGCGCGTGGATGGCGCCACGGCGCTGTATCCCATTTACGCGGCCTTCGCGCAGGCGGTCTATCCGGAAGGAGAGTACCCGCATTACCAGGGATCTGTGCAGTGCGGAGGCACCATTGACGCCTACGAGCGCCTTGTCAAGGGAGAGACCGATGTGATCTTCGTGGCGGCTCCCTCGGCTGCACAGCAGGAAATGGCTAAAAATACTGGCAAGGAGTTTCACTATACTCCTATTGGAAAAGAAGCGTTTGTGTTCTTTGTGAACAGCAAAAACCCGGTGGCGAGCCTGACGGTGGAGCAGATCCGGGGCATCTACTCCGGAGAGATCAAAAATTGGAAAGACGTGGGCGGAAAACGGCAATCCATTCGTCCCTTCCAGCGTGCGGAGAACAGCGGAAGCCAGTCTGCCCTCCAACGGCTGATGGAGGGACTGCCCCTGCTGGAACCGGAGAAGCGGGACCGCATCGCAGGAATGGGCGGTATCATCACCGAAGTGGCCAGTTACCGCAACCACAGCAACGCCATCGGTTTTTCCTTCCGATTCTACTCCACCGAGATGGTGAAAAACGGTGACATCCGCCTGCTGGCGCTCAATGGCGTGGAGCCGACCAGGGAAACGATCCGGGACGGCAGTTACCCCATCGCCTCGGAGTTCTACGCAGTGACCGTTTCGGACATCGGAGGGCCGGCGCCTCAGGAAAGTAACCCGAAACTGGCGGCATTTCTGGACTGGATCCTGTCTGCACAGGGACAGGAGATCATCGAAAAGACGGGGTATGTGGCTTTACAGTAAGGAGGCCTTTATGCGGGATGCTTTTTCGATTTACGGTATGCTGCTGATAAGTTTTCTGGCCGGCCGGGTAAATTTCAATCACTTTTATGACGGACGGGGAAAGCCTTCTGTGTTAAATGTGCTGATGACTGCGCTGGTGCTTTTATTCTGGATCGCGTATCTCATCATCAATCGTAAAAGCAAGGGATATCTGATCTTTTCGCTGAGCATTACTGTGGCTTTGCTTGCCACATTAGGGCTGGCATTGGTGGTAAGCGCGGTGAAAGTGCCGCATATTTTGGAAGTGCTTGCGATGCTGTCGGTCGTCGTTTTTGTGTCGCCGCTTCACGGGATCACCGGCTTTTCCGCGCCGTGGCTGCTGCCTGCGTGCGGGGCGATACTGCTGGTCTGGCTGGGGCTTCACGGATATTTTCTGTACCAAATCCGCAGGAAGAGAGGTGCGTGCGATGAAGAATAAATGGATGTGGCTTCTTATGGCTGCGGTCTACGCAGCGGTCTTCGCCGCCAATCTGGGGCATTTCTGGTGGAGTTGGGATGTGGGCGCGCTGCAAATCCTGTCCAGCGTCCTGTATCTGTCCGTCTGCGTTTTGTTGTTTTACCGGAAACGAAAGAATGTATCCTGTGTGCGCTGGGCGGTGCGGTTGAGCGCCCTGACTGTTGCGGCAGGTGTGCTGAGTCTGCTGGTACGCTCCGGCGGGCCGGAGGCTTCCTTTTTGATGCTTCCCGCCCTCTTGCTGGCAGGTGTCTTTGTGACGCCGCTGTACGGCCTGTTGGGTCTGCTTTCGGATTTTGACCTCTGCTATGCCGCGACGGCTGCATTGGGGGTGGTATGGCTTTTGTGGGCACTGTATTTGAAACGCGGTGTTGCCTCTGAAACCTGACCCGAAAGGAGAATGTTTATGCAGTTTGCGTTGTTGCAGGGGATTGAAGTTGGGATGCATATGATCCCGTTCCATCCGGAAAGCCCTCTTTGCTGGATTTTCTGGGTATGCTGCCTGCTGGGCGGCGGAGTGTGGTTTATACTGTCGCGGTCCGGGCAAAGAAAGGGAAACCGGTGGATTTTTATTGGAGTGGTTCTCTATGCCCTGTTGTGCTGTGAGATCGCCTGTCAGGTGGTGACCGGATGGGATCTGCTTGTCCCTGTTGTGCTGTATTTCTATCTGCTGGCCATACTGCTGGGCGCAGGGCTCTGCGCGCTGGGGGTATATTTGCTTCGAAAAAAGAGCGCATAAACGGAAAAACGCCCGAGGGAATTTACCCTCGGGCGTTATCATTTACGGGGATCGTTTACTTATTGCTGCCGGCGGAGTCTTTGAGCATAACGTCGTGGGCGCCGCCTTCCACGATGGAAACGGCGGAGACCAGCGTCAACTTGGCCTTGTCGCGCAGTTCGGGAATGGTAAGAGCACCGCAGTTGCACATAGTAGAGCGTACCTTTGCCAGTGTGGTGGCCATACCGTCGGCCAGAGAGCCGGCGTAGGGGACGTAGGAGTCCACGCCTTCCTCGAAGGAGAGTTTGGCGGCGCCGCCCATATCGTAGCGCTGCCAGTTGCGGGCGCGGGCGCTGCCTTCGCCCCAGTACTCCTTCATATAACTGCCGTTGATGAGCACCTTGCTGGTGGGGGATTCATCGAAGCGGGAGAAGTAGCGGCCCAGCATACAGAAGTCCGCGCCCATAGCCAGAGCCAGGGTAATGTGATAGTCCTGCACGATGCCGCCGTCGGCGCAGATGGGCACGTAGACGCCGGTCTCCTCAAAGTACTTGTCGCGTTCGGCAGCCACGTCGATGACGGAGGTAGCCTGACCGCGGCCGATGCCCTTGGTCTCACGGGTGATGCAGATGGAGCCGCCGCC
>SVKT01000016.1 GCA_015068335.1 Oscillospiraceae bacterium | reverse complement strand
GACCGCGGCTACGCCGAGATGAAGCGCATCATCGATTCCGGCGAGATCGGCGCTCCCCTGCTGATCAAGGCCTGCCACCGCAACGTTGCCCAGGGCCCGGGCTTCAAGACCGAGAACGGCGTCACCAACGTTGCCATCCACGAACTGGACATCTGCCGCTGGCTGCTGGGCGACGAGTACGAGGACGTGCAGTGCGTCAAGGTCCGTCAGTCCGCCAACTCCGACAAGGGCTATGACAACCCCCAGGTTATGCTGATGCGCACCAAGAAGGGCTGCTTCATCGACGTCGAAGTCCAGGTCGCCGATGGTTACGGCTACGACATCCAGTGCGAGGTCGTCTGCGAGAACGGCACCGTCAAACTGCCCGATCCCTACGCTGTGGTTCGCCGCTCCCGCCCCGCCGGCTGGGACAGCCTGAACCCCGCCGAGTCTATGCCCATTATGACCGACTGGAAGGATCGCTTCATCGAGGCTTACGACATCGAGTTCTGCAAGTGGGTCGAGTCCGTCCACGCTGACAAACTGGAAGGCCCCTCCGCCTGGGACGGCTATGTTGCCTGCGTCGCCGGCGACGCCCTGAACGCTTCCCGCGGCACTTCTCAGTTCCTGAAAGTCGAGACGATGGAAAAGCCCGAGATGTACAAGTAATCTGCATACTTTCTTCAAAGAGGAGCGGCGTGGCCGTTCCTCTTTGTTTTTGCAGGCAAAAAAGCACGGCACTCGTTGAGTGCCGTGCTTCTTCACTCTATTTCAATGTGTACGGATTCGTGGAACTCCGGCTCCACCAGGCCGGGAATGTCCACCGCGTCGGTGAAGCGAACCTCCGGCACCATTTCCTGCAACAGCGATACGATGTAGGGATGGGGCCGCTCGTCCGGCCGCCCTGCCGCCACACAGACCACCGCCGTCCTGGGATTGAGCATTTTCAGCAGTTTGCGCGTGGTGGAGGACAGGGATGCGTGGTGCGGCACTTTCAGAATGTCACAGGGGGTGGCCGTAACGGTTTCCCACATATGGGCATAGGCGTCACCGCCCAGCACGATCTCTTTCCCGTGATAATACAGCCGCTGACGCAGGCTGGCAACATTCATTGACTTGGCCCAGCGGATCAGATCGTAACCGTCCCACTGGCCACGGAAGGCCGCATCATAGAGTTCCTTCTGCCGGGGATACAGCGCAGGCTCGCCAAACAGGACATCCATAGAAAGGGCCTCTGTCAGCCGCAGGCTTTCCGTCCGGCTGCCGGTAAACTCCACGACCTCTCCGATGCGGTGCCGCTGCTCCCGCAGGGGCCGGGCATACATCTCCACGCAGCGCAGGAGATTCCGCGCCGCCTTGGGCAGGTCTTTGCCGCCATCAAGGTCCAGCGCCAAGGCATCCGCCGGAGGCGCATACGCCGTCAGCAACTTGTCCACCGTCGCAGCCTCCAACACACGGCTCAGGCCGCCGATATGATCCCGGTGGAAGTGTGTGATCAGGAGGATATCCAGATGGTCGACGCCCTGCTTTTTCAAAAAGTCGCCGGCGTAGATCCGTTTCGAGCGCAGATCCAACTCCTGGGGATGGTCGTCGCGCACCAGATTGTCGTGCCCGCAGTCCACCAGCATAGCAAACCGCTGCTGTCCGCCATCCATCTCACGGATCAGGATGGAGTCGCCGTTTCCCACATTGATGAAATCCAGTACCAGCATACGCGTCCCCCTCGAATGTGTTGTTATTACCATACCACAGTTGCTTTTCCGCGGCAACGAAAAACCGCGCGGGTACGCGCCAAAATTTTACCGGTTTTTTTGGCATCCTGACGAAGCACGATCCGTCAGGGATGCTGCCGGGCGTATTCCAGAAATTCCGGCGTTTTGGACCAGTATTTCACGCCCCAGTTTTCAAAGTTCCACTCCTCCATATAGGCGTTGCACTCGTAATCGATATAATACAACAAGCCGCCCGCAAGAACAAAGTTCGTGGGGAAATAGTCGATGTTCAGTCCCGCCGCGCGAGCCAGCCTCGCCATCTCCCGCACCTGTTCCAGCAGCGCATCGTCCATTTCATCCCGCAGGACCAGTTCATAGGCGGTGGGCCCCTCGATATACGTTTTGAGGACTCGCTCCTGCTCCATATCGATGTCCAGCAGTTCCGGCATCCGGATGCCGGTCTGCCGCAATCGGGCATAGTCGCTGCGCTCCGCCTCGATCTTGTTGCCGAAGGTGTAGTAGTCGCAGGGTTCGTGGTGGATCTGTTTGAGCACACAGCGGACGCCGTCTTTTTCCGCCAGATAGGAATAGCCGCCCTTACCGCGGCCCAGAAGCCGAATGACCGGATACTCTGTCTGATTGACTCGTATGGTTTGCTGCATAACGACCTCCGTACCAACTCTTTACCCGGATGATACCAAAAACGCCGGCATCCTGCAAGACAGCCCGTCTGTTTCCCCAGTGGATTTGGCGAAAAACCCTCCGCCAACAAGCGGAGGGTTTTGGTGTCGGAAATCGGAAGTTACGCCTTTCCGCAATAGGCTTCGATCGCCTCGCAGATAAAGGCAGCCGTGCCATCGGCGTGCTTGTCGATGTTGTTCCGGAAGCGCTCGTCGGCAACATACATCTGTCCCAGGCCTGCCAGGATCTCGCTGGTACAATGATAGTAGTGCTGGGTGATGTGGCCTTGCAGCAACTTCACAAGGTCCTGCGCCTCAGCGGAGTCGGACGCAGCGCCGTTTTTCATACACACCGCAAACTCCCCCATTATATGATCCAGTTCTTCGGCAAGAGCATTCTGCTTCTGCCCGGAATATTTCCCGGCTTTTTCCGTATACTCCCGGTACGCATCGGTCTTGCCCCATCTCTCTTTGACTTCCGCCCGGTAGGCTTCAAATTCACTGTTGTCAAACGCGCTCATAACCATTTCTCCTCTCACGGCGCCGTCAATGGCGGAAATCAGTCGTTCCAGCCGTTCTTTTTTGAGCGTGAGCAAGTGCTTTTGCTCGTTCAGCGCCTTATTCTTGTCATAATCCGGGGATGACAGCATCTCTCCAATACTCTTCAAAGAAAAGTCCAGTTCCCGATAAAAGAGGATCTCCTGCATCCGAAGAAGGGAGGCTTCGTCGTAATAACGATAGCCTGTGGCTCCGTCGACACAGGCCGGCGCCAGCAGCCCGATCTCATCGTAATAGTGCAGTGTGCGCACACTGACTCCCGTAAATTCGGCAAATTCTTTGATCTGCATTTTCAAGTCTGTCACCTCACAAAAGGAGTGTACGCTATGACGCAGCGTGAGAGTCAAGCATTATCTTCATTGGTTACTCTATTTTATTTCGTTCCCGTTTTCGTCAAGGAACAAATACTCGCGAGGAAGCAGTCCATTGTAATAGACAAAGGGATATTCTGTTACCTCAATTTCTTTCACGCCTGCGTAATCATCTATTCTGATGGTCTTACACTTCGGATTATTGACGCAGAACGAATAGCCATTCTTCCATAACAGCGCATAAATGTCCTGCCCCCTCGGTATGGGGTTATATGTCTTCACGAATCTATACTCATCATTTTCAAGTTCGATAAATTCAATGGGATGGCACCGATTCATTTGATACTCGTTGCCTGTAACAAACCAAAACAGATGCGTATTACGATCGATCGTAGCCTTTCCTGCAATCACCATATCAATCGTATCTGCTTCGGCCAAATTTATTTCCTTACGAGCCCTTGCAATCAGCCCATCGTTTCCTATTATTTTGGAGGATCGTACGGCAAAAACACCGACGAGGCACATTACCGCCAATAACACGGAGGCATAAATCAGCATTCGTTTTTTCACACAAGCACACCCCTTTGTTAAATTCCGCTTTATCTTGCTGTAACTTTATCATATTTTTCGGTTCGTATCAATGTCTGGTAAAATGCCGAAGTTCAGACCAACACAACGAGAGCAAACGGGATACCGCAGCCTGCCCCTTGCGCGGCGGCGGCTTTTTCATTATAATAATACCATCTCAACTCCGGAGGTTCCTATGGGCATCGACAACAGCAACCGCATCCCCTCTATGGACGCCTGGCTGGCCGAGGCCAAAGCCGCGCCCGACGCCGGTAAAGTCGGTATGTACCTGACCCACAACGGCGTGGTGCGTGAAACGGCAAAGGCGCAGGTGCGCCGCGGCGAGCAGGACACGCAGAGCGTCACCGGGATGGTGTTTTCCTACGACGAAGACAAGGTCTCCGCCGCCATCGAAGCCACCCGGGCGCTGGACGGCATTTACTATGTGCGGGTCTGGCTCAATCAGGGCCACTTGGCAGTCGGCGACGACATTATGTATGTCCTCATCGGCGGCGACATCCGCCCCCACGTGGTCGATGCGCTGCAATTCCTTGTGGAAACAATCAAAACCAAGTGCGTTCTGGAAACAGAACTGTATTAAAAAAGATGGTTCCCTCTCGGGAACCATCTTTTTGCTTGCCTTTTATTCGCCGAAGAGGATCTTCTGCAAGTCGTACACGCCGTTGGGCTTGCCGGGCAGCAGATGGGCCATATGCAGCGCGCCGTTGACGAAGATCTGGCGGCTGGCGGCCCGGTGGGTAAATTCCAGTTCCTCGTCAGGGCCGAAGAAATGGACGGTGTGGGTGCCCGCCACGGTGCCGCCGCGGAGGGCGTGAACGCCGATCTCCTTCTTCTCCCGCTTGCCGGTGACGCCCTCGCGGCCATAGACCGGCGTCAGCGCTCCCTCGGGATCGATGGCATCCACCAGCAGTTTGGCAGTGCCGCTGGGGGCGTCCACCTTCTGGTTGTGGTGGGTCTCCGTCACTTCAATGTCGAAGTCGGGTTTCAGCACATCGGAAACCACCCGCAGCGCGCGGTACAGCACCGCCACGCCCAGAGAGTAGTTGGCGCTCCACAGCACGGGGGTATAGGCGCCCAGCGCCTCCAACTGTGCCTTCTGCTCGGCGCTCATACCGGTGGTGCCGGAGACCAGCGGGGTTCCCGTGCGGCGCACAAAGGCACCCACGCTGGGCAGGGATGCGGGATTGGAGAAGTCGATGACAACGTCCGCCTTCTCGTTGAACTCCGCCAGGCGGTCGATATCGTCCACGTCAAAGGCGGCCAGCACTTCGTCGCCGGCGGCCAGGGCGGTCTCGCGGATCAGCGTGCCCATACGGCCGCGGCCGATCAAAATCAGTTTCATACCAAGCCAGCCTCCTCCAACGTCTTGTGCAGCACAGCCTGATGTGCTTCGGACATCTCACACAGAGGCAGGCGCATCGGCCCCACATTCAGGCCCATCATATTCATAGCGCTCTTGACGGGAATGGGATTGACCTCGATGAACAGGTCGTTCATCAGTTTCAGGTACTTGATGGTGTTGGCACGGGCCTCGTCCTGTCTGCCTTCCAGATAGTCCTTCACGATGCGGTGGCTCATCTCGGGCATCACGTTGGCATACACGGAGATGACGCCGCTGCCGCCCACGCTGAGGACGGGCAGAGTGATGTCGTCGTTGCCGGAATAGATGGCAAAGTCAGGGCCGGCGCAGTGGGCGATCTTCATAACATAACTCATATCGCCGCTGGCTTCCTTGATACCAGCGATGTTGGGATGCTTGCTGAGTTTCTCCACCACGGAAACAGGGATGGAGCAGCCGGTGCGGCCGGGGACGTTATACAGGATGCAGGGGATGTTCACCGCGTCCGCCGTCTGGGCGAAGTGGCGGTACATACCCTCGGGATTGGCCTTGTTATAGTAGGGTGCGATCAGCAGCAGGGCGTCGGCGCCCATATTCTGATATTCAATGCTCTTTTCCACCTGGGTCGCGGTGCAGTTGGAGCCGCTGCCCACCATCACGGGCACCCGGCCGTTGACCACGCGGATGGTATGCGCCACCACGGAGGCGTCCTCCTCGTGGGTCATCGTGGGATACTCGGCAGTGGTGCCCAGCACCAGGATGCCGTCCGTACCGGCGGCGATCTGGCGTTCCAGCAACTGCGTCAGCACCTCGAAATTGACGCTGCCGTCCTCGTGGAACGGCGTGACCATCGCAACAATGGAACCCTTCAAACTTTCAAACTTCATACTCTGTGCCCTCCATACTTTTTCTGTAAAATAAAAAGTCGGTAGAGGCACGCTCCTACCGACAGGCAACTTCACGCAAAGCGTGGTGTATCTGCAAGCGGATAGCGCACCTGCGGTTTCCCGCAGACAGTTCCGCGGGTATTTCCCGCGAACCCACCTCTCACCCGCGCCCGGATGAAAAGTTCGGCGGACTTGCCTCACCCACACTCTTCGCCCGCCGGCTCCTATGGGTCCATCGCATCCGCGCCTCTATCTCATTTTTGGTTATCATACCATTATCCCCCGCCGGTTTCAATAGAAACTTTCAAAAAAATGCCGTATTTTACAGCGCACTGCCGCCGCTTCTTTGTTTTTTCCCCGGTCGGCACGCCGCAACCAACCGTTGCGGAAATTGACATCCCCGGGTGGTGGATTTTCCCCCGCCGGACTGCTATACTGGATCCATCCCAGACAAGGAGGATGCCTATGACATTCGGTGAAAAACTGCAAACCCTTCGAACCGGGGCAAACCTGTCGCAGGAGGAACTGGCAGAGCGGCTGAGCGTGAGCCGGCAGGCCGTCAGCAAGTGGGAACTGGACAAAACCGTGCCGGATGTGAAATATATTGTCGCCATCAGTGAACTGTTTCAGGTGACCACGGACTATCTTCTGAAAAAAACGTATAATCCGCCTGCCTCCGAGGCGGAACCGGAACCGGCTTGTCCGCAGCAGGCCCCTCCGCGATCGCCAGCCCGGGACGTCTTCCCGACTTTGGCTATTTGCGCAGTTATGCTGATGCTGGCAGCGGATATTATTTTCACCGCGACAAACATTTTCTATATACGCGCACTTTACACATTCTCTATGATTTTTCTTCTGCTTGCGATGGTTTTTCTTCTCACTCTTATGACAGGCTGGCGAGTTCATCTGCACACGACCGCGTCCCACGCAAACTGCCGTCGGATCGTATCAGCCGGCGCAAGGCTCTGGTGCTTCGGACTGATGCTTCTGTGCGGTTTTCACGAAGTCATCCACGATCTGGTTGTCTCCCCCGGTTTATCCGCATTTTCCGATGACATCCCCCTCGTCATTCTCACGTTTTTGGCCGTCACATTTGGATTATGGGCCACTGGCCGGCTTGCGGCCTTGCTGTTTCCAAAATCATAAAAACCGGCGCTGTGCTTTGCACAGCGCCGATTCTTTTTACAGCGTTTTGAGGAATTTCTCGATGCGGTCGAGACCTTCCTTCAAATCCTCGTCGGAATAGCAGTAGGACAATCTCATATAGCCCTCCGTGCCGAAATAGGCGCCGGGGATCAGACCGATGAGGCCCTCTTGCAGCATCTTCTTGCAGAAATCCTCGGATCTCATACCATACTTTTCGATGTTGATGAACATATAGAAGGCACCTTCCGGTTCCTGCACGTCCAGCCCCATATCCGTCAGGCGGCGGTACACATAGTTGCGCCGCTTGCGGAACAGTTCCCGCACACCGGAGGTATCCCATTTCAGCGCCGCCACGCAGCCAGGCTGCACGAAAGAGGGGGCGGAAACCACCATATGCTGGTGGAAGATCTGGATGCGGTCACGGATGGGGGCGTCCGCCATACAGTAGCCCAGACGCCAGCCGGTCATCGCATAGGGCTTGGAGAATGCCTGAATGACGATGATACGATCCCGCATATCCTGATACTCGGAGAAACTGTGGTACTCCCCGCCGTAGACCAGTTCCCGATACACATCGTCACAGATCACGAAGATGGGCAGGTCTTTCAGGATGGTGTGGATGGCTTCCAGCGTTTCTCTGGTGTAGATGCAGCCGGTGGGGTTGTTGGGCGAGGTGAGGATGATGGCCTTGGTCTTGTCGGTAAGGGCCGCTTTCAGCGCCTCGGGCTCGATCTGGTAGCGATTCTTCTCCGTAGGCAGGCTGACCGGCACGCCCCGCAGCAGTTTGGTAATGGACTCGTACAGACCAAAGGCCGGGGTGGGGATGATGACCTCGTCGCCGGGGTTGAGGATGGTGGAGAGGCTGGCGTACAGCGCCTCGGTGGCGCCCACGGTCAGAACGATCTCGTCAGGCGCATAGTGCAGGCCGTGATGCTCCACCTCGAAGTCGGAGATCGCTTTGAGCGTATAGTCATAGCCATTGCCGGGAGGATAGTGGGTATCGTTGGCATCCAGCGCGGCCTTGGCGGCTTCCTTGACTACATCCGGGGTGTTCTGGTCAGGCTCACCGATGGTCAGGCCCATAGCACCGGGGGTACCACGCACCAGAGCGGTAAACTGGCGGATACCGGTGATCTGGATATCCAAAACGGCTTCATTCAACGTCAGTTTCATAGCGGTCACGCTCCTTTTCTGTATGCATTCAAGTATAAACTTCCCCAATTCGGTTGTCAACGCAGTAAAGCGAAAAAGAACTGCCCGGTTGGGCAGTTCTTTTCCTGTACAGTTTTGTTTTGCGGCTTACCGATCCAGCAGCATAGAGCCTTCCCCGGCGCCGCCGTAGGCATACTGCGCCCGGTAGATCTGCACGAGAACGTTCTTGCCGCCGTCCAGAAGTTCCAGCGGCACCTGCTGCCGGTCATAGACCAGCATCACAGCATCGCCCACTTCCAAAAACGCCACGCGGGGGTCTTCCGCGGCATTGAGTTGGAACCAGACCTGCTTGCCCGTATCGGCATCCTGTCCGGAGCAGAAGAAATAGTGGGTGTCGCCGTCAATGTTCAGCGTGCGGATCTCGGTGATCGCAAACTCCGCGGGGCCAAGATCCAGTGCCGGCGTGTCGATCCCCGCCTCTCCGTCCCCAATCAGACCGGCGTGGGCCAGTTCTTTGCGGTAGTTGGCCTCGCACTCCGCCAGCGTACCGCCGGTCTCCACGATCTGATACTGCTGCACGTTGACCATAGCATACATCTTCACCAGACCGTCCGCGCCTTTCAGGGACATAAAATAGGTGGGCTGGTCGGCAATATTCAGCAGCAGCGGGAAGGTTGCGGTGTAGCGCATCTGCTGCACCTGGCTCTCCGCCGAGGCCTGTGCGGACTCCTCCGTGGCGCCGGCGCAGGGATAGAACCGGGTCTCCTTGGTGCGCTGGTTGGTCAGGATGAAGCCGATGTTGGACTGGTCGGAGGTCACGGAGGTAACGCCGGTGTACATATACACATCGTCGTCGATGGCGATATAGTTCCAGCCGTCGGTGGTCAGGGTAACATCCCGCTGACCGAACACAGAGTTGAGGAAGCCGTTGTGGTACAGGCCGTAATAATCGTACTGCTCCATCACGATGTCGGAGGAGTAGACACGGTCCACCCAGGTGGGAACTTCCTCGTAATATTCGCTCTCGCCGGTGATGGCGTTCACCAGAACGGCGCCGCTGATGTCCGTGCCGCCGAACAGGCCGATGGTCTTGACGATGCGGGAGCAGACCCAGTAGGGCGTGCCCTCCTCGTCGATCTCAAAAACCGGCTCATCAAACATCATCGTGGGATAGCGGAAACGCAGGTGGCGGTACAGATTGCGTCCGAAGTGTTCGGCGGGGGTGTATTTCATCCCCTCTTCCAGGCGCACCACTTCCGCTTCCTGGGTCACCATATCGATGATGATATAGGCGGGCAGGCCATCGGAGCGGTTGGTGAGCCATTTGATCAGATCACCGTAGCGCAGGGAGGTGACCCGGACCGGGCGGCCCTGATAGTTGATCTGGGTATAGGAGGACAGGATCTCAAACTGGGACACCATATCTGCCAGTTCGCCCAGTTTACGGCTGCCCAACTGGGCGGCGGAAGCGCTGTCCAGCATAGGGATCTGGTCGTAACGGATCTCCTCCACCTCGGCGGTGAAATCACCGGGCTCGATGGGCAGCAGCGCACTGTAAGCCGGCGCCCGCAGCACCACCCAGGAGGCAAGGGCGCCCACGGCGATGACCGCGATCAGCGCGATCACGGAGAAAAACGGAATGGCACACTGCTTCTTGACAAAGCCCACATACCCTTTCAGATCCGTGCCCTGAAAGCCGGAGGTCACCACGGCGCAGCCGCAATAGACTGCGCAGAGCAGAAAGACGAAAATGTAGAGGTCCTCATCGCGGAAGTTCAGGGCCGGCAGTTGGACGTAAAAGTACACCAGACCGAACACCAGCGTGATAGCCAGATTGATCAGCGTGCGGGTAAAGGCGTTTCCAATGGCTTTGCGGGGCTTGCGGGGTCTGCGGACGGGCGGCGTTTGTCCGCCCTCCTCCCCCTGTTGAAATGCGTCGGGGTCGAAGCCGCCGAAATGAAAGGTAAAGGGCATATGCTTTACTCCCTTCTTTGGTCGTTATTCCCATCATACAGGACAAATGTGAACAAATCAAGCATCGCGGAGAAAGCGGGAGGCGGCAATTTCCGTCTCCCGCCCCTATGCTCACTTGCTGACCTGCAACCGGTCGCCCTCCACGGTCAGGAGCGCGGTGTCGCCGGGGTGCAGCGTGCCGTCCAGCAGTTTCTCCGCCACGGCGTCCTCCACCCGGCTCTGGATGGCGCGGCGCAGCGGGCGCGCGCCATACTTGGGATCGAAGCCCACTCTGGCCAGTTCCGCCACGGCGTCCTCGCCGGCATCCAGCCGGATGCCTCTGGCTTCCATCCGCTCGCTCACCTGACGCAGCATCCGGCGCGCCACCTCACAGATGTCCTCCCGGGTCAGGGCACGGAACACGATGGTATCGTCAATGCGGTTCAAAAACTCCGGACGGAAGGTCTGCCGCAGTTCCGTTATGACCGTTTCCTTCGCCTGTTCGAACTGCTTCTCCGCATCCGCTTCGGCGTGCTCCTCCGCAGAGAAACCCAGCCGGACGCCTGCCGCAGTCAGGTTCTTTGCGCCGATGTTGCTGGTCATCACGATGACCGTATTCTTAAAGTCCACGGTGCGGCCCTGTGCGTCTGTGATGCGGCCGTCATCCAGCAGTTGCAGCAGCACGTTCCACACATCCTCGTGGGCCTTTTCGATCTCGTCGAACAGCACCACGGAGTAGGGCTTGCGCCGCACCTTTTCCGTCAGTTGACCACCCTCCTCGTGGCCCACATAGCCCGGGGGCGAACCGATCAGCCGGGACACGGTATGGCGCTCCATATACTCGGACATATCGATGCGGATCATCGCGGACTCATCCCCGAACATCGCCTCCGCCAGCGCCTTGCAAAGTTCCGTCTTACCCACGCCGGTGGGACCCAGGAACAGGAAACTGCCGATGGGACGCTTGGGGTCTTTCAGGCCCACGCGGCCCCGGCGGATGGCGCGGGCCACGGCGCGGACGGCCTCCTCCTGCCCCACCACCCGCTGGTGAAGGGTATCCTCCATCCGCAGTAGCCGGGTGCCCTCGTCCTCCGTGAGTCGGGTGACGGGGATGCCCGTCCAGCCCGCCACCACTGCGGCGATGTCCTCGGCATTGACCGGGCGGTGGCTGCCGCCCTTGCGGCGGCGGCTGCGCTCGATCTCCATCTGTTCCCGGTAGTTCTGCTCGATGTCCCGTAACTGGGCGGCGGTTTCGTAGTCCTGATTTTCGATGGCGGCGGTCTTGTCTTTGCTCAGCGCCGCGATCTTCTCTTCCAGACTTTTCAGTTCCGGGGTGATCTCATCCTCCTCCATACGGACGCGGGAGGCTGCTTCATCCATCAAGTCAATTGCCTTGTCAGGCAGGAAGCGGTCGTGGATATAGCGGACGGACAGGCTCACCGCCGCCTCCAACGCCTCATCGGTGATTTGGAGTTTATGGTGCTTTTCATACCGCTCCCGCAGCCCACGCAGGATCTCCAACGCGGACTCCGGCGCAGGCTCGCCCACCTGTACCGGCTGGAAACGGCGTTCCAGGGCGGCGTCCTTTTCGATGTGCTTGCGGTACTCATTCAACGTTGTGGCTCCCACCACGCGGATCTCTCCGCGGCCCAGCGCCGGCTTGATGATATTGGCGGCGTCCACCGCGCCCTCGGCGCTGCCGGCGCCCACGATGGTGTGCAGTTCGTCGATGAACAGGATGATGTCGCCGGCCTTTTTGACTTCTTCCAGCGCCTTTTTGATCCGTTCCTCAAATTCGCCGCGGTATTTGGTGCCGGCCACCATACCGGAGAGATCCAGGGACAGGATCTTCTTGTCCAGCAGTTCATCCGGCACATCGCCCAGGGCGATCTTCCGCGCAAGCCCCTCCGCAATGGCCGTCTTGCCCACGCCGGGCTCGCCGATGAGGCAGGGGTTGTTCTTGGTGCGGCGGGACAGGATCTGGATGACCCTCTGGATCTCCGGATCCCGCCCGATGACGGGATCCAGCCGTCCCGCTCTGGCGTCGGCAGTCAGGTCTCTGGTAAATTCCCGCAGCGTCTTGGTTTTGCCGCCGGTCTCTTCTTTCGCCGGGGCAGCGTTCTTGCCGGGCTTGGCTCTGGGGATGTCATTGAGTTTCTGCATCAGCGCGGTATACAACTGCTTGCCGTCCACGCCCGCCGTCCGCAGGATGCGGACCGCCATATTGTTCCCCTCCCGAAGCACGCCGGCCAGCAGATGCTCCGTGCCCACATTGGCGTAGCCGCCCCGGACGGCGTCCTCCACCGCCAGTTCCACCGCGCGTCTGGCGCGGGGCGTGAGCCCCTGGGCAGGGTTGCCGCCGGGCAGGCCCGCGCCCACGCTCTTTTTCATAATGGCTACGACGATGTCGTCGGTCAGGCCTGCCTCCAACAGCACGGTATGGGCAAGGCCGTCCTCCTCCCGCAGCAGGCCCAGCAACAGATGTTCCGTGCCCACATAGCCGTGGCCCAGTTCTCCTGCCGCCTCCTGCGCAAGCCGCAGCGCCTCCTCGGCGCCCGGCGTAAACTTGTTTTCATTCATAGTTTTCCTTCCTTTCCCGGAAAGTCACGCACTCTCTTTGTCTCCGCGGTCTTCCGATTCCAATGCTCTGATCTCATCCCGCAGTTCCGCCGCCCGCTCAAAGTTTTCCTCCCGGACAGCCTTTTTCTGTTCGATCCGCAGGGCGTTGAGCCGGCACATACGGGAGAAGCGTTCCCGCTCCGCCTGTTCCAGCAGTTCCTCCTGCTCCACATTCCGCTCTGCGGTGGTTTCCGCCGCCTGCAAGACAGGCATCTCCCGGAAGAAGTCCTCAAAGGGATCTTCCAGCAGCCATCTCCGGCGCGCCGCGGCGCCGGCCACAGGGGCGAAGAAGTCGTCCGCGAAGGGGTCGCCAAACAGGCTGCCGGAAAACAGGCTGCGCATCATCCGCCGGCTGCCGGCTTCCAGACGCTTGCTGTACCCAAGTTTTTCGGCACATTCGCCGCACAGATGCTTCTCCTCCACGTGACCGTTGATGTTGCTCCGATACACAAAGGCAATCTCATTCTTGCCGCAATGTTCACATTTCATAATCAAAAACCTCCTGTTGTCCGTATTTTATGCTTGCAGGATCAACACCTGCTTCATAATATCTGCGCGGACGCTGTCCCGCAGGTCCCTGGGCACCACAGCCAGCGCCTTGTCGGTGACCGCGGCCAGCAGCGCATTTCCCACCGCCTCCGACAGCGCACCGGCGTGCACCAGATTGCTCAAAATCGCTCTGGCAGAGGGCAGATCCACCCGGCCGCCCAGAGAGTTGATGACGTGCATCATCAGCGTCTGGCGATCCACCTGCACCCGGGTGATGCGGATATACCCGTTCCCGCCCCGGCGGCTCTCCACGATATAACCCCGCTCCGGGGAAAAGCGGGTGCTCATCACATAATTGATCTGGCTGGGCACGCAGTTGAAGCGCTGTGCCAGATCACTGCGCTGCACTTCCAGCACGCCGTTCTCCGACGTTTCCAGTCCATCCTGCAAAAAACTTGCGATCAAATCAGAAATACCCATAGGTGACCATCCTTTCGCAAAGCACATTTGATTTTGACTTTCTTTGACTTTCTGTTTTCAGTATAGCAGGAGCCGTTCAAAAGTCAACGGCAGTTCTTTGACATTCTTTGACCAAACTGCAAACTTTTTGTGAACAGTTAGCCTCTGCAAACCGTTTTTCCGGTTTTTCCCCCGATTTTTTTGAAATTTTATGCGGATTGCCCCAGTGCAACCCTTGCTTTTTTCTTTTTCTGTGCTACAATGGGTTTACAATTTTTATGGAGGTGCTATCATGGCTTATAAGATTACTTCTGCTTGCGTTAGCTGCGGTTCCTGCGCAGATGCCTGCCCCGCCGGCGCTATCAGCCAGGGTGATGATCAGTACGTGATCGACGCTGCCGCTTGCCTGGACTGCGGTTCCTGCGCCGACACCTGCCCCACCGGCTCCATCGTCCCCGAGGAATAATCTAACAGGGATACATAAAAACACCGCAGGCGATGCTTGCGGTGTTTTTTGTTTTGCTCTATAATGGTTTCGTCGGGCGGCTTCCGCCCATCCGGGAGGTGAGGGCTTGGAACATTGGGAATCTCTGTGCAAAGACGGCTATCGCTTTGTCTATGACGATGCGCTGTTCCCTCCGGGAACGGACACCTTTCTGCTCTCTTCCCTGCCTCGCCTGAAAGCCGGTATGCGGGTGTGCGATCTGGGCTGCGGCACGGGTCTGCTGGCCCTTCTGCTGTTGCAGCGGCAGCACAGCCTTTCCGTCACCGGTATCGACATTCAGCCCCGCGCTGTTGCGCTCGCCTGCGCCGCCGCCGAAGCCAACGGTCTGACGGACCGGCTGACCTTCCACACCGCCGACCTGCGCCGACCAAAGGATACCCTGCCCGCCGGCGGCTTTGATCTGGCCGTCTGCAACCCGCCCTACTACCCGCCCCGCAGCGGATTTGTTGCAAAAGCGGATGCCATCCGCACCGCCCGGTCGGAGGTGGATTGCACCCCGGAAGATGTATGCCGCGCCGCGGCGTATCTGCTGCGCTGGGGCGGCAGTTTTTGTCTGGTCCACAAGCCCGAACGGCTGACGGACCTCTGCTGCACCCTGCGGGAGCACGGTCTGGAACCCAAGCGGCTGCGCTTCGTGTGCAAAACCGCCGGGGCCGCCCCCTCTCTGGTGCTGGTGGACAGCCGCCGGGGCGGGAAACCGGGTCTTTCCATAGAAGCCCCTCTCATCCTGCAAAATGCCGACGGCACCCCCTCCGCCGAGGTGGACGCCATTTATTTCAGACAACAGGAGGACACGCTATGAGCGGCACGCTCTATCTGGTCGCCACGCCCATCGGAAATCTGGGGGACTTCTCTCCCCGGGCGGTGGAGACGCTGGAAACTGTGGATTTTATTGCGGCGGAGGATACCCGCGTATCCGTGAAACTGCTGAATCATTTCAACATCAAAAAGCCGCTGGTCAGTTACCACGAACACAACCACGTCACCGCCGGGCAGAGCATCCTCGCCCGCCTGCTGAACGGCGAATCCTGCGCACTGGTGACGGACGCCGGCACCCCCGCCATCTCCGATCCCGGCGAGGCGCTGGTGCGCCTGTGCGCCGAGCAGGGTGTGGAGGTTCTCTCCATCCCCGGCTGCTGTGCCGCCGTCAACGCGCTGGCGGTCAGCGGACTGCCCACGGGTCGGTTCACTTTTGAGGGCTTCCTCACCGTGAATAAGAAAAGCCGGCGGGAGCATCTGGCATCCCTGAAAAATGAAGAGCGCACGATGATCTTCCACGAGGCCCCTCACAAACTGCGCACCACCCTGGATGATCTGGCCGCCGTCTTCGGCGCCGACCGCAGGATCGCCCTGTGCCGGGAACTGACAAAACTGCACGAGGAGACCCGCCGCTGCACCCTGGGCGAGGCCGTGGCATACTACACGGAAAATCCCCCCAAGGGCGAATTCGTGCTGGTGGTGGCCGGTGCAGAGCCGCAGGAGGAAACCGCCGTCACGCTGGAAGACGCCGTCGCCCAGGTGCTGGCGCTGAAAGAGCAGGGCGTTCGCCTCAAAGACGCCGCACGGGAGGTGTCGGAACACACCGGCATTTCCAAAAACGAACTCTACGCCGCGGCATTGGAGCAATAAGAACAACAAAAACCGCCCCTATGGGGCGGTTTTTTCCGTCTTACCGTTCTTTCAGTTCTTTCAGGCACTTGGGGCAGATGTTCTTTCCCTTGAACTCGGAAATATCCTTGCTGGCATCACAGAAAATGCAACTGGGCTTGTACTTTTTCAGAATAACGGAGGAACCCTCCACATAGATTTCCAGTGCATCCTTTTCCCCAATGTCCAGCGTCCGGCGCATCTCGATGGGCAGCACGATGCGCCCCAGTTCATCCACTCTTCTTACGATCCCGGTCGATTTCATACACTCACGCACCTTCCTGAAAAATTCCCCATCAAATAGAAAGTATCACATCACCTGCGGCTTGTCAATTCCGCCCGAAAAATTAAGGAATCATTCACATTTTGTAAAAAACAGGAGGAATTCTTATGGCAATGGCCTGGATTTGGAGCGGAATGGTGGTTCTCTCCCTGCTGTTCGGCATCGCCACCGGCAATCTGGACGCCGTGGCAAACGCCGCGATGGACGGCGCGTCCTCCGCCGTGGAACTGAGTCTTTCTATGGCGGGCATTCTGTGCCTTTGGAGCGGCGTGATGGAGGTTATGAAGGCCTGCGGCATCTCCGACAACCTCGCCCGGCTGTTCCGTCCCCTGCTCCGGAAACTGCTTCCCAACGCAAGCCGCGACCCGGAAACACTGGCTGCCGTTTCCGCCAACGTTTCCGCCAATCTGCTGGGACTGGGAAACGCCGCCACGCCGCTGGGCATTCAGGCCGCCCGCCGGATGGCCCGGGGCTGCGGCGGTACAGCCAGCAACGAACTGTGTCTGCTTGTGGTGCTGAACACCGCCTCCATCCAACTTCTGCCCGCCACCATCGCCTCGGTACGGGCAGCGGCCGGCTGCGCCACGCCCTTTGACATTCTTCCCGCCGTTTGGGTCGCCTCCATCCTGTCCGTAAGTGCCGGGCTCCTGGCCGCCCGCGTGTTTTCCGGGTGGGCGCGATGAATCTCAGTTCCTTTGTCATCCCCGTTCTGCTGGCGGCAGTGGCTGTTTACGGAATGGGCCGGCGCGTCAACGTCTATGCCGCCCTGACCCACGGCGCGGAGGAGGGAATGTCCGTCCTTCTGCACATCGTTCCGGCGCTGGTGGGTCTGCTGACAGCGGTCAGTATGTTCCGGGCCTCCGGGGCTATGGAATGGCTGTCCGGTCTGTGCGCTCCCGCTCTGGAACGGCTGGGCATCCCTCCGGAACTGATGTCTCTGATGCTGATCCGCCCCGTGTCCGGCAGCGGCGCGCTGGCCGTTGCAAGCGACGTCATCGCCACCCAGGGGCCAGACAGTTATGCAGGCCGCGTGGCTGCCGTGATGCTGGGCAGCACGGAAACCACCTTTTACACCATCGCCGTCTATTTCGGCTCCGCCGGCATCATCAGGACACGCCACACCATCCCCGCCGCCCTGACGGCGGATCTGACCGGCTTTCTGGCCTCCGCGCTGGCCGTTCGCTTATTTTTCGGCACATAAAAACGGCGGGCACACGCCCGCCGTTTTTCTTACGGTTCTGTATAAGGTTCCGAGATGTCCACATATCCGTATCGATCCGCTGGCTCGCCATCCACCAGATAGCGCACCTCCTCCACTGTGTCCAGCGAGCAGAGCGAGCCGCCCAGAGCACGCAGCGCTGTGGAGATACGGGAAGTGTCTTCTATCACATCCGTCAGCAGAGAGGACAGGTTAACATAACACACCCTCTCCTCCACCCAAACCTTGCCGATCCGGAAGCCTTCCGGGAACGCGGGAAGAAGTGTCTTGTCCTCCGGCTGCTTTTCCAGCGCCCTCACCACCGCCGATGTCTGGGTATCACCTTCGTACAGATCCAGTTCCCGTTCTTCCACGCGCAGTTGTCCCTCGGAATCCGGATAATAGAGCCGCACCGCAACGCTGCCCAGCACGTCGCCTTCCGGCGCCAGCAGCACATCCTGCGCCGTAAAGATCTGGTTTTCCCGATAGGCCAGTTCACGCCCCTGCACCGTGATCTTCACGGACATAATCCGGGGCAGTTGGGTCAGGGTCAGGGTCACGGCATAGTCCGCCAGCGTCAGCGCCACGCCGGACAGCCGTTCATACTCAAAAGACAGATCCACCAGAGCCCGGGAGCCGGTGATTTTCAGCGACAGCAGCGACGTCCCCTTGGGGAAGGGGCTTTGCAGGCTCTCGTCCATTGGACCCTTCAACAGGCTCATCAGAAGGTACTCCGCCACTTGCCGGGCATCTTCCTCCTCCACATCCTCCGGCAGCGTCACCGGTTCGGCGCGGAGCGCACTCTTGCCGGAAGCACTCTCCATCTCCGCTTCCCGGAAATAGAGGGAATAGGTCGCCCCCGTCTGGCCGCTTTCCGCCTCGGGGGCGCAGCCCGACGCTGTCAGCAGCGCAGCACACAGAAGGAGCGTCAGCAGTTTTTTCATACACCTTCCCCCTCCTCCGATACCGCACACCAGCGCACGGTGAATACCGCGCCGCCGCCGGGGCGGTTGGCCGCCTGCACCGTGCCGCCGCGGCGCTCCACGGTGTCCCTGACGATGGCCAGGCCCAGACCGGTTCCGCCCGCCGCGCGGGAGCGCGCCTTGTCCACGCGGTAAAAGCGCTCGAAAATGCGGGAAATGTCCTCTTCCGGGATGCCGGGGCCGCTGTCTGCCACGGACAGCACCACTTCGCCATCCTCCATCGCCAGTTCCACCTGCACGGCAGCGCCGCCGGAATACTTGATGGCGTTGTCCACCAGATTGTAGATCACCTGATGGATCTCGTCCCGGGTTGCCAGCACGAAGCAACCCTCTGCCGCCTCGTAGGTCAGTTCCGTCCCTTTCTCCTGCGCCACCAGACTCATCATACGCAGGACCTGCTCCAAAACCGGAAGCACGTCCACCGGGGCGGCGCGTTCCAGCATCCCGCCGTCCAGACGGGTCAGGCGCAGCAGGTCCTCGGTGATGCGGCTGAGTCGCTCCGCTTCCCGTCCGATGTCTGCCACAAATTCGCGACTGGTCACCGGGTCGATGTCGTCCGTTTGGAGGATGGAGTCTGTCAGCAGGCGGATGGCCGCCAGCGGCGTTTTCAGTTCGTGGGACGCGTCCGAAACGAACCGGCGCCGGGCATCCTCCGTTTTCTGTAACCGGTCGGTCAGGCTGTTGAACTCCTGACCCAACTGAGCGATCTCATCCCGGCCGGCGATCTGAGTGCGGTGGCTGTATGCGCCCTCCCGCACCTGCCGGATGGCGTTGAGCAGTTTGCTGATCTTCTGCGTCAGCGCGTGGGACAGCACCATACTCAACACCAGCACCGCAACGCCGATCATGCCGGACAGGCGCAGCAGATTTTCCTGCAAGCCGTCCAGCAGCGCAGCCTGCTCCGTATCGTATTCATAGACGTATACCGCGCCGATGATCTGATTGTGGTACAGCACCGGCGAGGAACCGCGG
>SVKT01000015.1 GCA_015068335.1 Oscillospiraceae bacterium | reverse complement strand
CATTTTTGAAATCATTCTGTTATTATATCACCTGTGCCTATGAAAAGTGGCATAGAAGTACGCAACAGCAAGGAGGTGCAACGGATGGCTAAGTGCGAGTTTTGCGATAAGGGCGTTACCTTTGGCATTCAGGTTTCCCACTCTCACCGTCGGACCAATCGTCCCTGGAAGCCCAATGTGAAGCGTGTCAAGGCAATCGTCAACGGTTCCCCCCGCCATGTGTATGTTTGTACCCGGTGTATGCGTTCCGGTAAGGTCACCAGAGCGGTCTAACTTGGACAAACAACAATCCCGGACTTCGGTCCGGGATTTATTTTTTTGCCCCTGGCCACATCCACGCCTTCAAAGGCTTTCAGGCCGTCCTTGGCGGTCTGCAGCTGCTCCTTGATCGACTCATAGTCTGCAAAGGGCTTCTTTGCCGCCTCGATGTCCCGGCCGTTCTCGGCCAGAATGGCGTCAATGATCTCCTTGGTCAGGGGCTGGTCACCAACCTTGAAATTCTGCAAAAATTCAGTTTTCATATGTTCTCCTTTTACGGCTAGGCTTTTTAGGTCGTTGCCTTGACCCACCGCTCCGCTTTGTTAGGCCTGCGGATCGGCCAAATATGGTATGAAAAAAGCACTGTGCAGAATTTGCACAATGCTTCAATCAACAATATAGGTTTTCCACTTACATTCCGGGGATAAATTCAGTGACACCTTTGGCTGCGTTATACAGTTTTCGCATAATAGAGTTCTCTTGAAGGTATTCTAACCCTTTCAGGGTAATTCGCACATCCGAAGTGTTCGTATGGATCTCCCCAAGGATATCCCGCTTGATGGTCACGCCCTTAATATAACCAATATCAGCCATCATTTCAATGTACCGACTCCATCTCTCGGGCGTTACGCCAAGCTGTTCAGGGCCGATTTCCTTAATGTCGAATTGCGGCAAATCCATCGCGCGTTCCAGCGCGGTAAGGATCTTAAACACGGCTTTGAAATTATCCATAGGCTCCTCCTGTCATAGAAAAACCACCGCCCCGAAGGTTGGTGGTTTTATTTGAAGTACGGCGTTAAATCAAAATCGGATAAAACGTAAAGTGCGTCAACTTGAAGGTCGTTTTTTACTATAATAATGCCTTTCGCATGGTCGTATTTCTGCACAAGTGTTCCATCAACATCGTCCAGCAAATCTTTTATGTGTAGACCGGGTACATTTGCCTCAATCGCTTTGCATTGTGCGCGAAAAATCTCTTCGTCTGCCTGGTTGCAAATATTATATTCAAACATACAATTCACCCCAGTCCCAATTGTCTATTCACAGATTTTCTGGTTCTCGAAGCGGTACGAAGGATATCCTCAATAGCTTCCTCGCGCGTAAGATTTTTTCTTGCCATTTTGTCTGCAATCAATTCCTCAAAACTCTTGTTCGGATCTGAAATATCGAGCTCTCGACGTTTCTTTTGATTGCGCATCAATTCACGGGCGTTTGTCCGATTTTGATTGCGGAGCGCACATGCCTGTCTCGCTTGATCTTCTAAGTTGAGCGTTTTGTCAATAAGGAAAGGGATTTGCGCATCTTGTGTATTGTACCATCTACGCACAGCTCTGTCTGACAGTTTTCTGCGCAATGGCTGAATGGCAGAAAAAGGCTTTCCTGCGATTATGTGCTCCATGTCTTCATCTAGGTCTATTTTACCATATTCTTCTGCTTTTTCAAGAAGTTCTCTGAACTTTCTCTCGGTGGCTTTTACAGCCTTCGTTGCTTCTCTACGTCCAAATCCTGCTACTTGCGCTCGCTCGTCCTCTGTCCGCAGGCCAGCAGCCTTTGAGAACCGGCTGTACTCCTGTTTGTATCGCTGCAGTTTAATCTGATCGGTGAGCAGTTTCTCCTTGTCGCCGGTGGTCTCATCCACCAGGACACGGCGTTTCTGCGCCCGGATAGACCGTTCAATCTTCCGCTGCATCTGCGTGGCTTCATAGCCGGTATAGTGTCTGCCGTCCACCGTAACGCCCTTCTCGTTGTCCTCCCGGAACTTCTCCAGCTGCGCCTTTGTGTACTGCGGCTCATTGACGCCCAGAATGATGGGAAAGGCGTTGTGTCCGCAGTTCAGCGTGCCGATCCGGCGCACAAGGCTGCCGTTCAGGGCTTCATACTCCTTGTCGCTGTACTGCTTGCCACAACAAAAAGCGGACAGGATCCTCCCTGTCCGCTTTCTCATCTTTATAGTTGGCCGTTACATCCACGTCTGTTCCAGAAGTTCATCCTTCTTGGCGCGCAGCATCAGTTCGCCCACCACATCTCTGGGCTGCTTACCGCAATACAGAACCTCATAGGTACACCGGCAAATGGGCATCTCCACACCCTCGCGCTGCGAGAGTTGGTAGATGCTCTCAGCGGCGTAGTAGCCCTCCACCACGGCGCCTACTTCCTCCATCGCCTCCTGCACGCTTTTCCCCCGTCCGATCAGCATACCGGCACGGTTGTTGCGGGAGTGCATCGAGGTGCAGGTCACGATCAGATCGCCCATACCGGCAAGACCGCCGAAAGTGCGACGCGTACCGCCCATCTGTTCGCCCAGCCGGGTCAGTTCCGCCATAGCACGGGTCATCAGCAGTGCCTTGGTGTTATCCTGAAAGCCGAGGCCCACACAGATGCCGCAACTCAACGCCACCACATTTTTCATAGCGGCAGCCAGTTCCACACCAATGCTGTCATAACTGGTGTAGATCCGGAAGTATTCATTCATAAAGGCATCCTGCACGAAACGGGCCGCCTGTTTATCGGGACAGGCAGACACGCAGCCGGTCGGCAGGCGGCGGACGACTTCCTCTGCGTGAGAAGGGCCGGAAAGCACAACTACTTTACACTTATTTTCCGTACTTTCCTGCAAAACCTGACTCATTCGCAGGTTGGTATCCCGCTCCACGCCCTTGGAGGCAACCACAAGAACGGCATCCCGTTTCAGATAGGAGGCCATCTTCTCCCCCATTCCACGCACTGCAAAGGAGGGCACCGCGCAGACCACGAGATCGGCGTCCCGCAGGCATGTCAAGTCTCCTGTGATACGCAGTCCATCCGGTAAACGGACGTCTTTTAACAGCGGATTCGTGCGCGTTTCAGCCATTTCTGCGGCTTTGCCTGCATCGCGGCACCACAGGACGGTCTCGTGTCCGTTGTCGCACAGAACCAGGCTCAGGGCCGTGCCCCATCCGCCGCTGCCTAAAACCACCGCTTTCATACGCGCACTCCTCTCTTATTGTTTCTTCCGATGGAAACTGAACTTATTTTCGTTGCCCTGAATCAGGCGCTTGATATTGGCACGGTGCTGCCAGACCACCAGTCCGCCGCACAGGAACCCCAGCACTACGATCACAGGATCCTGGTAGCAAAACCAGGTTGCAAAGGGGAAACTGATCCCGGCCCAAACAGAACCGAGGGACACATAGCGGGTCAGGGCCACCAGAACAATAAAGCCGACCCAAACCACCAGCGCGATCCGCCAGTCGATCATCAGTGCAATGGCGCCGCCGGAAAGGATCCCCTTTCCACCCTTGAAGTGGAACATACAGGGAAACATATGGCCCAGCAGGCAGAACAATGCCGCCCAGTATTTGCCCTCCACTAAAAAGCGTTCCGCGCCAATCAACCAAAAGAGTGCAGCACCGATCAGCACTGCAAGCACCGCTTTCAGCGCATCGCACAGGATCACCACAAAGGTAAGACCGCCGCCAAAGGTGCGGTAGAAATTGGTCAGCCCGGCGTTTCCGCTGCCGTGGTTGCGCACATCGTCCCGCAGAATGTACTTGGAAACGATGACCGCGCCGTTGAAACATCCCAGAAGATAGGCGGCAACTGCCACCGTAAGCATCAAAAGCAGAACTATCCCCAGAACGGCGGTATCTCCTGTCTGATACAGGTTCAACAGGAAATCCAACATTCTTACTCCTCCTTATCGCCCTTCTGCCGGATGGACAGAATGATGGGCGTGCCCTCCAAACCGAAGGTGTTGCGGATGCAGTTTTCAAGATATCGCTGATAGGAGAAGTGGAACAGTCTTGCGTCGTTGCAGAAGACAACAAAGTGCGGGTGGCGGATGCCCACCTGGGTCATATAATAGATTTTCAGGCGGCGACCCTTGTCCGTGGGCGGCTGCACACGGGTCTGGGCGTCGGCCAGAACGTTGTTCAGCATACCGGTGGTGATGCGGGTGCTGGCCTGGTTGCTGACATAGTCGATCAGTTCAAACAGGCGATCCACTCTCTGACCGGTCTTGGCGGAGATGAACAGGATGGGGGCGTAGGGCATAAAAGCCAGATCCTGACGCACCTGCTCCCGCATATGGTCCATCGTCTTGCCGTCCTTTTCCACCAGATCCCACTTGTTGATGACGATAATGCTGGACTTGCCCGCCTCGTGGGCCATACCGGCCACCTTGGTATCCTGTTCGGTGACTCCCTCGGTGGCATCGATCATAATGAGGCACACGTCGCTGCGCTCGATGGCCATCGTGGCGCGCAGAACACTGTATTTCTCAATGTCCTCCTCCACCTTGGACTTCTTGCGGATGCCGGCGGTGTCGATAAAGACAAAACTGCCCTTGTCGTTTTCAAAGCGGGAGTCGATGGCGTCGCGGGTCGTGCCGGCCACATTGGAAACGATCACGCGTTCCTCGCCCAGGATCCGGTTGACCAGAGAGGACTTGCCCGCGTTGGGCTTGCCGATGACGGCGACCTTGATGGCGTCATCCTCTTCCTCCTCTTCCTCCTCCGGAGGAAAATACTGCACGCAGGCGTCCAGCAGGTCGCCGGTGCCGTGGCCGTGGACAGCGGAAACGGCAATGGGATCGCCCATACCGAGGTTGTAGAACTCGTAGAAATCCGGGTTGACGGAGCCCGTGGAGTCCATCTTGTTGACGGCCAGCACGATGGGTTTGCCGCTGCGCAGCAGCATCGTGGCCACTTCCTGATCGGAAGCGGTCAGGCCGGTCTTGATGTCCGTCAGGAATACGATCACATCGGCGTTATCGATGGCGATCTGCGCCTGATCACGCATAAAGGCCAGGATCATATTATCGGTACGGGGCTCGATGCCGCCGGTATCGATGAGGGTAAACTTTCTGCCGCACCACTCGCTCTCGCCGTAAATGCGGTCACGGGTGACGCCGGGCGTATCTTCCACGATGGAGAGTCTTCTGCCGATCAGTTTGTTGAACAGCATAGATTTTCCCACGTTAGGGCGTCCAACAATCGCAACGACGGGTTTCATCGGCGCTCACTTCCTTCCTTTGTTTGCAGGATTTTTATAGCATATCACAGGTACCGTTCGATATTGTGACGGGTCTGTAAAATTACGCAGCAGAACCACATTTTATTATTATATCCATTTTCTGCTGCGATAGCAACACAAAAAGTAAAGGAGGGAAGAAACCTCTTCCCTCCTTAGCAAGCACGCAATTCCTTATTTCGCGACGACGGACTTGACAACCTTGACCTCACGGCCGTTGTAAGTACCGCACTCCTTACACATTCTGTGAGGCAGGTGCAGCGCACCGCATTTGGGGCATGCAACGAGACCGGGAACCTCCAGCTTCCAGTGGGAGCTGCGGCGCTTGTCACGTCTTGCTTTGGATACTTTTCCCTTAGGTACTGCCATTTCGACACCTCCTTGACATTCAAAGGACGACTTTCATCTGTCCCTGGTATTCTTTATTTATTTTCCAAAAGTTTTGCAAGAACTGCAAGCCGGGGGTCTGTCTCCTTTTTGCAGGAGCAGGGGCCGAGGTTCAGGTCGGCGCCGCACCGGGGGCAAAGTCCTTTACAATCTTCTGAACACAGAGTTTTTGTGTCCATACCGAGGATGAATATGGTTCTGGCCAAATCGCCCAGATCCACTTTTCCGTCTTCCAGCAGGACGATCTCGTCATTGTCGTCGTTTTCGACTTCTTCTGCCAGAACACAGGTAAAGGGGATCTCCTTTTCCTGCCGGAACGCTTTTCCGCAGCGGTCACAAACCGCATCCAGCGTACTGCGCAGATCCATCGTCATCGTCAGGACGTCGGCGGAGTTTCGCACGAGCCCTTCCACCGTTACCGGTCGGCTGACAGGATAACGACCCGCAAAGTCCACATCGGACAGATCCAGCGTGAAGGTAAACTCCAACTGCTTTCCGGGTGTATGAAGAATGGGTTTTACGTCAAAAAACATAAACTACCTCGCAATGACACGGTTAGTATTATACGAGAAAGAAACGGCGTTGTCAAACAATTTTTTCAAATTTTCACTATGTTTTTCAAGGATTTTCATCGTCATCGTCCACCGGACGGCGCAATCGGTCCAGATCCACCCCGAGAATCACATTGTGGAATCCTTTTTTGATGGTTTTCTGGTCCGCGACCTGATAGGCATCCCTGGGCCAGCGCGCCGCCCAGCCGTCCCTCAGCAGTTCGGCAAACTCGGCGCAGCCGGGCACTTCCAGCCCCAGCAGCATCGGTGAGAGATAGAATACCAGCATCTGTTTGTGGTTCGCTTTGGCAGCGCTGCGGTTCCAGAAGCGCTCCTTCTTCCACACCGCCTCCAAGCCGTTGAGGAGGTCCTCCGTCAGCCCGTTCAGCCCGTCCTCGCTTTCGGCCGCGGCATTTACAGCCTCGGCATACACAGCGCCGTAGGTCTGCACATACTCCTTGTAGGCTCTTCCGTATTCTCTGCCGTCAAAGCGTTTCAGGAAGTCGACGCACCGGATCGCTGCAAGCATCCGCTCGGTCATACCTCTTCCTCCCCGTCGCTCTCCGGCAGTTCTGCGGCTTCCTCTTCATAGGCTTCATCGCTCCAAGTGGAGGGGTCATCCTTATGCGCCAGCGCAAAGCGGTAGGCCTTCCACTCCCGCAGAAGCAAAAGCACGCCCAACACCACAAAAACGCCGCCGCCTGCGATGCCAAATACCGGCGCATCGGATTCTCCGGCAAATACGGTTTTGAAGATCTGGACGGCGAGGTAGATCAGGTAGCCGCCAGCCAGGACCCAGATATAATTTACCCGCCCGGTCTGCTTTTTATCGTTTTTCATATGCTGCGCACTCCTTTTGGGAAAAGTCCTGTCCCGTCTTTACAAGTTCGGGGCAAGCGAGTATGATACAGGTATGCGGAATCCGCCACAGGAGGAATCTTATGCGGGAATTCACCATTGGAAAAAACGATGCCGGACAGCGTCTGGATCGTTTCGTCGCCAAAAATCTGCCTCTGCTGCCCCCCGCCCTGCTGCAAAAATACATCCGTCTGAAACGGATCAAGGTCAACGGCAAGGGCTCCAAACGGGATGCACGGCTGAACTGCGGCGACATTTTACAATTATATATCAACGACGAGTTCTTTGACAAGCCCAATGAGGAAAATCTCTTTCTCACGCTGTTCAATCCCCAGTTGCACATCGTCTACGAGGACGAAAACCTGCTGCTGGTGGACAAGCGCCCGGGACTGGTGGTCCACGCAGACGAAACCGAGAAGGTCAACACGCTCATCAACCACATCCAGGCCTACCTCTACCAGAAAAAGGAATGGAACCCCAAGTGGGAAAACGCTTTCACCCCTGCCCTGTGCAACCGGATCGACCGCAACACCGGCGGCATCGTCATCGCCGCCAAGAACGCGGAGACTCTGCGGATCATCAACGAAAAGATCCGTGACCACGAATTGGAAAAAAGTTATCTCTGCATCACGGTGGGTCACCCTCCAAAGCCCGAGGGCAAAATCGAGGGCTTCCTGTTCAAGGATGAGGTGAAAAAGCAGGTCTACTTCCACCACAAGCCCATCCCCGGCGCAAAATCCGCCGCCACACTCTATAAAACGCTGGAAAAGCGGGGCGAACTGGCGCTGGTGGAGTGCCGTCTGCTGACGGGCCGCACGCACCAGATCCGCGTTTCTATGGCGGAGATCGGCTGTCCCCTGCTGGGCGACGGAAAGTACGGCCGCGGCGATGTGAACCGCCGCTATCAGGAGACCCGCCAGGCCCTCTATTCCTACAAACTGCACTTCGACTTCCCCACCGATGCGGGACTGCTCAACTACCTGCGGGGCAGAACTTTCACCGTGGAGGACGTCCCCTTCCGCAGCAAATATTTTTCAAACCTGTAATATTCAGCAAATATAGGCAATTCCCTTGACTTTTCCCTACGGATTCGGTATATTCAAATTGCCGAATTTCAACGAGAATTGGACCCTCGGATGGCAAAGCACAATACGACGGAGCCGTTTTTGACTGCACCGTGTTGTTTTTTGCCATCCGAGGGTCTTTTCTATCTATACAGAAAGGTGGCACTTATTATATAGAGAAATGGGGGAGGATACATGTCCAAAGAGTTGATTCGCCTGCGGGATGTCTGTATGGCTTTCGACGACGAGCTGGTTCTCGATCACATTAACCTTTATTTCAATGACAAAGAATTCCTCACACTGCTTGGCCCCAGCGGGTGCGGCAAAACCACCACGCTGCGCATCATCGGCGGCTTTATGACGCCGACAGCCGGTGATGTCCTGTTTGACGGTGCGAGGATCAATGACGTTCCGCCTCATCAGCGGCAGATCAACACGGTGTTTCAGAAATACGCCCTCTTCCCGCATCTGGACGTATACGAAAACATCGCTTTCGGTCTGCGGATGCAGCGGCGGCCCGATCCCAAGGACCCCACCGGCAAGCGGATGGTGAAACTTCCCGAGGAGGAGATCGACCAGCGTGTTATGGAGATGCTGGAAGTTGTCAGCCTCAAAGGTTTTGAGCGCCGCAAGCCCGACGCCCTCTCCGGCGGTCAGCAGCAGCGCGTAGCCATCGCCCGCGCGCTGGTGAACAAGCCTAAGGTCCTGCTTCTGGACGAGCCTCTTGCCGCGCTGGATCTGAAACTGCGCAAGGATATGCAGATCGAATTGAAGCGTATCCAGCAGCAGGTCGGCATCACATTCATCTATGTGACCCACGACCAGGAGGAAGCCCTCACGATGTCCGACACCATCGTGGTGATGGACAAGGGCTCCATCCAGCAGATCGGAACGCCCGAAGATATTTACAACGAGCCCAAAAACGCCTTTGTGGCAGACTTTATCGGCGAGTCCAACATCATCGACGGCGTTATGGTGGAAGACAACCTGGTAAAGATGTACGGCAAGAAGTTCCCCTGTCTGGACGGCGGCTTTGCCCCCAACGAGCCTGTGGACGTGGTCATCCGCCCCGAGGACATTGACATCGTCCCCGTGGAACAGGGTCAGATCACCGGCACCGTTACCTCTGTCACCTTCAAGGGAATGCAGTACGACATCATCGTGGACTTCAAGGGCTTCAAGTGGCTCATCCAGACCACGGACTACTCCCCCGAAGGCGCGCGCATCGGTATCAAGATCGATCCCGACGGCATCCACATTATGAAGAAGAGCAAGTACTCCGGTATGTTCGGTGACTATTCCTCCTTCTCCGAGGAATATGACGAACTGGACGACGCCAGCCTGCTGGACGATGAGGAGGAGAGCGAGGATGAAGAATAAACTCTCCCGTCTGGCCGTCCCCTACATTGTCTGGATGGCGCTGTTTGTGGTCGCTCCCATCGTTATGGTTGTCATCTATGCCTTTACCGCTGCGGAGGGCGGCTTTACCCTCTCCCACTTCGGCAGTATGGGCACCTACGCCGTGGTCTTTGGCCGCTCCTTCAAACTGGCCTTCATCGCCACGGTGATCTGTCTTGCCATCGGCTACCCCGTTTCCTATATGATGAGCAAGGAGGGTAAACGCTTTCAGCGGGTGGCGATGGTCCTCATTATGCTCCCTATGTGGATCAACTTCCTGCTGCGAACCTACTCCTGGATGTCCATCCTGGAAAACAACGGTCTGCTGAACCGTCTGTTCCAGAGCATCGGCGTGATCGACCTGTACAACCGCATCTTCGGCACCTCTCTGGAATTCTTCCCTATGCTGAATACCCAGGGCGCTGTGGTACTGGGTATGGTCTACAACTACCTGCCCTTTATGATCCTGCCCATCTATTCCGTCATCGTAAAACTGGACGGCTCCCTCATCGAAGCCGCCCGGGACCTGGGCGCGAACTCCTTCAATGTGTTCCGCCGGGTCATCCTGCCTCTGAGTTTCCCCGGCATCCTCTCCGGCATTACGATGGTTTTCGTCCCTTCCGTTTCCACCTTTGCCATCTCCAAGATGCTGGGCGGCGGCACCGAACTTCTGCTGGGCGACCTGATCGAGCAGCAGTTCCTGGGCGGCGCCTACAACCCTCATCTGGGAGCCGCCATCTCCCTTGTGATGATGGTGGTCGTGGTGCTGTGTATGGTGGTTATGAATCGCTTCGGTGAAGGCGAGGAACAGGCGGTGATGCTGTGAAAAAGAAGAATTCCGCCTTTAACCGCACCTTTACCGCACTGGTGTTCCTGTTCCTGTACGCGCCGATCCTGCTGCTGATCGTCTTCTCCTTCAACGCAGGAGAGAGCAATGTGGTTTGGAGCGGATTCTCCCTGCACTGGTATCGGGAACTGTTCAGCGACCGGCTGATTATGCGGAGCGTCTACACCACCCTGCTGGTCTCCGTCATCGCCACCATTATCTCCACCTTTGCCGGCACCTTTGCCGCCATCGGCTTTTACAGCCTGCGGCGCCGGCAGCGCAACACGCTGAACACCATCAACAACATTCCTATGATGAACGCCGACATCGTTACCGGCGTGGCTATGTGTCTGTTCTTCGTGGCATTCTTCGGCCTCTGGTCCGAGTTTGCCGTGTGGGTCAACAGCATTCAGACGGTGTTTCAACTTCCCGAGCGTCTGACGCTGGGCTTCGGCACCCTGCTGATCGCCCACATCGCCTTCAACATTCCCTACGTCATCCTCTCTGTCAGCCCCAAACTGCGCCAAATGGACAAAAACCTCGTGGACGCGGCTATGGATCTGGGCTGCACCTGGATGCAGGCCTTCTGGAAGGTGATCCTTCCCGAGATCAAGCCCGGCATCGTTTCCGGCGCGCTGACGGCCTTCACGATGAGTGTGGATGACTTCATCATCAGTTACTTTACCGCCGGCTCCTCCTCTTCTACGCTGGCGATGACCATCTACGGTATGACCAAGAAGCGGGTCACGCCGGAGATCAACGCCATCTCCACCCTGCTGTTCGTCACCGTGCTGCTCCTGCTCGTCATCACCAACATCCGGGAAGCACGACAGGAACAGTTGGCAGAGCGCCGGCGCAAACTGCCCACAGCCACCGCCGCGGAAGCCGCCCGCTATTCCAGAAAGCACACCTTTGACGGCCCTATCCCCAAGATCGCCGGCGGCCTTGCCGCAACGGCGCTGATCGCGGCAGCCGTTCTGGTGGCAGGCCGAAACGCAGGCAAGCCCGTGGTGAATGTGTGCAGTTGGGGCGAGTATATCGACGAGTCCCTCATCGAACAATTCGAGCAGGAAACCGGCATCACCGTCAATTACCAGACCGCCGAAAGCAACGAGGCGCTCTACTCCCTGCTGAAAAGCGGTGCCGGCGATTACGATGTGGTGGTCCCCTCCGACTATATGATCTCCCAACTCATCGAGGAGGATATGCTGGAAGAACTGGATTACAGCAACATTCCCAACTTCTCCCTCATCGACGAGCGGTTCAAAAACCTGCCCTACGACCCCGAGAACAAATACACCGTTCCCTACACCTGGGGCACGGTGGGCATCATCTACAACGCGGCCGTGGTGGAGGACCCCATCACCAGTTGGAACGTGATGTTCAACGATGATTACGCCGGCAACGTCCTGATGTTCCGCAACTCCCGCGATGCTATGGCCACGGCTCTGCTCTATCTGGGATACAGCATCAACACCACGGACGAAGCCCAACTCCGGGAAGCCCAGCAACTTCTGGTCAACGCGAAGCGCCGCGGCGTCTATCAGGCCTTCGTTATGGACGAGATCTTCGGCAAGATGGAGGGCGGCAACGCCGTCATCGGTTCCTATTACGCCGGCGACTACCTCTCTATGGCAGACAATCAGGCCGACGGCGTGGATCTGGCTTTCACCGTTCCCGAAGAAGGCTCCAACTGGTTCGTGGACGCGATGTGCGTTCTGAAAGACGCCCCCCACAAAGAGGAGGCCGAGGCGTGGATCAATTTCATCGCCTCCACCGAGGCGAACCTGGCCAATATGGACTATATCTGGTACGCCTCCCCCAACCGCGAGGCGCTGGAACAGTATCCCGCCTACTATGAGGAACTGTATGAGGAGCCTCTGGATCCGGAGGTCTACGAGATTATGGCCGCCTCCCAGGAGACCCTTGACCGCTGCGAGATGTATGTGGTTCTCCCCTATGAGACCCGCGCCCTCTACAACAAACTCTGGACAGAACTGGGTATTTAACCACCAAACGGCGCCGGACACCCGGCGCCGTTTTCCTGAAACCAAGATTGGAGGAACAAGTATGATCTACATCGGAACAAAATGTCAGTTGGAGCAGGTGGTGACGGAGGAGATCACCGCTGCCGCCGTAGGCTCCGGTGCGCTGCCGGTTCTCGGCACCCCCTGTATGATCGCTATGATGGAAAACGCGGCACAGACCGTTCTTGCCCATTTCCTGGCCGAGGGGCAGGGCAGCGTGGGCACCCATCTGGACGTGCATCACACATCCCCCACTCCCGTCGGTATGAAATTCACCGTGGAGGCGGAGATCACCGCCGTGTCCGAAAACGGCAAAATGGTGGATTTCGCCTTGCAGGCGTGGGACGAGCGCGGCCCTATCGGCCACGGCGCCCATACCCGCGCCATCATCAGCAGCGACCGGTTTTTGAGCAAGTGCAACGCCAAACTGGAAGGCTGATGACAACCTCTGACCACACGCCGCAGATCCCAAACCAAAGCCGCCCGGTGCGATGCACCGGGCGGCTTTTATCGTTTCTGTGGGCCTTACAGCACCAGAGAGGGGGCGGTATACACGCGGGCAAGCAGTTCGCTGTTGAGCATATACAGGCTCTTGGGATCGTTGCCGAAGAGTTCCATCTTGGTGATCAGATCCCGGGCGTTGGTCTCCTCCTCGCCCTGCTCCTTCACGAACCAGTTCAAAAACTCCATTGTACGGAAGTCTCTGGCCTCGTAAGCCTCGGCGTAGATGGCGTTGATCAGCGCCGTCACATACTGTTCGTGCTCCAACGCAGCCTTCAACGGGCCCATATTATCGGTGAACACCTTATCGGGCTTGCCAATGGCACCCAGTTCCACCAGTTCATCGTTGTTTTGGAGATAATCATAGAACAACATCGCGTGATCGCGCTCTTCCTGCGCCTGTACACGATACCAGTTGGCAAAGCCGTCCAGGCCGAGGCGCTCATAATAGTTGGAAAAATCCAGATACAGGTAGGCGGAATAGAACTCCTTATTGATCTGATCGTTCAGCAGTTCGCGCACTTTGGGATTCAGCATCATCATATCCTCCATTTCATTGAGTGTGGGTTCTTTATGATATGATTATACCAGGCCCGACAGGCAATTCAGTTGCAAATATCACAATATTAGAATAGTGTCATCTGGCTCGTTTCCGCCATACCGGCAAAAGCGCCCAGTTCTTTGAGTTGCTCAATGTGAGTCTTGGAGAGTTTGTTGCAGCACAGGGCGAACTCCTCCACGGAGATAAATTCCTTCCCCTTCCGCTTTTCCACGGCGTCCAGCGCCGCCGCCTCACCCAGACCGTGAACGGAAATGAAGGGCGGCAGCAGGCCGTTTTCCGTCACCTTGAATTTGGTAGCGTCGGACTCGTAGATGCTGATGGTGTCAAAGTGGAAGCCGCGCAGGTAGAACTCGTAGCACACTTCCAGCGTGGTCAGCAACTGCTGCTCCACGGCTGTGGCGTCCTTGTTGTTTTCGATCTCGCGGATCTTCTTCTTTACTGCCTCCTTACCGGCGCAGCAGATTTTTGCATCAAAGGCCTTGGCGCGGACAGTGAAATAGGTGGCGTAGAATGCCAGCGGACGATGCACCTTGAACCACGCGATGCGGAAAGCCATCATAACATAGGCCACCGCGTGGGCTTTCGGGAACAGATAGCCGATCTTTGCCAGAGATTCGATATACCACTCCGGCACTTCGTGCTCCTCCATCGCTTCCCGCCAGCCGGGCTCAAAGCCGTTTTTCTTCACCTTGCCTTTACGCACGGACTCCATAATCTTGAAACTCATTTTCGGGTCAAGACCCATAGAGATCAGGTAGAGCATAATATCGTCACGGCAGCCTACGGTGCTGGTAACGGGGACGCCCTGTTCCAGGATCAGATCCTTGGCGTTTCCCAGCCAAACGTCCGTTCCGTGGGAGAAGCCGGACAATCGCACCAGCGTGTTGAAGTCCTTGGGTTGGGTGTCCATCAGCATCTGGCGGGTAAAGCGGGTGTTGAACTCCGGGATCGCCACGGCGCCGGTGGGGCCGAGGATCTCGTCATTCTCATAGCCCAGCACCTTGCTGGACGTGAAAATGGACATCGTGTCCGGATCGTCCAGCGGGATGGTCTGCGGGTCCACGTCCGTGAGATCCTGCATCATACGCACCATCGTGGGATCATCGTGTCCCAGCATATCCAGTTTCAGGAGGTTGTCCTCCATAGAATGATATTCAAAATGCGTCGTGATGGTATCGGAATTATCGTCATCTGCCGGGTGCTGCACAGGACAGAAATCCTCCACACTCTTGTCATCCGGCACGACCACCAGACCGCCGGGATGCTGCCCGGTGGTTCGTCGTACGCCGACACAGCCGGTAGCCAGACGCTTCTTCTCCGCGCCGCCGGCCTCCATCCCGTTTTCCTCCAAGTATTTCAACACGAATCCAAAGGCAGTCTTGTCCGCCAGCGTACCGATGGTTCCGGCGCGGAACACCTGGGATTCGCCGAACATCTCGATGGCGTGGCGATGGGCGCGTGCCTGATATTCGCCGGAGAAGTTCAGGTCGATATCGGGCACCTTGCCGCCGCCAAAACCCAGGAAGGTCTCAAAGGGGATGTCAAAGCCGTCCTTGACATACTTGGTGCCGCAGACGGGACAATCCTTATCCGGCATATCGGCGCCGCAGCCGTAACTGCCATCCGTAACGAATTCGCTGTTGCGGCACTTCGGGCAGCGGTAATGGGGCGGCAGGGAGTTGACTTCCGTAATGCCGGACATATATGCCACCAGCGAAGAGCCCACAGAGCCACGGGAGCCAACCAGATAACCGTTTTCCAGGCTGCGCTGCACCAGTTTCTGGGCGGACATATAGACCACGTCATATTTGCCCAGAATGCCGCCCAGTTCCACGTTCAGGCGATCCACAATGTGCTGGGGCGGGTTGTCGCCGTACAGCCGATGGGTCTTTTCCCACACCAGACGATCCAGATCCGCCTCGGAGTTTTCCAGACGGGGCGGGAACAGTTCTTTGGGCAGCAGTTCAAAGGTCTCCACCTGATCCGCCACCAGCCGGGTGTTGGTCACCACCACCTCATAGGCCTTCTCCTCCCCCAGATAACTGAATTCTTCCAGCATTTCCTGGGTGGTCTTGAAGTAGATGGGCAGGGATTCGTTGGCGTCTGCAAACTTCTTGGAGGCCAGGATGATGTGGCGGTAGATCTCGTCCTCCGGTTCCTGGAAATGGACGTCACCGGTGGCGCACACCGGCTTGCCCAGTTCCTCACCCAGACGGACGATGATGCGGTTGAATTCCCGCAGTTCCTCCTCCGACTGCACGTCGCCGTTTCGCAGCATAAAGGCGTTGTTGCACAGTGGCTGGATCTCCAAGTAGTCATAATAATCCGCGATGCGCTTCAACTCGTCCCAATCCTTGTGGGCCGCCACCGCCTGAAACAGTTCGCCAGCCTCACAGGCTGCGCCCACGATGATGCCCTCACGATGCTCGTTCAAAAGGCTCTTGGGGATCGTGGGCACGCGCTTGAAATATTTCAGATTAGATGCAGAGATCATCTGGTAGAGATTTTTTAATCCCACCTTGTTCCGGGCAAGCAGGATGATATGCTTGGGGAAACGGTTGGACTTGCTTCCCTGGGGACGCAGTTTTTCCATTTCCGGATTGATGGCCTGCAAGGTGTGGATGCCCCGCTTACGGAGCATTTCCCAGAACGGGATCAGCATATAGCCCACCGTGGCGGCGTCATCGCTGGCCCGGTGGTGGTTGAAAGCGGGCAGATCCAAATGCTCCGCCACAATGTCCAGTTTATATTTTCCCAGATCCGGCAGCAGATTCTGGGCCAGGATCAGGGAATCCACATAAGTAGGCGCAAAATCAAGTCCCGCCTCACGGCAGCCGGCACGGATGAAACCGATGTCAAATTCGGCGTTATGTGCCGCCAGCGGGCGGCCGTTCACAAACTGCAAAAAGGCCGTCAGCGCCTCCTTTGCCTGAGGCGCGTCCTTCAACATTTCGTCGGTAATACCGGTCAGGCCGATGATCTCCGGCGTCAGGCGGCGGTTGGGATTCACAAAAGTCTGGAAACGCTCTGTGATCTGTCCGTTTTTCACCACCACAGCGCCGATCTCGGTGATGACCTCACGATCCACCTTCAAGCCGGTGGTCTCAATGTCGAAGCAGACAAATTCATCGTCAAGGCCGCAATCCTGCGTGCCGTGCACCACGATGCGGTCGTCGATGTTGTTGACGAAATAACCCTCCACACCGTAGAGGATCTTGATTTTATCGCCGGCGGCGTGCCACGCGTCCGGAAAAGACTGTGCACAGCCGTGATCGGTGATGGCGATGGCGGGATGCCCCCATTTGATGGCCTGTTTGATGACGTCCTTGGTGTCCGTCAGGGCGTCCATATTGCTCATCTTGGTGTGCAGATGCAGTTCCACCCGTTTGACCGGAGCAAGATCCTGCCGCGCCGCGTGATCGACAATGTTGATGTCATAAGGACTCAACTGGATGTCCTTGCCGTCACGGGTCGCCTCCACTCTGCCCTTCACCGCAAGCCACATACCGGGCTTCACGGCGCTCTCCAACATCTGCGCTTCCTTCTGGTTTGTAAATTTCACCACGGTGATGGAATTTGTATCGTCCGTCAGGTCGAAGGAAACCACCCACTGTCCAGGTCGGCGGGTCTCGCGGGACTCAAAGCCAAAGACCTTACCGCAGACGGAAGCAGTTCCCGTCTTCAAGGTCAGATCCTTCATCAACATAACTTTGCCCTTGATGGCTTTGCCCAGAATGATCTTCCCCGCCGGCTTTTTGCCGTCGCTTTCGGAGGAGGATGCGCCGTGGCTCTGGGACGCGACGGGCTCCAAGCAGGTGTATTCGATCTCCACGCGATTGAAGCCGTAGGCTTTGCAGATGGCCTCCTGCGCCACAGCCAGATCTGCCTCCTGCAACACCACTTTCGTCTGCAATTTCAGCGTAATGGACATACTAGCCTGGTCGATGCTGGCGCCGGTCAGTTCTGCACCCGACAGTTTCAGCCGCAGTTCCGGATAGGTCTGCAACTCCGCAAACATATTAAAAAACGGAATATTTCCTGCCATTTGTCTCCCTTTCCGTTATCACTCACAGGAACAGGGCGGAGCATTTCTCCGCCCTTTCTCTCTTACGTTCATAGTTTTTCGATTTCATCCATTAAGGCATCTAAAAGTCTCTCCTCTGAAACCTTGTAAAGGATTTCTCCTTTCCGGAAGATCAAACCCTCGCCCTTGCCGCCGGCAATGCCGATATCCGCCGCCGCGGCTTCTCCGGGCCCGTTAACGGCACAACCCATCACCGCGACGGTGATATTTTTCCGGCAGTTTGCCAGCCGCCGTTCCACTTCCTCCGCCAGAGGGATCAGGTCGATGCGGGTACGGCCGCAGGTGGGGCAGGCAATGAGATTCACGCCCTCTTTGCGCAGCCCCGCGGCTTTCAGGATCTTATGAGCGGCATAGATCTCCTCAACAGGGTCTGCCGTCAGCGTCACGCGGATGGTATCGCCAATGCCCATACACAGCAGTCCGCCGATGCCCATAGCGCTTTTGACCATACCCATAGAGGGCGTACCGGCCTCTGTGACGCCGAGGTGCAGCGGATACTCCGTCCGCTCGGCAAGCAGGCGATAGGCCGCCATCGTCAGCGGCACATCAGAGCATTTCACGCTGATGCAGATGTCATCAAAATCAAACTTATTCAGCAGCCGCGCGTGCCCCATAGCACTTTCCACAAGGGCCTCAGCCGTCACACCGCCGTATTTTGCCCGCAGTTCCTTTTCCAGGGAACCGCCGTTGACGCCGATACGGATGGGAATGTTCCGGGCGCGGCAGGCTTCTGCCACCGCCCTCACATTCTCCTCCCCGCCGATGTTGCCGGGATTGATACGAATGGCGTCAATGCCGCGGGCGGCGCATTCCAGAGCATATTTATAGTTGAAATGGATGTCGGCGATCAAGGGAATGCGGATCTGCTCCTTGATCTGATCCACCGCCTCGGCCGCCGCCTGATCGGGGATGGCCACCCGGACGATCTCGCAGCCCGCTGCTTCCAGCGCACGGATCTGTGCCACAGTGGCCGCCACATCGTCGGTCTTTGTATTGCACAAGACTGGACGGACACCGGAGCGCCGCCGCCCACGGGAACCGAGCCCACAAACAATTGCCTCGTCATCGTTTTGCCTCAATTCTTACCGAAAAAGTTTGAATACATCCTGGAACGTAACCAGAAGCATAAGTCCCATCAACACCGCAAAGCCTGCCGTATTGACCCAGCCCTGATACTTCTCGGGGATCTTGCGGCGAAACAGCAGCAGACAGATCGCATCCACCGCCAGGAAGAAAATGCGGCCGCCGTCCAGCGCCGGGATCGGCAGCAGATTCATCACCGCCAGATTCACGGCGATCATCGCCCCGAAATAGGCCAGATTGGACAGTGCAACGCCCATACCCGCCGCCTCCTGGGTGGCCTCACCCACTTCGGTCATCGTGGAGACGATGCCCACGGGGCCGCTGAGATCCTGCACCCCCACGCCGCCGGTAAACAGTTGCGCCAGACTGAACCACACCAACTGGACAAAGTCCAGCGCCTGATACCAGATGAAGCGCAGCGTGGTGAAAAAGCCCGCCGGAACCGTCTGGTAGCCCAGAAAGACGCCAAACCCCTGATAGGTCTCGCCGTCCGAGCCGGTGCAGGTCTTCCGCGCCACATCCTCTACCAGAATGTGCCGTCCGTCACGCACCACCTCAATGTCCACGGTATCCCCCGCGAAGGTAAGGTAGGTTTGGGTATCCCCGGCCAGATAGGTGCGGTAGCCGTTCACCTTGTAAAACAGGTCGCCTTCCATCAGGCCATTTTCGCCGGTATACTCAAATTCCGGCGCCAGCCCGGACACGCGGTCCACATTGAAGCCAGACGCACCGGCAAAGAGCGCCGTGATGATCAGCACGCCCAGCACGAAATTCATAAACGGACCGGCGGCAAGGATGGCAAATTTTTTCCAGCCGCTCTGCCGCACAAAGGCTCGCTCGTCGCCGGTGTCCTCATCCTCGCCCTCCATCGCGCAGAAGCCGCCCAAAGGCAGAAGGCGCA
>SVKT01000014.1 GCA_015068335.1 Oscillospiraceae bacterium | reverse complement strand
CTCTTTGTTCCCGTGTGGGTCAAAGGTGAGTCTTGAGGGTTTGCTCAGATAATTTCTTTTTCGAAGAACTGATTCGTAATCAGTGCGTTATGGGTCAAATCCCAAAAATGTGGGTCAAGCAATTAGAACAATTTAGAACTAAAAACGCCCAAAAACCGTAGTTTTTGAGCGTTTTTGGAGCTGGTAACGGGACTCGAACCTGCGACCTGCTGATTACGAATCAGCTGCTCTACCGACTGAGCTATACCAGCTTATGAACTTGTATGCGGGGTGATATAGAAATTACGAATCAGTTGCTCTACCGGCTGAGCTACACCAGCAAGTCTTTCAGCCGACGGCAATCATACCATATTTTTTCTCTATCGTCAACACCAATTTCCACAGCCGCTTTCTGCGCGGCTTTAAAGCCAGAAAGAATACGTTTTGTATAATTACAAGTTTTCCTGCAAAATATTTTTCTCATTTTGTCGGCGCATTTTGGAATTTGTCGAAAAAAGCACTGTCAAGTCAGAAAATCGCACAATTAAATTTCTCTGATTTCCCTCTTTTTCTGCAAAAATTTTTTCTTGACTGACGGTTTCCGGCCTGCTTCCCGCTTTATGTTTCTTTACATAAAAAAATTAATAATCCACATTTACAAGAAGTTATTCACATTTTCCACACAGTTTTCCACACTCATTTTCCTCTTGTATTTCAATGGTTTCCGTCATTTTTCCCAGTTTCTTACAGTCCGCGCAACCTAAGTTGTCCCCTCTTGGAAAATCAGGTTACGACTTTACATAACAACCTTTTGGGAATTTTTCTGTTGCTTTTACACCGCTTTTTTTCAATCCCCTGCAAGGACTGCCCTCACTTCTTTACCGTCCTGCATCGGCGACCTCTGTTCCGTCAAATCCGACCCCATTTTCGGATACAACCGCTTGCAAAATTTGTTTCTGCATTTTTCCCGGCTCTTTTCCATCCATTCCAGCGGGTATTCTACATATTTCGGTATTCTATGAAGCGATTGTTCCGCAAAATCTGCAAAAAACGGACCAGCCGCCCGTACAGCGGTGCCGCTTCTCCGCCGAACCGGACGTCCACCAGCCGGGCCAGATCTTCCACCGTCCGCTGCCCGTCGATGCTCCGGAACACAAAACTGGAACAGGCATCCAGGCGGATATGACTGACCCGCGGGCGGCGGAAGCACCACTGTGCCACAGCGGCAAACAAGCCGCGATGGGTCATATGGATCGTAACGATGCCATCCTGCTCCTCCCAGTTGGTGGTATGAGGAATCGCAGGGATGCAGTCCAAAAAGTTTTTTCTCGCCGCCCGCATTTCAGCCCTCCTTCCGCGCCGTCCGCCGAAGGGCAAACCATCCAAAAGACGCCAGCAGCGCCCCAAAGGCCGCCAGCGCGCCGCCTCGGCCCAGATACAGCACGGCAGAACGATCCAGATCCACGCCCAGCACCGCCAGCACCGCCAGGAGGATGCCCACCACGCCTTCCCCGGCGATGAGGCCGGAGGAATACAGGATGCCCCTCTGCACCGCTTCGGTTTCCGCCTCTTCCCCGGCACCGCTTCTCTTTTCCACCCAGAGGCGCACCAGACCGCCCAGCATAATGGCGGCGTTGAGGTGGATGGGCAGATAGATGCCGATGGCCACCGGCAGCACCGGCAGACCCAAAATCTCGATGACCGCCGCCAGAAACACACCGGTAAAGACCAGCGTCCAAGGGAGGTCCCCCTCCATAACACCCTCCACCAGCAGTTTCATCATCACAGCCTGCGGCGCGCCCAGTTGCTCTGAGCCAAAGCCCCACGCAGCGTTGAGCAGATACAAAATCGCACCGATGGCCACGGCGGAGACCGTCACGCCGATCAGTTCGCCGACCTGCTGGCGTCTGGGGGTCGCGCCCAGCAGGAATCCGGTTTTCAGATCCTGGGAGCAGTCACCGGCAATGGCGGCAATGATGCAGATCACGGACCCGATGGCGATGGCGCCCACCATTCCCTCCCCGCCGTCCGCGCCGCCGGCTTTGAGCAGCGTGGCGGCGATGAGCAGCGTGGCGATGGACATACCGGACACCGGATTGTTGGAGGCGCCGATGAGCCCCACCATACGGGAGGAGACCGTGGCAAAGAAGAAGCCGAAGATCAGGATCATCAGCGCACCGGCGAAATCCACCGGAATACCGGGAAACAGCCACAGGAACAGCCCCACCGCCCCGCTGACGCACAGCACTACGGCGGTGGAAATATCCTGCTGGGTGCGCAGGGTACTGCCCGATCGCCTGCCATACTGCCGGAAAGCCGCACGGAAGGTGCGGGCGATCATTGGCAGCGTTTTGATCAGGCTGAAAATGCCGCCTGCCGCCAGCGCCCCGGCGCCAATATAGCGGATGAAGGTGCTCCACAAGCCCCAGGTACCGCTTTGCTGCCAGAGTGCCGCAACGCTCACCTCCGCGGGATAGATCACCGCTTCGCCGCCGAACAGCGCGATCAGCGGCATCAGCACCAACCACGCCGCGACACTGCCCGCGAACATATAGGACGCGATGCGGGGGCCGCAGATATAGCCTACACCCGCAAGCGCCGGCAGCACGTCCACGCCGAACCCCGCGCCTTTATAGGCGGGGATGGTGTAGTCCACCTCACTGGGAAAGACTTTCAGTCCATCGGCAAGGAATTTGTAAACCGCCGAAATGCCCACGCCCCAGAACACCGTGGCCGCACCGCTGCCTTTCTCTTCGCCGGCCATCAGCACGCCGGCGCAGGCGGTGCCCTCGGGATAGCGCAAGACGCCGTGCTCCTGCACGATCAGGGCGCTGCGCAGGGGGATCATCATCATAACGCCCAGCACACCGCCGCACAGGGCCAGCAGACCGATCTGCCAGAGGGAGGGCGTGTCGCACACGCCCTCCGCCGCCCACATAAACAGCGCCGGCAGCGTGAAGATGGCGCCGGCCGCCACGGATTCTCCGGCAGAGCCGATGGTCTGCACCACGTTGTTTTCCAGAATAGAACTGCGCCGGAACACGAAGCGGATCACGCCCATAGAGACCACCGCCGCCGGGATGGAGGCGGAGACCGTCAGACCCACCCGCAGGCCCAGATAGGCGTTTGCACCGCCGAAAATGATGGCCAGCAGACCGCCCAGCACCACGGCAAACGGCGTCAGTTCCGGAACCACACGGTCGGCCGGTATGAAGGGCCGGTAGTTCTTTTCTTCCATATGCTTCTCCTTATCCCACCGGCGACGCGCGGGCATCGCCCGCACCGACGGCGCAAAAAAACTTCGGACATCCTTGATAGGATATCCGAAGTCGGGGGTGCTTTATTCGGCAATGTCGCGGGTGGCGTAGGCGTTCAGATCCATTCCCGCCGTGTGGCCGGCCAGATATTCGTAATAGCCCTGTGCGCCGACCATTGCGCCGTTGTCGCCGCACAGTTTCAGCGGCGGCATAAACAGCCGCAGATCGTTCTCACGGCAGGCGCGCTCCAAATCGCCACGAATGATGGAATTTGCCGCCACACCGCCGGCCGCCACAACGGTCTTGCGTCCCGCCAGCCGGGCGGCTTCCACCACGCGGGGCACCAGGGCGTCGCTGACCGCCTGGGCAAAGTCCCGGGCCAGCGCGCCGCGGTCCAGTTCCTCTCCCACCTGCTCGGCGTGGTGGGCCAGATTGACCACCGCAGTCTTCAAACCGGAAAAACTCAGATCCAGCGGGGCGCCGTCCACGTGGGCCTGGGGCAGTTTGTACACGCCGCCGGCAGAAGTCTGCGCCAATTCGTCCATAGGCCGTCCGCCGGGATAAGGCAGGCCCAGCACGCGGGCCGCCTTGTCAAAGCACTCGCCTGCCGCATCGTCCCGGGTCGCGCCCAAAATCTCCATATCCGTATAACTGCGCACGTCGATGAGCAGGGTATTGCCGCCGGAGATAGCCAGCGCCAGGAAGGGCGGTTCCAGTTCCGGGAAGGCCAGATAGTTGGCGGCGATGTGTCCGCGGATGTGATGCACGGGGATCAGGGGCACGCCCAGACCAAAGGCCATAGACTTGGCAAAACTCAATCCCACCAGCACCGCGCCGATGAGACCGGGGGCATAGGTCACCGCCACGGCGTCGATGTCCTGCCGGGTGCAGTTCGCCTCTTTCAGCGCCTGCTCCGTCAACGCCGCGATGACCTCCGTATGCTTGCGGGAGGCGATCTCCGGCACCACGCCGCCATAGATGGCGTGGATGTCCACCTGAGAGGCGATGGCATCGGAAAGGACGTTCCGGCCATCCTCCACCACCGCAACGGCGGTTTCGTCACAGGAGGATTCAAAAGCCAGTATTTTCACAGCAAGACCTTCTTTCTCTCATTGATCCCACGCCACCTGTTGGCCCGGGGCGATTTCAGGGTCGCAGGGGATGCGGACAAACATTTGGTATTTCTCTGGTGTAAAGGAGTTTTGGTAGACAAAGCGATGCTCCGCCATCAGTTCTTCGTCCGCCACATTTCGCTCTGCCAGATACAGCGTTTTATAGTGGACGCCGAAAATCTCCGTGTCATAGCCCGCCGCGCGCAGGCCGCAGCGCCGATAGAAGCCCAGCCGTCGCTCCGCCATCGCAGGGTCAGGGGCGTGGACGGGGGCCTCCGCCTCGCCGAAGATGACCATACCCGGTTCCGCTTTCGGCAGCAGGCGCAGCATCACCGCGCCGAGACCGTCGTTGCGCCGAGCGGCGCAGACGCACAGGTAATCCAGCAGTCCCCAGCCGTCGTGCCCCAGCCACAAAAAGGCGCAGCCCACAACTTCCGTGCCGCCATCGTCATACAGGCAGTAGGGCTTATACCAGCCGTCCCTCCACATCCGCTCAATGGCGGACAGGGGCTTCAATTCCGCCGGGGGGAAGGCCTCTTTCATATGGATGTTGTAAAAGTCCCGCAGCGCCTCACGCGTCGGTATCCGCAGTTCCATAGTCAAAGTTCCTTGTCATAATGATGGCATCCTCCTTGGGATGCTCATAGTAGTTCTTCCGCCGGCCCACGCTGCGGAAACCGCGGCTGCCGTAGAGGGCGATGGCGTCATAGTTGGAGGCGCGCACCTCCAAGGTCAGAAATGCCAGTTTGTTGCCCTGCGCAAAGTCCAGAAAGACTTGCAGCAGTTTGCCGGCGATCCCCTGCCGGCGGCAGTCGGGCCGCACCGCCACATTGGTGATGTAGCCTTCGTCCAGAACCACCTGCAATCCGGCATAGCCCACCACGGCGCCGCTGCTGTCCAGCGCCACCAGGAAGGCCGAGAGCAGATTGTCCAGTTCCTCTGCCAGCATATTGCGGGACCAGGGCACGGAGAAGCAGATGCGTTCCAGTTCTGCCACCTCGTCCAGATGCTCCGCCGTCATAGGCACGATATGTACCTGCATTCTCGTATCAGCCATACATCAATTCTCCTCTTTTTCTGCGGCCTCCACCCGGCCGTACAGGGCAATGCCCACCACAACGATCACACCGCCGACCACCACCTGCCAGCCGGGATTTTCCCGGAACAGCAGCCAGCCCATCACGGCGGCCAGCACCGGTTCCAGCAGTTTGGCCGTGGAAATGAAGGTGGGCGGCAGATATTTCAATCCCCAACTGAACACGCTGTGTCCCAGCAACGTGGGGAAGATCGCAAGGCCCAGGCAAATGGCCCAGTTCATCGCTCCGATGTTCGTCATCTGCGTGCCGCTGAAAATGGCTACGGTGGTCACGGTCAGCCCCGCCATACCGTACACCAGGAAGGTATAGACCGTGGTGGAGACCCGTTTTCTGCACACGGAGCCGATCATCGTGTAGACTGCCATCAGCATTGCAGAAACCAAGCCCAGCAGATTGCCCCGCAGGGGATCCGCGCCTGCGGTGGTTTCCGCCGCGGCGATCACGATGCTGCCGCCAAAGGCCAGCCAAATGGCAATCCACGCCTTGCCGGAGAGTTTCCTGCGGAAGATCAGCACCGTGGCAAAGGCCACGAACAGCACTTCCGTATCCGCCAGCACCACTGCCGCCGCAATGGACGTCCATTTCAGGGCCTCAAAATACGCCGCAAAGTGCAGGCCGATAAAGATGCCGCTGACGGCACACAGCAGCCAGTCCCTGCGCTGCAAGGCTTTCAGTTCCTGCCTGTTTTTCAGCAGTGTGGGCGGCGCCAGCAGCGCCACGGTCAGCAGCATCCGGTACATCACCAGAACCAGCGAGGGCGCAGTGGAATACCGCACCAGAATGGCAGAGGTTGCCGTGGCTGCCACGCCCAAAATCACGATCAGACGTTTCATCCCTTCGCCTCCAACCAGTTGCAGCCCCAGTGCGCCTCTGCCGTCAAAGGCACAGACAGCGCCGCGACCTGTTCCATTTCTTCGCCTACCAGCCGCGCCACCTTTTCCGCATCGGCCGCGGCGCACTCCACGATCAGTTCGTCGTGGACTTGCAGCACAAGCCGTGCCGCAGGCACTTCGGCGCGCAGCCGCTTCCAGACGGCGGTCATCGCCAGTTTCATCAGATCGGCCGCCGTGCCCTGAATGGGCATATTCAGCGCCACACGCTCACCGAAAGCCCGGAGATTGAAGTTGGAGGACTTCAATTCCGGCAGGTCTCTGCGGCGGCGGTAAATCGTTTCCACATAGCCCTTTTCCTTCGCCTGCTCCACCACTTCGTCCATATATCTGCGCACACCGGGGAAGGTGGCGAAATAGGCGTCCATATAGGCTTTCGCCTCCGCCACGGACACGCCGATATCCTGGGACAGGGAGAAGGCGGAAATGCCGTACACGATGCCGAAATTCACCGCCTTGGCGCTGCGGCGCATCTCGGGCGTCACGTCCTCTATCGGCACGCGGAACACCTGCGCCGCCGTGGCGGTGTGGATGTCCTGCCCGGAGGTGAATGCTCCCCGCATCGCCTCGTCGCCGGAGATGTGCGCCAGCAATCGCAGTTCGATCTGGGAGTAGTCCGCATCCACCAGCACGCAGCCGTCGGCAGGCACAAACATTTTCCGGATCTCGCTGCCAAGGTCGGTACGGGCAGGAATGTTCTGCAAATTCGGCTCCGTGGAGGACAGACGGCCCGTGGCCGTTACTGTCATCTGGAACCTGGTGCGGATGCGGCCGTCGGGATCAATGGCTTTCAGCAATCCGTCGGCATAGGTGGATTTCAGTTTCGCATACTGGCGATACTCCAAAATCATCCCCACCACAGGGGCCTCGTAGCGCAGTTTTTCCAGCACGTCGGCATTGGTGGACCAGCCGGTCTTGGTCTTTTTCCCGTGAGGCAGGCCCAGTTTGCCGAACAGGATCTCACCCAACTGCTTGGGGGAATTGATGTTGAAGGTCTCCCCCGCCAGGTCGTAGATAGCCTGCTCCAACTCCGCGATCCGCCCGGAGAGCATCTCGCCGAAGGACACCAGCGCACCCTTGTCCACCTTGCAGCCAGTCAGTTCCATCTCCGCCAGCACGCGGCACAGGGGCAGTTCCACGGTTTCAAACAGTTCCCGCATCCCCTGGACGTCCAGTTTTTCGGAAAGGGTCTCATACAGGGCATCCACAGCCGCCGTGTGGCTGTGGAAGGCCGCCTCCGCCGCAGCGGTATCCCCCAGCAGGGAGAAGGCGTCCGGTTCCAGATAGATGGGTTTTGGCAGTTCGGAATTGAAATAGGCCACAAACAGCCGTTCCAGATCGTAACTGCCCGCCGTGGCGTCCAGCAGGTAGGCCGCCAGCGCCGTGTCGAACACGAAGCCGTCTGCGGACAGGCCGTTTTCCAGCAGCGTCCGCATCAGGTCCTTCACGTTGTGGGAAACCTTTTTGATGTCGGCGGAAAAGAGCGCGTTCAGCAGCGCGTTCCAGTCGCCCGTGTAACTTTCAAAAAACAGTTCCGCGCTCACGGAGGTGTCCGGTCCGGTTTCGCAGTCCACCACCACGCCGGTCAGGTCGGGCAGGGTCAGAAGGGACACATAGTCGGCGTTCCGCCACAGGTCCAGCAACTTCTCTGCCTGCTCCGGCGCCGTCACCCGCTCTGCCGTCACGGTACAGGAGCGCTCCTCTTTGGGCGCCGCAGCCGGCTCCGCCGGCTGCAAACCGAACTTCTCGATCAGTTTTGCAAATTCCAGCCGTAAAAACAGCGGGTACGCCTCGGCCGCGGGCGCTTTTTTCAGGTTGGCTTCCGGGGCAAAGTCCAGTGGTGCATCGAGAGCGATGGTGGCCAGCCAGTAGGAATGGCGGGCGCTCTCCTCCCCCGCTTCCAGTTTTTTCAGGGCGGCAGGCTTGGCCTCGATGTCCGGCAGCCGGGCATAGATGGCCTCGACGCTCTCATACTTTTGAATGAGTTCCATCGCGGTCTTTTCGCCCACGCCCGCCACGCCGGGGATGTTGTCCGAGGCGTCGCCCATCAGGGCTTTCAGGTCGATCATATGGATGGGCGCAAAGCCGTACTGCTCCCGGAACGTTTCCGGGGTCATATCCTTGGTGGTGGTCTGTCCCATCCGGGTAGACACCAGTTTTACCTTCGTATGCTCCGTAATGAGTTGGAGCGAGTCCTTATCGCCGGTGACCACGGTGCAGTCCCAGCCCGCCGCCTCACACTTGCGGGAGATGGTGCCGATGAGGTCGTCGGCCTCCCAGCCCGCCAGTTCGTAGCGGGGGATGTTCAGGGCATCCAGCACCTCTTTCAGCACCGGCATCTGCATCCGAAGTTCCTCCGGCATCGGCTTGCGGGTGGCCTTATAGGCCGCGTCGGCGGTGTGGCGGAAGGTGGGCGCGTGGACGTCAAAGGTGACGCAGACCGCGTCGGGGGCCTCCTCGCTCTCCAAACGGAGCAGCGTTGTCAGAAAGCCGAAAATGGCGTGGGTATACAGTCCGTCCCGGGTGCTGAGGGGACGAATGCCGTAAAACGCGCGGTTGATGATGCTGTTGCCGTCGATGACCATAAGTTTCAAGGGAATACGCCTCCCGCAAACAGAATACAGATTTAATCAGTATACCCTATTTCCTGCGTTTTCGCAACGGATGTGCCCAAAAAAAGCCTTTTCCGACCCGTAAAAAAGTCTGCGTTTCCGCTGGACAAATTCGCGGTTTTATCGTATACTTTTTCCAATAGATATAATTTTATTTTATGCCTATCATAACCCAAAATAATACCACAACAAAGGGGGCACGCCAATGTTTGAACCAAACACCGGTGAATTGCAGGAAAAACTGGAAAAGAAACGCCGCCTCATCCGGGTGGCGATGGGTCAGGAACGCGCGGATCTGGTGTTAAAGAACGCCACCTATGTGAATGTATTCTCCAACGCGCTCTGCCACGCGGACATCGCCGTGGCGGAGGGGCTCATCGCAGGAATGGGACGTTACTCCGGCACGACGGAGGTGGATTGCAGCGGCAAGATCGTGCTGCCCGGCTTTCTGGACGCCCACATCCATCTGGAAAGTTCCCTGGTCTCCCCCGCGGAATTTGTAAAGGCGGTGCTGCCCCACGGGACTACCACGGTCATCACCGACCCCCACGAGATCGCCAACGTTATGGGGACAGAGGGTGTGGACTATATGCTGCAAGCCACCGAGGGTCTGCCGGTGGATGTACGGTTTATGCTGCCCTCCTGCGTGCCGGCAACGCCGCTGGACGAAGCCGGCGCCGAACTGGACTACCGCAGTCTGGAACGCTTCTACGCCCACCCCCGGGTACAGGGTCTGGCGGAGATGATGAATTTCGTGGGTGTGGTCAACGGGGATGCGGGGTGTCTGGAAAAGATCCTCTCCGCCCAGTCCTTCCATAAGAAGATCGACGGCCACGCCCCCGACCTGCCCATCAACACCCTCAACGCCTATATGTCCGCCGGCGTCTATTCCGACCACGAGTGCCACGATCTGGACGACGCCATCGCCAAACTGGAACGAGGGCAGTTCATTATGATCCGGGACGGCACCGCCGCCCGGAATCTGGAAGCGCTGATGCCGCTGCTGACCACCCAATACGCCGACCGCTGTATGTTCTGCACGGACGACAAGCACCCCAGCGACCTGCTGGAAAAGGGGCACATCGACCACATCGTCAGGAAGGCCATCCGTCTGGGCGCAGACCCCATCATCGCCGTCAAGGCGGCCTGCCACACCGCTGCCCGCTACTTCCTGCTGAACAACCGGGGCGGCGTGGCGCCGGGCTATCTGGCCGACTTCGTCATCATCGATAACTTCCGGGATTTCAACATCGAACAGGTCTATAAAGAGGGCCGATTGATGGCAGAAAACGGCGTGATGGCGGACTTCCCCGCGCCGGAGATTGCCCCCGCCCTCCACCGCCGCGCCCGCGAGACCTTCCACCTGCCCACGCTTTCCGCCGCGGATTTTGAAACCTCCGCCTCCCGCAGCATCATCGGTATGGTGGACGGCGAGATCACCACGGTGGATGCCGGCCGCGCCGAGCGGGCAGACCCTGACAGCGACATCCTGAAAATCGCTGTGGTGGAGCGGCACAAAAACACCGGCCACATCGGCGTCGGCTATCTGCGGGGCTACGGCCTGCGCTCCGGCGCCGTGGCTACCTCCGTGTCCCACGATTCCCACAACATCATCGTGGTGGGTGCAAGCGACGCGGACTGCGCCGCCGCGGTGAATCGTGTGGCGGAGTTGGGCGGTGGCATCGTGGTCTGGGACGGCGGCCGCAGCGTCGCGGAAGTCCCCCTCCCCATTGCCGGTATTATGAGCGACGCGCCGCTGGCCACCGTCAATGAAACGCTGGAAGCCGCCAAAGCGGAGGCCCACCGGCTGGGCGTCGGCCGGGGCATCGACCCCTTTATGACCCTCAGTTTTATGGCGCTGCCCGTGATCCCCACCCTGCGGATCACCACCCGGGGCGTCTTCGACGTGACCACACAGCGCTATACCTGACCCCACGCCAAAGCAGGCGGGCCTATCCTTCGGCCCGCCTGTTTTTTTGTGCGGCGCAGTGCCCTGCCGCAAATACCCCTTGCAAAAAGAGGGATTTGTGCTATATTGAGGAACATAAAAACGAAAGCGCCGCCGCCCTTTGCGGCGACGGTTCTCCTCCCCCGAAAAATTCTTACAGAGAGGGCTGACGCATACGGAACGAATCAAAATGACCACCGCGCTGGTGGAGATGGACGGCGACGAAATGACCCGCATCCTGTGGGCGATGATCAAGGAAAAACTGATCCTCCCCTTCGTGGATCTCAAAACGGAATACTACGATCTGGGTCTGCTGCACCGCAACGAGACCCGGGATCAGGTGACGGTGGACGCCGCCAACGCCACCAAACGGCTTGGTGTCGCTGTAAAGTGTGCAACCATTACACCAAACCAACAGCGTATGGTTGAGTATCCCCAACTGACGGAAATGTGGAAATCCCCCAACGGCACCATCCGCTCCATTCTGGACGGCACGGTGTTCCGCGCCCCCATCTGCATCGACGCCATCCGCCCCGTGGTGAAAAACTGGAAATACCCCATTACCATTGCCCGCCACGCCTATGGCGACGTGTACAAAGCGGTGGATCTGGAAACCACCGAGCCCGGCGTCGCCACGCTGACCTTCAAGGGCGAGAGCGGTGCCGAGCAGACCGTGACCGTGCAGAAAGTGGACGGCCCCGCCGTGTGGCAGGGCGCTCACAACAAGGAATCCTCCATCCGTTCCTTTGCACGCAGTTGCTTCCAGTATGCCGTAGACACCAGACAAGACCTCTGGTTCTCCACCAAGGACACCATTGCCAAGGTCTACGACGGCGCCTTCAAGCGCATCTTCGAGGAGGAGTACGAAGCCTACCGCGGGAAGTTTGAAGAACTGGGCATCTCTTACTTCTACACCCTCATCGACGACGCCGTGGCCCGCGTGATCCGCTCCGAGGGCGGCTATATCTGGGCCTGCAAAAACTACGACGGCGATGTGATGAGCGATATGGTCTCCACCGCCTTCGGCTCTCTGGCGATGATGACCTCCGTGCTGGTGGCGCCCGACGGCACCACGGAGTTCGAGGCCGCCCACGGCACGGTGACCCGTCACTATTACAAGTACCTGAAAGGCGAGGAGACCTCCACCAATCCTATGGCCACCATCTTCGCGTGGTCCGGCGCGCTGAAAAAGCGCGGTCAACTGGACGGGCTGTCCGACCTGACCGCCTTCGGTGAAAAGTTGGAGCGCTCCTGCTTCGACACCCTGAACAGCGGCATTATGACCCGGGATCTGGTGGGTCTGGTGGAGCCCGGCTTCACCGCCACCGCCGTCACCAGCGCCGCATTCCTGGACGCCGTGGCGGCACGCCTGACCGGGCTTCTGGCGGAATGACCGCCGCCCCGCAAGGTGAAGCATATGCGTATCCTGTGCTTCGGCGATTCCAATACCTACGGCTTTGACCCCCGTTCCTTTTCCGGCAGCCGCTATCCCGCCCCGTGGCCGGCGCTGCTGGCCGAAAACGGCTGGGAAGTCGAGAATGCCGGGATGAACGGGCGCACCATCCCCGCCGCAGCCTGCCTGCCCCCGCCCCGTTCCGACGCGGATCTTCTGGTGGTGATGCTGGGCAGCAACGATCTGCTGCAAGGCTGCTCCGCCCCGGAGACCGCCGCCCGGATGGAAGCCTTCCTGTCCCGGCTGTGCCCGGTCTGGCGGCACATCCTGCTGGTGGCGCCGCCGCCTATGCAGCGGGGCGAGTGGGTCACCCAGGCGCGTCTTTTGTCCGATTCCGCCGCCCTCCCCGCCCTTTATCGGGATCTGGCGCAGCGGCTGGGCGTCGCCTTTGCCGACGCCGGCGCGTGGGGTGTGGCGTTGTGTTTTGACGGCGTCCACTTCACAGAGGACGGCCACCGCACCTTTGCCCGGGAACTGGATCTCGCGCTGCGCTCCATCACGGAAGCCATCTGAACACAGAAAAAAGCACTTCTGCCGCGCAGAAGTGCTTTTTGTTATTTCAGGACATCCACCTGCTCCACACCGTAGCAGTCAAACAGCGCCAGCGCGGCCTCCCCGATCCGCTCGCCGGACACCACAATGGGGATGGCCGGGGGGCAGGACACCATCGGCGTGCCGCAGATGCGGCCCAGGGCCTCCTCCGCAGGGATGATCTCGTGGGGGGCAAACAGCGCCTCCCGGATGGAAACCACCTGCGCGCCCCGTGCCTGGGGCAGCGTCTGCCGCGGCGCGTGGGGGGCAGGACATTCGCCCAAGGTTTGCAGGATCTTTTCCACTTCGGCGGCGGTGTTGTCCGCCGACAGCATCAGCACCAGCAGCGCATCGTCCGCATACTCGCACTCCATACCGTCGCTGCGCAATTGCTGCGCCAGACCCTTGCCGGTCATCCCCGCCGGCGCGCGCAGCGTCAGCCGCAACGGATCGCCGGAAAGAACCTCCCAGCCCTTCTCCGTCAGCGCCGCTTTCAGCGCGTCCACTCGCGCCGCCATATCCCGCAGGCGGGCGGGGTACTCCCCTGCCAGCGCGGCATTACAGCCGTCCAGAGAAGCCAGCGTCAGGTAAGACGGGCTGGTGGAACCAAACAGCGCCAGCGCCGCTTTTGCATATTCCGCAAAGGCAGCCGGCAGACTTTCGGCGATGTGCAGATACGCCGCGCCGGTCAGCGCCGGCAGCGTCTTATGGGCGGAATCGCAGCACAGATCCGCCCCCAGATCCAGCGGGTGCAGTGAGGGATGCAGGAATTTCAGGTACGCGCCGTGGGCGTTGTCCACCAGCAGCAGCGTTCCATATCGATGGCACACCCGGGAAAGGGCCCCAATATCCGCCATACCGCCCAGATAGTCGGGGCTGGTGAGATACACGGCCACAGGCGGCGCTTCCAGACCCGCCAGGGTCTGTTCCAGTTGCTTTGCGGAAACGGGACAGCCGCAAAGCGACGTGCTCTCCTCCGGCCACAGCCAGACCACATCCAGATCCAGCAGCGCCGCCGCGTAAACAAAGGTCTTATGTACGTTCCGCGCCGCCACGATCACGGGGGCGGCACCAGCCGGGCGATTGGTCAGCGCCAGATAAAGCATCGCGCGGATGCAGTGGCTGGACCCTTCGGTGGAATACAGCGTCCGCCGGGAACCAAACAGCGCCGCGGCATTGGCCTCGCTTTGGGCAAGGATGCCGTCCGCCTCGTAGAGCGCGTCTGCGCCCTGCACTTCGGTGATGTCCCACCCTTCGCAGCCCAGAGGGCCTTTCCCCTTGTGACCGGGCATATGAAAGCGGGTCACGCCCGCAGTGTCATACCGCCGCAGGAAATCCAGCACCGGGGTGTCCATCAGGCGTCTCCCCGGGCCGCTTCCTCCGCTGCCTTCATCATAATGGCGCACTCGATGCGCTTGCGGAACAGTTCGCAGCCGCTCTCATACACGCCGCGGATGCTTCCGGTGGCGTGGTAGGCGTTGGCGGCGCAGCCGCCGGAACAGTACAGTTTGGCCCAGCAGTCCGCGCACTCCGCGCGGGCATAGGCGTTGCAGGAGCGGAACTCCTCCCGCAGAGCCGTGTTGGTCACGCCGTTCCAGACGTCGCCCAGTTTGTACGGTTCCTCGCCCACGAACTGGTGGCAGGGATACAGGTCGCCCCAGGGCGTCACGGCCATATACTCCGTGCCGGAGCCGCAGCCGGAAATGCGCTTGTAGACACAGGGGCCCTCGGTGAGATCCAGCATATAGTGGTAGAAGGTGATGGGCTTGCCCTCCTTCTGCCGCCGCAGCATATCCACCGCCAGGATCTCATACTGCTCCTTGACGATTTCCAGATCCTCCGGGGTCAGGGCCGCGGGATCCTCCGGGGCGCAGACCACCGGTTCCATACTCAACTCCGTGAAGCCCAGATCGGCCATATGGAACACATCGTTGGTGAAGTCGGGGTTGGCGTGGGTGAAGGTGCCGCGCATATAATAGTCCTTGCCGCCGCGCGCCGCCACCAGTTTCTGGAACTTGGGCACGATGCGGTCGTAACTGCCGTTGCCGGCATAGTCCACACGGGTGCGGTCGTTGATCTCCTTGCGGCCGTCCAGCGACAGCACCACGTTGCTCATCTCGCGATTGGCAAATTCGATCACGTCATCGTCGATCAGCACGCCGTTGGTGGTCAGGGTGAAGCGGAAGTTCTTGCCCCGCGCTTTCTCTACGCTGCGGGCGTATTCCACCAGCCGCTTGACCACATCCCAGTTCATCAGCGGCTCGCCGCCGAAAAAGTCCACTTCCAGATTGCGGCGGCTACCGGAATGGTCCATCAGGAAGTCCAGCGCCTGCTTACCCACCTCGAAACTCATCAGAGCCCGGTCGCCGTGGTACTTGCCCTGGCTGGCAAAGCAGTAGGCGCAGTTCAGGTTGCAGGTGTGGGCCACGTGGAGGCACAGCGCCTTCACCACATCGCCGGAGCGCTCCTTGAAGGTGCCGGCCATCTCCGCAAATGTGTCGGGCGTATACAGTTTTCCGGCGTCGATCAGCGCCTGCACGTCCCGGATGCAGAGGCGCACTTCCTCCTCGGTCACATCCTCCCGGTGGCCGTATTTCTCCATAATCTCCGCGGTGATCTCGTCGGCAGACTTGTCCCGGATCACGGCAATGATGTCATAGGCCACCTCGTCCACCACGTGGATCGAGCCGGAACAGGAGTCCAGCACAATGTTGTAGCCGTTGAGTTGATACTGGTGTACCATACTAGGTTCCTCCGTTACTGGAATAAAAAGTGCCGCCTGAACCGGCGGCACCTTTCGATCGCAATTTGCTTACTTCTCAGCGCTCTCGCACTTCTGGTTGGCAACACCGCAACTGGTCTTGCAGGCAGACTGGCAGGAAGTCTGGCACTCGCCGCAGCCGCCGTTCTTGGCGCTCTCGCACAGGTTGCGGGTATCAAGAGTCTTGATTCTTTCCATTTCAAATCTCCATTCCTCGTTTTTTTGACGCCGTCACCGCTGCGCGGAACACCGCCTTTTCATCGTGAAAAATTTTAGCACAGACCGCGTACAAAGTCAAGCATTCGCGCGCCTTATCCCGTTTACTTTAATTGTGGCTGAAATAATCTTTGGCAGTTTCACCAAGCATTGAAAGAAACAGAAAGATATGATAAAGTGACCTGAAAGATAAATTAGAATCTGACAAAGGAGTGTGATTGTATGGTAACTGCGATTTATTCGCTATCACAAGTCCACGGAGCAGAACTGTGGCTCTTGTTTTGGCTTGTTTGTGTTGTGGTATATTTAGGCATTAGTTTTCTAATTAAACATAATCGTACCAAGAAAGGTGTCAAAAATGTGTTGATTGGTCTGTTAATTGCAGAAGTGATAATTGACCTTATGTGGGCGATTATCTATTATCACAGCGGAACTTATTTGAACTATGGCATTGGTGCAGTTTATGGTCTACTTTTATGGATTCCAATTTTGGTGGTAACATTGGTTATCATTACCGCCAAAAACTGAAAGGCTGAAAGGTAAGCCGATTCCACTTTGTCGGGTTGTTACCGTCTGATAATAACCTCCCTCCGTCATTTCGACGAAGGGAGGTTATTTATGCCTTAAAACCACAAAAAGGGTAAAAGGGAACGCGCCTTTTCCCCGTTTCCCCGCAACGGCGTTTCTCCGCGCCGGGCGTTGAAAGCGGCGGAACAATATGATACACTCGGCTAAACAACAGACAGAACTTTGGCGGTGAGTACGGTATGAAGAAAATCATCGTGATCGGCTGCCCAGGAAGCGGCAAAAGCACCTTTTCCCGGGCGCTGCACAACAGTACGGGCATTCCCCTGTTCCATCTGGACCGGATGTATTGGAACGCGGATCAAACAACGGTCCCGCACGCGCTGTTCCTGGAACGGCTGTCAGACGCGCTCCGGGGGAGCGAATGGATCATCGACGGAAACTACGCCTCCACAATGGAACTGCGGATGCAGGCCTGCGATACCGTTATTTTTCTGGATTATCCGGCTGATCTTTGCCTGAAAGGCATCGCAAAACGGCGCGGGAGACCGCGAAGCGATCTGCCCTGGACGGAAACCGGCGAGGACGACGCGTTTCTTGCGTTTATCCAAAACTACCGCCTGCAAAACCGACCGCAGGTAATGGAACTGCTGGCAAAATACCACGACAAGCAGATTTTCATATTTACCAATCGGCAGGAAGCCGACGCATTTCTGATGCGGTTGCAGCGCTGATGCTCCTGTACCAGGCAGCAAGGCGATCAAACCAACCGACAACGCCCGTCAGCCAGAACTTACCTCCCCCTATGCGGATAACAGTACGGTTTAACGGACAGAAGACGATATACAATAAGCACACCGAAGGGAGGCAATAAAATGGATTTTGATCTCTGCGATGCGTACAACCACCTGCTGACCCGGCAATGCACCTGTGGCGGCAAGGGAGAAATGCTCATTGACTATGCCGATGATTATGTGGTCCGATGCTCCAAGTGCCACCTGTCCACCCACGCTTACATAAGGCCGGAAGATGCTGCAAGGCACTGGAATAACGGTGATGATATTATGGATCACCCCCTGCACATCTTCTGGGATGCCCCGGAGGACGCTCTGCGGGGAGAAGTCACTGCCATTCATATTTACTATGACGAATTCGAACCCGTGACGCAGCAAAGCATCAACTTTGCGGAAGCCATCATCGAATACAAAGACAAAATGCTCCGCGTTGAACACGATGGCAACCACAACGGATGCCGAATCGAGATCGACTCTTTCAGCAGTTTCAATCCGGAGATGTATCGTTACACCATCCGTCCGAAAGTCGGCGAAACCATTACGTTTGACGCCGTCGTCATTCCGGAAGGTCAAAGAGTTGTGCGCCTGGAATTCCGCTGGAACGATTCCTGGCTCTTTATCGCCGCAGAACAGCACAATCTTGTCATTGGAAGGGATGTTGTTCCATACAACGAAGTAAGTCCTTCCTTCGACGGTGATTGTCCGTTGGACTGGACGTAATGTTCTGCCCAAACTTCCCAACAGATAAGACCGCACTGCCATATGGCAGTGCGGTCCTTTTCATCTCTCCGTCCGCAGCAGCGCCGCGGCAGCCGCAGCGCTGATCTTTATTCTTCCAGATAGGTAAAGCGGCGAACCGTCTTGCCGTCCCGCTCCACTGTTTCCTTCCACATCGCTGCCGGGCGCACCCAGACGCCCCGCTCTCCGTAAAGCGCCCGGTAGACGACCATTTCCTCCATCGTTTCGGAATGTCTTGCCGTGTAAAGCACTTCATATTCACAGCCCTTGAAATGGCGGTACTTTCCCGGCCGAATGATATTGTCCATCGTTTCTCCTCCGGTTGCGCAAAGAAAAGGCCGCGCAGCCGCGCGGCCTCTCTCATTTACTTCAAGATCTTGATCTTGCCCAGCAGGGGGATCTCCTTCTCCGTGCCCTGGATAGCGGAGATGATACCCACGATGGAACCGATCAGGCAGAGAACGCCGATGAACCAGCCGATCACAGGGATGAAACTCAGGAAACCGATCAGCCAAATCACCAGAGCCTGGTTCAGGTGGAACTTTGCACCCTCACGATCACCCAGAAGGAATGCCAGCAGCAAACCGACCCAAGTGATGTAAGCAACGATACCTGTAACCTTCTTATCCATAACGTACCCTCTTTCTGTGTAATTGGTAAGTCCAGTATAGCACGGCAAAGCGCTTTTTACAAGAAGCAATACGAATCTTTCCTTTTCCCGGAATTGCGCCCCCTCTCCCTGCGCTTTCCTTTGTCGTTGAAACCGGAAGATAATTGTGATAGAGTAAATCAACCGATTGAGCAGAATTTGAGGAGGTTGCAGTTTGAAAAAGAAGCAAATGATATTGCGCTGCCTGTTAATCCTTGTTCTTGCCGGAGCCGTCGTATTTAAGTTATGGGAAAGCGGCGCTTTTATAGGGAACCGCTCCGCAGAGATTCGTTCAAACCACGTCACCTGGAACGGAAAGGAATATTCCCCCATCAGCGGAGCATACGCCGAAGGTCGAACCATCGCCAAAGGCAAAGAGGCCGATTGGGTGGTCAATGCCGTTAAGGAAGACCCATCACATACCTTTATCGTTGCTCGTTCTTTTCTTGATGATTACCTTCTGGTATCGAATGATTATGCTGTTCCTGTATCAGGGAAATTAACAACCGTTTCCTGGAACGGAACATATATTTCAGATCCCTTGTTTCTGGATGCTGTTTCAAGCATTGAATCCACAAAAACGGACTCTTTTACTTATCAGACCGAAGGTATTTTTGAACGCAAAGAGAATCAGCATATGCGAGAATTGTATTTTGCATATGAGAATTGCCCCGTTGCGACAAACTACAAAGGATATATGGGGAAAGTCAACGGAGAATGGGTGATAACTACACACATCTCCCAGGACAGCAGAACCGAGGATGGTTCTCCAAAACCGCATTCTGTAAGTTGCTACAAGATCCCAGAGGAATACCGGGATATCCTCTCCAAATATTTTAGTTGAACCAATTTCCGATGTTCAATTCCGCTGCCGCCATAACGCCTCCATCTGTCTTTCGACGGATGAAGGCGTTTTTTAATCGAAACTGCAAAGCAGGCGCATATCCCCGGCACAATGAATATCGAACCCCAAGCCGGAAAAACGCGCAAAAGCAAAAGCGACAGTCGTTAGACTGTCGCTTGGTGTTGGCGCTACCTATCTTCCCGGGCCGTCGCCAGCCAAGTATTGTCAGCAGAAACGAGCTTAACTACCGTGTTCGGAATGGGAACGGGTGGACCCTCGTCCTAATAAGCACCAACTTCTGTCTTC
>SVKT01000129.1 GCA_015068335.1 Oscillospiraceae bacterium | reverse complement strand
ATTCGACGTGTGGGTTCAAGTCCCGTCAGCCGCACCAACTTCTCTTGAAAAACCTACATAGATGCGCGCGAGTGGTGGAATTGGCAGACTCGCTAGATTCAGGTTCTAGTGTCCTTTACGGACGTGCGGGTTCAAGTCCCGCCTCGCGCACCAAACTCCCACCGGAGTCATCCGGTGGGTCCCCTTCGGGGTTTCAATTACATACCGTACGCGCGAGTGGTGGAATTGGCAGACTCGCTAGATTCAGGTTCTAGTGTCCTTTACGGACGTGCGGGTTCAAGTCCCGCCTCGCGCACCAGAGAGACAGTCGAAAGACTGTCTCTTTTTTGTCCAGTCCATCGTCACCAAAACGGGTAAGGGTTGCGCCGTATATTTCGTCGGCGCGCCGCCGCATTTCCGTTCTCCGTCGGCAACCGTCGGCCAACCTCTTAAATCTTGTTCTTATTCACTCAAACTACCCCTTCGTTGAAAAGGGATTATTTTATGCTATAATGTTTTTGAATAATTCAACACGGAAAGCAGGAGTGGAAATGAAGAAAGCCTTTGGGGTGATATTAGCAATCACTGTTGTGGTGTGTTTCTATTTTGCGTATTTCACAAATACCCAAGACGGACAAGAAGAATACTGTCGTAAGGTGAATTCGTTAGTATGTAATGAGAAATTCGTTGTCGCAAAGATTGAAGACTCTAAAATAATACTGTATGCCTCCATTGAAGAACTATTAAAAGAAATTCCATTCAAAGAAATTCCATTCAAAGAGTTTGACAAAACAATAAAAATTAAGTATATCCGAAAAGAGAATATGATTACCTACTTTATTTTGGAAGGATCCATCGACGATGAATCGGGCATTATGTTCATCAATGACGACTCAAACAGGATATTCGACGGCATAAAATCAATAACACGGATTGGTGGAAATTCATACCAATACAATACGGCTGAATAGTGCAGAAACAGACGGCATGCCTGTTTTTTCTCATTTCATCTCTCAATCTCGTCGGCGAAACGTCGACTTGTGCTACACACCAACCCCAGAACTGGAAGGCGAGGGTCGGCAGGTCTGACTTCATTCGAGGGCTTCAAGTCCCGCCTCGCGCACCAAAAAGAAAGACATCCGTTTGGATGTCTTTTCTTTTTGTATGTTTTTCCCAATTTCGCAGTTCACGCTTCATCCAACCCGCCAAACTTTTTGCCCGTATCGGGCTGATTGTTGAATCCATCGTCCCTGCAAGATATAATAAATTTATATCATAAAAGGAGGTGCGGATATGGCAAGCAAAACCACTCTTCCCAGAGAAATTCTTCAGAAAAAATACAACAATGCGCGAGCCTATTTGCTTATAATGATTGCGCTTACCCTCGTCAACATTGTGCTCCTGATGAGAGGAACGGACAAGGCATATATGTTCTCGGCTTCTTTCCCTTACTTCCTCCTTGCCGTCGCCACGTTCTTGGAGGACACGCTCATCCTCGCCGTCTGCGGCACGGTTGCCGGCATTTCCCTCCTGCTCTATTTTTTGTGCTGGCTGTTCAGCAAAAATCATCGCGGCTGGATGGTTGCCGCATTAATCTTTTTCATTTTCGACATTCTTTTTCTGTTTGGGTTTTATGCTTTCGTAGAATCTTTTCCGGACATTTTTGATATCCTGGTCCACATCTGGGTGCTTTATTATCTGATCATCGGTGTAAAATACGGCGCCCAGTTGAAAAAACTACCCGCAGAAGATCTGCACCCTGCTGACGATGCCCTCGATGACATCTCTGCCAACTCCTCCTCTTTCCGTATGGCGGACCCGGAGGTAAAATCCCGCGTGCTGCTTGAAACCGACCACCTTGGACGGCATATCTGCTACCGCAGAACGAAGCAAACCAACGAACTTGTGGTCAACGGCCGCATATATGACGAAATAAATATGCTTCTGGAAACCGCTCACGCTCTGACAGCCGTTATAGACGGACATACCATCACAGCAGGATATGACGGAAAAGCGTACAGTTACATCTGTGTGGACGGCACAGTCATTGCCCGCAAGCGCCGGTTTTTTTAGAATCACAACGCAGGAATTGGCCTTCATTTTAAGGCTTCAAGTCCCGCCTCGTGCATCAAACGCATTCCCCGCGCAGAAAAAAGCACCGCGCCGTTGGCGCGGTGCTTTCGTTTGCGTTACTTTTCGATCTGTTCTTTCTTGGCGGCTACGCCGGATTCCGCCACGTCGTACTCCCAGTTCCAGGGGTCCTTGCGGCAAATCTTTTCGGCATAGGGGACAAAGACAGACAGCAGGCCGAAGGCGGCCAGGATCCAGCAGTACCACATATGGGGCACGATCTCCACGGGGCTGATGGTAATGTTATAGGTAGCGGTGGTCAAAGAGGCCGCCATCAGCAACTGCGCGCCGTAGGGGATGATGCCCTGGAACACGCAGGAGAACACGTCCAGCAAAGAGGCGGTCTTGCGGGGATCCACCTTATACTCACGGCTGATGTCCTTTGCCACGTTGCCGCAGAGGATGATGGCCACGGTGTTGTTGGCGGTGGCGCAGTCAGCCAGAGAGACCAGCGCGGCGGTGCCGATCTGGGCAGACTTTTCGCCGCGCATCATACCGCGGAGTTTCTCGATCAGCCAGACGATGCCGCCGTTGTGGGCGATCAGTTCGGAGATGCCGCCGCAGAACAGGGCCAGGAAGAACACCTCGCTCATACCGGTGAAGCCGTTCCAGATGGCCTGGGCATACGTAAAGACCGTCAGGTTGCCGCAGATCATACCGATCACGCCGGCGGTGAAGATGCCGATGGTCAACGTCAGGAACACGTTGACGCCGATGATGGCCAGCGCCAGCACCAGCACATAGGGCAGCACCTTGATGATCTCAAAACTGCGCTCGCCCATAGCGGCGGCAGCGTCGGGACGGCCGACGACCAGCAGAAGCACCAGCGTCACAATGGCGGCGGGCAGGGCGATGTAGAAGTTGACGCGGAACTTGTCTTTCATTGCAACGCCCTGGGTCTTGGTGGCGGCGATGGTGGTGTCGGAGATCATAGACAGGTTGTCGCCGAACATCGCGCCGCCGGCGCAGGCGCCCAGCATCATAGGAACGCTCAGTCCGCTCTCGGCCGCCAGACCCACAGCAATGGGGACCAGCGCCGTGATGGTGCCCACAGAGGTGCCGGTGGCGGTGCCCAGGAAGGCGGAGATGACGAACACGCCGGCGGTGAGCAACTGCACGGGGATGATGGCGAGGCCCAGATTCACGGTGGCGTCCACGCCGCCCATCGTCTTGGCCACGGTGGAGAAGGCGCCGGCGAGGATGTAGATCATCAGCATCGTCAGCACGTTTTCATTGGCGGCGCCCCGGGCAAAGATGGAAAACTTCTGGTCCAGGGTCTCCCTGCCCATACAGAAGGCGGCGATCACGGCGATGAACATTGCCGTGACGGAGGGGAACTGGTAGAAG
>SVKT01000128.1 GCA_015068335.1 Oscillospiraceae bacterium | reverse complement strand
AGGTCACGCTGGAACAGATCCGCACCGATATGGTGAATATGGTCATCAATCCCTCCATCCCCGCAGGACTGATGGATGAGAATACCAAGATCTACGTCAACCCCACCGGCCGCTTCGTCATCGGCGGCCCTCAGGGCGACTCCGGTCTCACCGGCCGCAAGATCATCGTGGACACTTACGGCGGCAGCGCGCCCCACGGCGGCGGCGCTTTCTCCGGCAAGGACCCCACCAAGGTGGACCGCAGTGCCGCCTACGCTGCCCGCTGGGTGGCCAAGAACGTGGTGGCCGCCGGCCTTGCCTCCAAGTGCCAGGTGCAGTTGGCCTATGCCATCGGCGTGGCCCAGCCCGTGTCCATCCTCGTGGATACCTTCGGTACCGGCAAGGTGGATGACGGCAAACTGGAAGACGCCGTGCGCAAGGTGTTCGACCTGCGCCCCACCGCTATCATCCGCGATCTGGACCTGCGCAAGCCCATCTACCGCCAGTTGGCCGCATACGGTCATATGGGCCGCGAGGATCTGGGTGTTTCCTGGGAGAAGACCGACCGCGTCGAGGCCCTGAAAGCCGCTGTGGCGGAATAAGAAAAATCTGCGAAATATGCGGGCAGGCCGTCCATCCGGACGGCCTGCTTTTTGCATAAAACGACAGAAATCGGGCAGGCTTCTTTTGGGGTGATTCCGTGCCGAAAAGAAGCAAAAAACGTTTCGACGCAATGCCGAATCTTCGCCTGGAACCCGAAAAGCGGCTGTGTCCGATGTTTGATTCGGCAACCATTGCAGAGTTTCCGGTGGCCGAGCCCTGGGAGATGGGTTTCCGGGTGCTGGATAACTTCTGCGAGGAACACATCCTGTGAAAAAATGCCTGCCGGACAAGTGCCGGCAGGCATTTTCGATTGTAATCCGGGTGCGGATTTGCTATACTGAAGAGAAAAAACAAGAGGAGGAAGCAGTCATATGAAGCGCTGTTTGATCTTTGCCGCAGGTACCTTTTACGGCCTGGTACAGCGTCCGGAGCAGGGCGATCTCATCATCGCCGCCGACGCGGGCTACCGGATCTGCCGGCAGGAGGGCATCGTGCCGTCGCTGCTTCTGGGAGACTTTGATTCTATGGATGCTCCGGCGGACTTTCTGTCTGTCTGCCGCCTGCCGGTTGAAAAGGACGATACCGACACGCTGGCAGCCATTCGATACGGTTTGGAGCAGGGCTGTACGGAATTCCATATTTACGGCGGTACCGGCGGCAGACGGCTGGATCACACCCTTGCCAATTTGCAGGCTCTGCTGTTCCTCCGCCGTCATAACGCCCGCGGCTGGCTGTATGATGACGCCTTCGTCTGGACGGCTATGGAGAACGAAACGCTTGCCGTGCCCTGTGCGGTGGAGTGGGGACTGCTCTCCCTGTTCTGCCTGGATGGACGGGCGGAGGGCGTATCCGTCACCGGTGTGCAGTATCCACTTTCCGACGGCGTTCTGACTTCGGATTTCCCTCTGGGCGTCAGCAATCACATTCTGGCGGACGAGGCAATGATCTCTGTTCGCAGCGGCGCGCTGGTCGTCGGCTGGCAGACTGCCGATGTTCTATAAAAAGAATAGCGATTTTGATAATCTTTCGTTGCGGCAGGTTCATAGGTATTGTATAATAAGACCAAGAAAAGGTCGACCTTTCCCTCAAAAAGGTTCAGGGAAACGGCAGGGAGGAGCGAGGATATGGCAACATTTACCGTAAACGGCCGCGCCGTGACAGTGGAAAAAAACCAGAAACTGATCCGTTACCTGCGGGATGAACTGCACCTGACCAGTGTGAAAGACGGTTGCAGCGAGGGCGCCTGCGGAACCTGTACCGTGCTGATCGACGGCAAGGCCACCAAGGCCTGCATTCCCCAGACCGATAAATTGGAAGGGAAAGAGATCCTGACCGTTGAGGGGTTGAGTCCCTTTGAACAGGCGGTTTATACATACGCTTTCGGCAAGGCCGGTGCGGTGCAGTGCGGCTTCTGCATTCCCGGAATGGTGATCTCCGCCAAGGCGCTGCTGGATAAAAATCCAAATCCCACACGGGAAGAGGCGGCCTTTGCCATTCGCAACAATATTTGCCGCTGCACCGGTTACGTCAAGATCATTGACGGTATTTTGCTGGCGGCGGAGGTGTTTGCTGCCGGGAAGATCCCCGATGCCCCCACGGACTGGTCTCTGGGCCAGCGCGTTCCCCGGGTGGATGTGGAGGAGAAGGTCACCGGCACCGGCATCTATCCCGATGACATTTATCTGGACGGTATGATTTACGGCAGCGCCGTCCGCAGCGCCTATCCCCGTGCCCGGGTGCTTGCCATCCATACGGAGGAGGCGGAAGCCCTGCCCGGCGTGGTGGGCGTGTTTACCGCTGCCGACATCCCCGGTCAGAACAAGGTAGGACACTTGAAAAAGGACTGGGACACGATGATCGCCGTGGGTGACATCACACACTATCTGGGCGACGCCATCTGCCTCGTGGCGGCGGAGACGCCGGAGATCCTGGCCAGAGCAAAGGAACTGGTGCGGGTGGACTATGAGGAACTGCCTATGGTGCGATCCCCCCGTGAGGCTATGCTGCCCGACGCGCCTCTGGTCCACGAGACCGGCAATCTGCTGGCGCACAAGCATATCCAGCGGGGAAACCCGGCGGAGGCCATCGCAAAATCCAAGTATGTGCTGACCCAGCGCTTCTCCACGCCCTGGACGGAACACGCGTTCCTGGAACCGGAGTGCGCTGTGGCCTATCCCGAAGATGACGGCGTTATGATCCTCTCCACGGATCAAAGCGCCTATGATACCCAGCACGAAACGATGGGGATGCTGGGTCTGCCCGCCGAAAAGGTGAAGGTGTGCAACTGCCTGGTGGGCGGCGGCTTCGGCGGTAAGGAGGACGTTACCGTCCAGCATCACGCGGCCCTGATCGCGTACCTGACCAAGCGACCGGTGAAAGTGAAACTGACCCGCGCCGAGAGCATCCTGATCCATCCCAAGCGTCACCCGATGGAAATGGAATTTTCTCTGGGCTGCGATGAGAACGGCATCATTCAGGGCGTGGCGGCGGAAGTCATCGCCGACACCGGAGCCTACGCCTCGCTGGGGGGTCCGGTGCTGGAACGCGCCTGCACCCACGCCGCCGGTCCTTATAATTACCAGAATTTCGAGATCGACGGCTGGGCCTATTATACCAACAACCCGCCTGCCGGAGCCTTCCGGGGCTTTGGCGTGACCCAGACCTGCTTCTGCATCGAGAGCCTGCTGAACCAGATGGCCGATCTGGTGGGCATTACCCCGTGGGAGATCCGCTATCGCAACGCCATCCGTCCCGGGCAGGAACTGCCCAACGGCCAGATCGTGGACGAATCCACCGGTCTGGTGGAAACTTTGGAGGCGGTGAAGCCCTATGTGGACGCCAACCCCTATGTGGGTCTGGCCTGCGCGATGAAGAACGCCGGCGTGGGCGTGGGTATCCCCGATACCGGCCGTGTCCGGCTGGTGGTGCAGGACGGCAAGA
>SVKT01000013.1 GCA_015068335.1 Oscillospiraceae bacterium | reverse complement strand
TTTGGAGGGAGAGCAGGCCGTGCTGGGCTCGATGCTCATTGACCCCGACTGCGTCAAGAACGTGATGGACAAACTGCGCCCTGCGGACTTTTATCTGCGGCAGAACCGTGAGATCTTTGAGACCATCTATACGATGTTCACCTATGCCCGCCCCATCGACGGCATCACCGTGTGCGAAGAAATGCAGAAGGCGGGCATCTACGACGACAATACCACCCGCTCCTACCTTGCCCAACTGATGGAGATCACCCCCACCAGCGCCAATGTGATGGAGTACGTGGCCATCGTGCGGGACAAGGCGCTGCTGCGCGGCGTGGCACAGGCCGCCGGCGAGATCACCGCGCTGGTGCAGGAAGGCATCGGCGAGGCATCTGAGATTTTGGAGGCCGCGGAGCAGAAGGTCTACGCCATCCGCCGGGGCCAGAGCGCCCAGGAGATGGTGCCCCTGCGGCAGGTGCTGCCGGACGTGCTGGATCGCCTGTCTGAGATGAGCGAGAGCGAAAACCACCTGCCCGGCCTGTCCACCGGTCTTTCTGCGGTGGATACGAAGATCACCGGATTGAACAAGTCCGACCTGATTTTGCTGGCTGCCCGTCCCGGTATGGGTAAGACCTCCTTCGCGCTGAATGTGGCGCTGAATGTGGCAAAAAGTTCCCGCAAGACCGTGGCGGTGTTCTCTCTGGAAATGTCCCGGGAGCAGTTGGCCACCCGCCTGCTGTCCTCCGAGGCGCTGGTGGAGAACACCCGATTGAAAACCGGCTATCTGCGGGAGACCGACTGGGAAAAAATTGCCGGTGCGGCCACCGTGCTGAACAAACTGGACGTCCGTATCGACGATAACCCGATGCTGTCCGTGGCCGATATGAACGCCAAGTGCCGCCGGCTGGACAATCTGGGCCTTGTGGTCATCGACTATTTGCAGTTGATGACCTCCGCCGGCGGAAAGAACGGCGGCGGCGAAAACCGCCAACAGGTGGTCTCCGATATGTCCCGTATGCTGAAAATTATGGCCAAGGAACTGAACGTTCCCGTCATCTGCCTCAGCCAGTTGAGCCGTGCCAACGAAAAGCGCGACGACAAGCGCCCGATGCTGTCGGACCTGCGCGAATCCGGCTCCATCGAGCAGGACGCGGACATCGTGCTGTTCCTGTACCGGGACGATTATTACAACAAAGAATCCGAAAAGCACAACATTGCAGAGTGCATCGTGGCAAAAAACCGCCACGGTGAAACGGGCACGGTCAATTTGAGATGGATGCCCGAATATACCCAGTTCTCCACGCTGGACAATCGCTATGACGAGGACGAATGAGTTGAAGGACGCACAAGCCTTTCTGGAAGACCTGCGCGGCGGCCGACCGACGTCCGTGCTGTGCGCCGTGTCCGGCGGGATGGACTCTATGTGCCTGCTGCATCTGCTTGCCCACTGGGGCCGGACGCAGGGGATCTCCGTGACTGCCGCCCACTTCAACCACCGTCTGCGCGGCGCGGAGTCCGACAGTGACGAGGCTTTCGTCCGCAAATGGTGTGGCGAACACGGCATTCCCTTCGTCTGCGAAAGTGGGGATGTGTTGGGTTATGCCGCGGAGACGGGGCAGTCCATCGAGGAAGCCGCCCGCACGGTGCGCTACGCATTTCTGGAACGGCAGCGGCAGCGACTGGGCTGTGCGTGGATCTTTACGGCCCACCACGCCGACGATAACGCGGAAACCATACTGCTGAACCTGCTGCGGGGTACCGGAAGCCGCGGGCTTGCAGGGATCCCGCCCCGGCGGGGCGCCATCGCCAGACCTTTTCTCTCCGTTACGCGGGCAGAACTGGCGGCCTATGCGCAGGCGCATCAGATCGTATTTGTTGAGGACTCCACCAACGCGCTGGATGACGTCAGCCGCAATGTGCTGCGGCATAAGGTGCTGCCGGTGCTGCGGGAACTGAACCCCAGAACGGTGGAGAATATGACCCGGACGGCGCAGCAACTGCGCAGGGATGAGGAGACCCTTGCTTCTATGGCGGAGGCGCTGCTGGATCGGCACTGCCGCGAAGCGGGCGCCGCCCTGTATCTGGACGCCGATGGATTCCTGGCAGCGGCGGAGGCGATTTCCGCCCGGGCTGTTCATACTGCCCTTGCCCGAATGGCGGGAGGAAGACGGGATCTCACCGCTGCCCACGTGGAGGCGGTGTGCGCACTGCTGGCTGCCGCACCGGGGAAAATCCTGTCCCTGCCCTACGGCCTGACGGCGCGTCGGGAAACCCGGGAACTGGTGATCGCGAAAGCGGCGAAGACGCCGCAGGCGGCAGACATCGCCCCCGGGGAGACGGTGCGCTTCGGCGCGTGGCGCGTAACGCTGGCGGCAGAGGGCTGCGGCCCGGCGCTTTTCGCGCCGGAGGGCGCGCGGCTTACGGTGACATCGTGGGCCAGAGAGGATCGGATGACCCTCCCCGGCAGCCGCGGAGCACGCAGTTTGAAACGGCTCTGTGCCGACGCGGGACTGTCTGTGGCGGCGCGGGACGCCGTGCCTGTGCTGCGTGTGGACGGGCAGGCGGCGGCAGTCCCCGGTGTGGGCGTTGACGTGAAGTTTGTACCAAAAGGATCTGCAAAACCGATCTATGTAATATTTCATCAGGAAACAGAGGAGAAGAACGATGAGAAGTGAGATGGAAAAAGACATTCTGAAAGTTCTGGTGACCGAGGAGGAACTGAAACAGCGCGTGACCGAAATGGGCGCGGAACTGTATGAAAAGTTCGAAGGGAAGAACCCCCTGTTTCTGGGCGTTCTGAAAGGCTCTTTCGTGTTTGTGGCAGACCTGATGCGCGCCTGCCAACTCAAAAGCAACATTGAGTTCATTGCCGTCAGTTCCTACGAGAACGCCACGGAGTCCTCCGGCCGCGTCCGCATCAACTATGATTTGCAGCAGGACATCACCGGCCGCCATCTGGTCATCGTGGAGGATATTCTGGACTCCGGCAACACGCTGGCCTTTTTGAAGCAGTATTTCCTGGCCAAGGGCGCGGCGTCCATCACCATCGTGACGCTGCTGGACAAGCCCGCGCGCCGGGAAAAGGCCGTTACCGCCGATCTGGCGGGCTTCACCATCCCCGACGAGTTCGTGGTGGGCTATGGTCTGGACTATGCCCAGCGCTATCGCAACGTGCCGTACATCGGTGTGTTGAAGCCCGAAGTATACAGCAATCACTAAACGGAGGGATCCTTTTTTGGCAAAGAAACAAAATCGCAGATCTGGGTTCAGTTTTCTGTTGCTGGGCCTGATTATGCTTGCTTGCATCAACTGGCTCTGGGAGATGAATGACCGGGGACAGGTGAGTTATTACGAAGCGAAGCAGTTAATCCGCCAGGAAAAGGTGGAAACGCTGGTGGTGTCGGACAACACGCTGATCCTGAACCTGTACGAGGCGCGGGGCGGCAGCAAGACGGTGCGCCACGAACTGTATGATTTCGACTATTTTTATCAGGATCTGCATCCTCTGGTGGAGGAGCAGGCCGGCCGGGGCATTATCAAGAGTTACGATTACCGGCAGGACCACTCTACCAACTGGCTGGAACTGCTGCTGCCGTGGCTGCTGGGTGCCGTGGCGTTCGCGTTCATCTGGTATCTTTTTATGATGCGCGGACAGAGCGGCGCCGGCAACGACCGTATGGCCAAATTTGGCAACGCCCGTACCCGCGGCCTGTCCGAAAAGGACAAGCAGGTCACCTTTGAGGATGTGGCCGGTGCCGACGAGGAGAAGGAGGAACTGCGGGAGATCGTGGAATTCCTCCGCGACCCCAGACAGTTCATCTCTCTGGGCGCCCGGATCCCCAAGGGCGTGCTGCTGGTAGGCCCTCCGGGCACCGGTAAGACCCTGCTGGCCAAGGCTGTGGCCGGCGAGGCGGGGGTAGGCTTCCTGTCCATTTCCGGCTCCGACTTTGTGGAATTGTATGTAGGCGTGGGCGCCAGCCGCGTCCGCGACCTGTTTGAGCAGGCCAAGAAGCAGTCTCCCGCCATCGTCTTTATCGACGAGATCGATGCCGTGGGCCGCCAGCGCGGCACGGGCCTCGGCGGCGGACACGACGAGCGCGAACAGACCCTGAACCAACTCCTGGTGGAGATGGACGGCTTCGCCGCCAACGAGGGCGTGGTGGTGCTGGCCGCCACCAACCGTGCGGACGTTCTCGACCCCGCGCTGCTGCGTCCCGGCCGCTTTGACCGCCAGATCTATGTGGGTCTGCCGGACATCAAGGGCCGCGAGGCGATCCTGAAAGTCCACGCCAAGGACAAGCCGCTGGCGGAGGATGTGGATCTGCGGAAACTGGCACAGGCCACCGCCGGCTTTACCGGCGCGGACCTGGAAAATCTCATCAACGAGGGCGCGCTGCTGGCCGGCCGCCGCAAGCAGAAGTTTATCACAATGGACGATCTGAAAGAGGCGGAGATCAAGGTCATCGCCGGCCCGGAAAAGCGCAGCCGCGTCATCCCGCAGCACGAGCGGGAACTGACCGCCTGGCACGAGGCCGGTCACGCGGTGGTGATGCACGCCCTGCCCGGGCAGGATCCCGTCAGTCAGATCACCATTGTCCCCCGCGGACAGGCCGGCGGTATGACCATTTCTCTGCCGGAGGAGGATCGCTCCTACCTCTCCAAGCGGTATATGGAAGACCAGATCGTCGCTCTGCTGGGCGGCCGCGTGGCCGAGCAGTTGTGTCTGGGCGACATTTCCACCGGCGCCAGCAACGATATTCAGCGCGCCAGCGCCATCGCCCGCAAAATGGTGGCCTCTTACGGTATGAGCGAGAAACTCGGCACGGTGTCCTTTGACTCCGGCCACGATGAGGTGTTTATCGGCCGCACGATGAGCCAGAGCCGCAGTTATTCCGAGTCTGTGGCAGCCCAGATCGACGCCGAGGTACAGGCGCTGATCGCCGCCGCATACGCGCGCTGCGAAGGCATCCTGACCGAGCGCAGAGCGCAACTGGACGCCGTGGCACAGTACCTGCTGGAACACGAAACAATGGAACGCGAGGCATTCTTGTCTGTGGTGGAGCCTGCCGCTGTGCAGGACGCTCCCGCACAAACTGAGCCCCCCGCGGAAGAAGAATAACCCCCAAACCCGGAGCCGACCACAGACGGCTCCGGTTTTTTGCGTCTAAAATCCAAGAGGCGTTCCGGTGTGTTCGGCGAAATCACCAATGCAGAGGTGTCTTTGCCACGAGGACAAATGTAGTGTTTTTGGAATCGTTTCCTTGAAATGTGCGCGAACGAAGGACAAATACACGCCCTGTGAGGGCAAAAAAGCGGCGGGCGCGGGGGACAGGGAGGAACTTTCTGTATATAATTGACCTTGCAAAGTTCGCAAAAACCACGTAAAATACTATATTGATATGGAGGCGAAAGCCTTCGAGTTTGACAGGAGGATGAAAAGAATGAAAAAAGTATTTGCTTTACTGCTGGCTCTGACTATGGTTCTGGGTCTGGCTGCCTGCGGCGAGAAGCCTGCGGATGACCAGTCCGGCGAGAAGGTCATCACCATCGGCATTTACGAGCCCTCCTCCGGTGCCAACGGCGCCGGCGGCAAGAAGGAAGTCCTGGGCATCGAGTATGCCAATTCCGTGGTCAACACCGTCACCATCGGCGGCGAGGAGTACAAGATCAAGACCTATGCCGTGGATAACCAGTCCGAAAACGACAAGGGCGTTTCCGCTGCTGAGCAGTTGGTGAGCGAGGGCGTTGCCATCGTTCTGGGCTCCTACGGCTCCGGCGTGTCTATGGCTGCCGCTCCCGTGTTTGAGGAAGCCAAGATCGCTGCCATCGGCTGCTCCTGCACCAACCCCGGCGTGACCCTGGGCAACCCTTACTACTATCGCGTGTGCTATCTGGATCCCTTCCAGGGCAGCGTGCTGGCCAACCTGGCCAAGGATGAGTTCGATGCCAAGGTGGCCTACGTATTCACCGAACTGGGCGACGACTACTCCGTGGGTCTGGGCGAATATTTCACTCAGGAGTGCGAGCGTCTGGGCATCCAGGTCGTGGCTGACCAGAACCCCGCCGGCAACACCGATATGTCCGGCTTCATCAATGCCGCCAAGGCTGCCAACGCCGACGTGATTTTTGCCCCCACCTCCACCACCGTGGCCTCCCTGCTGATCGACCAGGCCGCTTCCGCCGGTATCCCCCTGATCGCGGGCGATACCTGGGATGATGCTGTTATCTTGCAGTCTGCCACCAAGTCCGGCGCTGACGTATATTTCTCCACCTTCTATGATGAAGGCGCTTCCCAGGCTGCTGCCGACTTTATGAGCGGCTTCCAGGGCTGGCTGAATGCCAACAGCGACAAACTGGCCAACAACGGCGGCACCGACACCGTCTCCGCCGTGTCCGCTCTGGGCTATGACGCTTATATGGTCGCCGTCGAGGCTATCAAGGCTGCCGACTCTGCCGACTCCGAGGCCATCGCTGCCGCTCTGGCCGGCGTGAAGTACACCGGCGTCACCGGCGATGTGGTCTTTGACGCCGAGGGCGATGTGGATAAGAACATCATCTTCATCAAGGGCGTTGACACCGCCAAGGGCGAGTTCTACTCCGTGAAGGAGCAGGGCCTGAGCAAGTAATCGTTCCGTGCGAGATACAGGCAGCGGGGAGTTTCCCCGCTGCCTTGCGCGGCTTATGCCCGTCGCCGGTTTTCCAGAGGATCGCCGTCGGCTGTGTTCTGGAAAATCGGCGCAAACATATTGAGTCAAAGGAGAAACGAGTATGGCAGACATTTTTCAGGCCTGCTTGAACAGCCTGCTGCCGGGCATTTCCGTAGGTGGCCAGTACGCGCTGATCGCGCTGGGCTACACGATGGTGTACGGCATCCTGCGGCTGATCAACTTTGCCCACGGCGACATTTTCACAGTGGCCGGTTTCGTGATGTTCTACGCCGTCACCGCAATGCCGGTGTATCTGGCGATCCCCTTTACCATTGTGATCACGGTGCTTCTGGGCTTTTCCGTGGAGCGGCTGGCCTATAAGCCCCTGCGCTCCGCACCCCGTATGAGCGTGATGATCTCCGCCATCGGCGTCAGTTATCTGTTGCAGAACCTGATGTGGTATCTCACCGGCGGCCAGCCCCAGCAGTATCCCGTGATTCCCTGGATCTCCGACAATATTCAGGTGTTCGGGATGGAGACCAAGCGCGTCACGGTCATTACCCCCATCCTGACCTTTGTGCTGGTGATTTTGCTGGTGACCCTGATCAAAAAGACCCGCATCGGTATGGCGATGCGTGCCGCCTCCCGCGATTTTGAAACGGCCCGCCTTATGGGCATCAAGATCAACAGCGTCATTTCCGTGACCTTTGTGATAGGCTCCTTCCTGGCCGCGGTGGGCTCCTTCCTGTTTTTCAGCAACTATTCCACCGTTTCCCCCACCGTCGGCACGATGCCGGGCCTGAAAGCCTTCGTGGCGGCTGTGTTCGGCGGCATCGGCTCCATCCCCGGCGCGGTGGTGGGCGGCTTCCTGATCGGCATCTGTGAGAACATCATCCGGGCGCTGGGCTACTCCACGTTCAGTGACGCGTTCACCTTCGCGCTGCTGATTCTGGTGCTGTGCCTCAAACCCACCGGCCTCTTTGGAGAGAAAATGGAGGAGAAGGTGTGATGATGAAAAAGAGAACCGACCTGAAAACGATTATCCTCGGCATCATCCTTATCGCCGTTCTGGCGGTGATCTCCGTGGGTCTGGAAGGCGTGGCAAAGAACGTCAAGGGCCTGTCCATTATGATGGCCGTTATGAAAAAAGGTACGGTCTACGCCCTGCTGGCCGTTTCGATGAACCTGCTCAACGGCTTCACCGGCCTGTTCTCTCTGGGTCAGGCGGGCTTTATGCTGGTGGGCGCCTACACCTACGCCATTTTGTCCATCCCCGTGGCCAAGCGCGCCGGCGTGTATCAGTACTATGACGGCGGCATCGTGAATTTCTCTGTTCCGGAGATCTTCTCCGGCTTCCTGGGTGACACGCTGGGGCCCGTGATCGGTATGCTGCTCACGCTGTTGATCTGCGGTCTGCTGGCCGCTGTCCTCGGCTGGCTCATCGGCCTGCCTGCCCTGCGGCTCAAATCCGACTATCTGGCCATCGCCACCCTGGGCTTTGCCGAGATTATGCGCACCTTCATCCAGTATGAAGCCTTCGCGCCTCTGACCAACGGCTCCAACACCTTGCGCCAGTATCCCACCTTCAAGCATCTGTACCCCTACGTCATCGTGGTGGGCCTGTGCATCCTGTTCATCGTGCTGCTGGTCAACAGCACTTACGGCCGCGCCTTTAAGGCCATCCGGGACGATGAGATCGCCGCCGAGGCGATGGGCATCGACCTTGCAAAGCATAAAATGCTGGCCTTCGTCACCAGTTCCTTCTTCGCCGGTCTGGGCGGTGGTCTGATGGCGATGTATATGAGCAGCGTGCAGGCCAAGGGCTTCACCTCCGCTATGACCTACGAGATTTTGCTGATGGTGGTCATCGGCGGTATCGGTTCCATCAGCGGCAGCATCATCGCAGCCTTCCTGTTTATCGGATGCAGCGAGTGGTGGCTCCGCTTCCTGGATGACAGCGCCAACAACATCGCAGGGATGAAACTGCTGGCGCCCGGTTTCCGTATGGTGGTCTTTTCCGTTGTGATTATGATCATCGTGCTGTTCTTCCGTCGTGGTCTTATGGGCGACAAGGAACTGCCCGATCTGTTCCGCCGGAAAGGCAAGAAGCGCGGGAAGGAGGTTGTCGGCGAATGAGCAAAAATGTTTTGAGGATCGACAATGTCACGATGCAGTTTGGCGGCGTGGTGGCAGTCGACAACCTGAATCTGGAAATCAACGAGGGCGAGATCGTTGCCCTGATCGGCCCCAACGGCGCCGGCAAGACCACGGCCTTCAATGTGGTCACCGGCGTGTATCAGCCCACCAACGGTGCGGTCTGGTTCAACGATGAGAAGATCATCGAAAACCATCCCCGGGGCAAAATGAAAAAGATGTATAAGGGTGAGTGTGCCGGCGCCTACACCAAAACGATCGCGCCCACCCCCGACAAGATCACGAAAAAGGGTATGGCCCGCACCTTCCAGAACATTCGCCTCTGGAAGAGCCAGACCGTGTTTGACAATGTGCTCATTGCCAAGCATTGCCGTGCCCACAGCAATCTGTTCTCCGCAGCCTTCCGCCTGAACTGGAAGGAGGAGGCCAAGCAGCGCGAAGAAGTGCTGGAACTGCTGAAAATCGTGGGTCTGGAAGATGTGAAGGACGAACTGGCCACCAGCCTGCCTTACGGCAAGCAGCGCCGTTTGGAGATCGCCCGGGCACTGGCGGCAGAACCGACTCTGCTGCTGCTGGATGAGCCCGCCGCAGGTATGAACCCACAGGAAACCGACGAACTGACCGCTTTCATCGGCGAGATCCGGGATCGATTCAACCTGACCATCTTCCTCATCGAGCATCATATGAATCTGGTTATGGGCATCTCCGACCGCATCTACGTGCTGGACTTCGGCAAACTCATCGCCGAGGGCACGCCGGCGGAGATCCAGAACAATCAGCGCGTCATCGACGCGTATTTGGGGGTGGCCGAGGATGCTTAAAATCGAGAATCTGCATGTCAACTACGGCGGCATTCAGGCCCTCCGCGGCATTTCCCTGGAAGTGCCCGACGGCAAGATCGTCACCCTGATCGGCGCCAACGGTGCGGGCAAGTCCACCACCCTGCGCACCATCACCGGCCTTGTCAAGGCCGCCTCCGGTTCCGTGAAACTGGACGGGGAAGAACTGCTGGGCAAGTCCATCGACAAGATCATCGCCACCGGCATCGCGATGAGCCCCGAGGGACGCCGCGTCTTTCCGGATATGACCGTGCTGGAAAACCTGAAAATTGGCGCCTATCTGCGTAAGAACAAGGCCGAGATCGAAAAGGATATCCAGTGGGTGTACAGCCTGTTCCCTCGCCTGGAAGAGCGCAGTTGGCAGGTGGCCGGCACCCTCTCCGGCGGCGAGCAGCAGATGCTGGCCGTGGGCCGTGCCCTGATGTCCCGCCCTAAACTGCTGCTGCTGGATGAGCCCTCCCTAGGTCTGGCACCTCTGGTGGTGCAGGACATTTTCAGCATCATCCGGGAGATCAACCGGCAGGGCGTCACGGTTCTGCTCATTGAGCAGAACGCCAATATGGCGTTGAAGATCGCCGACCTTGCCTACGTGCTGGAAACCGGCAACATCACGATGTCCGGCACCGGCGCCGAACTGCTGGCCGATGCGCGCGTGAAGGAAGCCTATCTGGGCAAAAACAACTGAAAAGACCGCAGTACGAGCAGCCCCGAATCCTTTCGGGGCTGTTTTTTCTCCTGACGCGCTGTTTTTCGGTATGATTTTTCAAATTTCGGGAACGGTTAAGAGGAACAGATCGTCTAACAACCAAAGGAGTGATTTCCGTGAAAAAGAGATTGATTTCGTCGCTGATGGCTTTCGTTCTGCTGTGTGCCGTTGGCTGCGGGCGGGCCGTTGTGCCGCCCGCCGGAGACACGGCGGTGACGCCACAGACCCAGCCGCTGCCTGCCGCGCCCGAAGTGAGTACGGCGCAGGTGCAGGCAGCCAAAAAAGACCTGACATTTTTCGTGGAGGGCGAGCAGGAAGTGCTGCCCGCCACACGGTACACCGGCGCGGGCTATGTTATCTATATTCCCGACGAGGGCTGGCGCTTTGAGAAAGAAATGGATGACGGTATGCAGTTGGAGCGCTGGGAGAGCGTCTGGAACGACGAGGTGGAACTGACGGTCTACACCCGCCCGGTCTACCCGGACGCCTCTGCGGCGGTGACCCGTGACCTCTTTCTTGCAGACAGCGACTATGTTTTTGAGAACGTCACGGGCGGCGTAGCGGGAGATCCCCTGGTCGGCAGAGAAGCGGACGGAGATTATCTGTGCTTTATGACGGCGGAGGGGGCCGGCGGCGTCACCTATATCGTGGCGTGGGAATATCCCGCCGAGGCGGCGGAGGGCTTCGGCGCCCGGCTGCGCGTCATCGCGGACACCTTTGCGGTGATCAAAGAATAACAAGGCAGGCATCGGCACCTGCCGAAACGAAGAAAGAACAGGCTGCGGCCTGTTCTTTTTTTGCCAAATTTGGCGGTGGGGCGTATGAAACCGGAAAAACAAGAAACCCTATTTCGGAGCAAACCAATAAAAAGGAGTGATCTGATTGGAAACAGGCATCCATAATACCTCCGAGATCGGGCGGCTGCGCAAGGTGATGCTCCACCGACCCGGTGCGGAACTGGAAAACCTGATGCCGGAATATCTGGAACGGCTGCTGTTTGACGACATCCCCTATCTGCGGGAGGCGCAGCGGGAGCACGACGCCTTCGCCGACTGCCTGCGGTCGCAGGGAGTGGAGGTGGTGTACCTCACCGATCTGGTAGCGGAGTCCATTACCGACGGGCAGGTCCGTCAGGAGTTTATCCGCGCCTTTCTGGATGAAGCCGGCGTGCGGGACGACCGCACCCGAGGACTGCTGACGGACTACTTTTCCGAAATGCCGGACGCGAAAATGGTGGCGGCAATGATGGCGGGTGTCCGCAAGGACGCTCTGCGTGCCACGGGCGGAAAACTCGGCGACTATCTTTCTGTGGCGGAGGGGGACTATCCCTTTGCTGTGGACCCGATGCCCAACCTCTATTTTACCCGCGACCCCTTTGCTACTATCGGCACGGGCGTGTCCATCCACAAGATGCACACCGCCACCCGCAACCGGGAAACCCTGTTCGGCAAGACGATTTTTGAGCATCATCCCGCCTACAAGGACGCGCCTCGCTGGTATGACCGGGGCCAGATCTCTTCGCTGGAAGGCGGAGACATTCTGGTGCTGTCTCCGGAGGTTCTGGCGGTGGGCATTTCCGAGCGCACCCGGGAAGACTCCATCGACGCGCTGGCGGAAACGGTGCTGACGCGGAGCAAAACATTCAAAAAAATCCTGGCCTTCAACATCCCCAAGACCCGTTCCTTTATGCATCTGGATACCGTGTTCACGATGGTGGACAGGGACAAATTCACCGTGCATCCCAACATCCTTTCCAGCATCACGGTGTTCGTGATGGAACTGGACGAAAACCGAAAGATCAAAATCCGGCAGGAGGACGGCCGACTGGAAGACATTTTGAAGGAGCATCTGCATCTGGACCGTGTGACGCTGATCCCCTGCGGCCGGGGCAGCAGCATCGACGCCGCCCGGGAGCAGTGGAGCGACGGCAGCAACACCCTTGCCATCGCCCCCGGCGAGGTGGTGGTCTACTCCCGCAACCACGTGACCAACCGCTCTTTGGAGGAGGCGGGCATCACCATTCACACCATTCCCAGCGCGGAATTGTCCCGCGGCCGCGGCGGGCCCCGCTGTATGAGTATGCCTCTGTGGCGCGAAGATCCCTAAAACGAAAAAAGGAGAATCACTATGGCAGTCAATTTGAAAGGCCGGAGTTTTCTGACTCTGGAAGATTTTACCCCCGCGGAGATCCGCTATATGCTGGATCTGGCTCACGACCTGAAAGCAAAGCGCCGCTCAGGCATCTGCGAGCCCTGTATGAAGGGAAAGCACATCGTGCTGCTGTTTGAAAAGACCTCCACCCGCACCCGCTGCTCCTTCGAGGTGGCAGCCACCCAGGAGGGTGCCCACGTCACTTATCTGGATGCGAACAGTTCGCAGATGGGTAAGAAGGAATCGCTGGAAGACTCTGCGAAAGTGCTGGGCCGCTTCTTCGACGGCATCGAATACCGCGGCTACGAGCAGAGCGTGGTGGAGGATCTGGCCCGGCACGCCGGCGTGCCCGTCTGGAACGGCCTGACCGACGCCGACCACCCCACCCAGATTCTGGCGGATATGATGACCATCGAGGAGCACTGCCACAAACCCCTGAACAAGATCAAGGTGGTGTTCCCTGGCGACGTGCGGAACAATATGTGTTACGCGTGGATGATCGGCGCGGCGAAGATGGGGATGCATTTCGTGGCGATGGGGCCGGAAAAACTGGCAAAGGAGATGGACAAGGATCTCATCAACCGCGTCTTTGCGGAGGCACGCGCCAACGGCGGTCTCATCGAGATCACCGACCATATGGAGGACTTGAAGGACGCCGATGTGATCTACGGTGACATCTGGGCCTCTATGGGCGAGGAAGCCCTGATCCCCGAGCGCGCCAAACTGCTCTCCCCCTTCCGCGTGACGGAGGAGACCCTGAAAGCCACCGGCAACCCCAACGTGCTGTATATGCACTGCCTGCCCTCCTTCCACGATTTTGAAACGAAACTGGCAAAGGAGTGGCAGGAGAAGGGCATCGACATCCGGGAGGTCACCGACGAGGTGTTCCGCAGCCGCCACAGCGTGGTGTTCGACGAGGCGGAGAACCGGATGCACACCATCAAGGCCGTTATGGTGGCAACCATCGGCAAATAAGTTCCCTTTCTTGAAAAAAGAGAGGGAACCGAAAGAACTTTTCACGCGCTCTGAACTGCGGCAGACGGCAAAGACTGCCTGCCCGGCAACGAAAAACGCATAAAAGGAGAGCGTTTATGGAAAAGAAAAAATTTCGTATGCCTACGGCGTACACCATCCTGTTTCTGCTCATCATTCTGGTGGCGGTGGCCACGTGGTTCATTCCCGCGGGCAGTTATGACTATGCCGACGGCGTGCCGGTGGCGGGCAGTTATCACCTGACCGAACCCAACCCACAGGGGGTGGGGGCGGTGCTGACCGCCGCCTTTCACGGCTTTTTCGACGCGGTGGACGTCTGCGTATTTATCCTGATGGTAGGCGGTTTTCTGGGCGTTGTGATGAAGACCGGCGCCGTGGATGCGGGAGTCGGCGCGGTCATCGGCAAACTGGGCGGCCGGGAGAAGTGGCTCATTCCCATCCTGATGCTGTTTTTCGGCCTTGGCGGCACCACCTTTGGTATGTGGGAGGAAACAATGGCCTTCTACCCGCTGCTGCTGCCGGTGTTTCTTGCTGCCGGCTATGACGCGGTGGTGGGCATTTCCGTGATTTTGCTGGGCGCCGGTGCGGGTATCATCGCCTCCACGGTAAACCCCTTTGCCACCGGCATTGCCGCAGGATTTGCGGGGGTCTCTTTGGGCGAGGGCATCCTGCTGCGCATCGTGCAGTGGGTGGTGTTTGAGTCGGCGGCCATCTGGTTCGTAATGTCCTACGCGGCAAAGGTGAAGAAAAATCCCTCCCGCTCCGTGGTGGGCGTCGGTGCGGGCAAACTCCACGTCAGTATGGAGGAAAAAATCGAGTTCACCGGAAAGCGCAAACTGATTATGGTGGTGTTTGCTGCTGTGTTTGCGGTGATGATCTACGGCGTGATCCCCTTTGACGAACTGGGCTCGCCCCTGCCGGCCTTCGGCTGGTGGTTTCCGGAACTGTCCGCCCTGTTTCTGGTGGGCGGCGTTCTGGTGGGTCTCATCGACCGGATGCGGGAGAGCGAGATCGCAGAGACCTTCGTGGCAGGCTGTGCCGATATGTTGGGCGTCAGCCTCATCATCGGCATCAGCCGGGGCATCACCGTGCTGATGAACGAAGGCGGCATCACCGACACCATCCTCCATTGGGGCGAGCAGGCCCTCTCCGGCGCGGGCCCTGTGGCCTTTGTGCTGTTGGTCTATCTGATCTACCTGCCTCTGACCTTCCTGATCCCGTCTTCCTCCGGGCTCGCCACGCTGTCCATTCCCGTTATCGCGCCGCTGGGACGCTTCGCAGGCGTGGGCGGCGATCTGGTGGTGACGGCATTCCAGTCCGCCTCCGGCCTCATCAACATCATCACCCCCACGGCGGCGGTGGTGATGGGTGCGCTGGCGCTGGGGCACGTGCCTTACGACCGGTGGCTGAAATATGTGTGGAAACTGATCTTATATTTCCTGCTGCTGACCGCCGTGTTTCTGACCGTTGGCGCCCTGCTGGCATAAAAAGAGAGCGGACGAAAGTCCGCTCTCTTTTTCTCTTGCGTTATTTGTGTTCCTGTTCATAAGATTGCAGGGTGCATTCCGTCATCAGGGACAGTTTGTGCAGCCGCTCGTTCACCATATCCCACATACACATAGGCAGGTGATCCCGGTGTCCGCGGTGAATGGTCACGCACTCAAAGCAGTTGCCGTGGTGGGGGCAGGCTTCCTTGCAGGGGCAGTGGTCGCCGTTTTCCCGCACCTGCTTCAAAAATTCCTGTTTGACTGCCCAGCCTTCTTCCTCGCGACCTTCGCGGTAGAGTTGATCCTGCAAAATGGCCAGTTCGTTGCCGTCAATTTTCATAGCGCAGACCTCCCCTTAAAATTCAAACTGCTCGCCCCTGCGCCGCACGGGGCAGGCGTTGGCCTCGAAAGAGGGATAGCGGAACAGGAAAGCGTCCATATAGTCGTAATCGCCCCACAGATGCATCGGGATCCAGCGGCGGATGTCCGCGATTTCCAACAGATAGGACGCGCCGCGGAAGCCGTCCTCCCGCTGGCGGGGATCCAGCGGCAGCATAGCGAGGTCAATGGTGCGGTCCCGCAGAGGCTCGGTGTACTGGAAAAACAGCCGGGCGATGTCCGGGTTCCAGGGGTCGGGTTCGCCCTCCCAGTGCCACCAGTTCAGGTCGCCGGCGTGGAAGATGGTCTGTCCGTCGGCCGTGACCAGCCAGGCAACGCCCTCGTCGGTAGAGGGCAGCGTCTCCACCGTGACGCCGGGGAGGGGATGTATGGTTTCGTTGCCGCCCAGACGGAACACCTTGCCGGCAGTCTGGGGAGAAACGCCCCAGCGCCTCCGGTTTTCCGCGGAGAGGACGATGTCACTGCCCAGCAGATAGCGCACGGAGCGCGTGCCGTCATCCAGGCGGAAGATGCCGGACTGGAAGTGATCGGGATGGGCGTGACTGACCAGAACCAGCAGGGGTTTGTCCGGCAGGGGCGGAAGCGCCCCTTTCCACCAGTCGAACAGCAGTGTGACGGAGTCCAACTCCACCAGAAAGCCGCTGTGATCCAGAAATGTGACCTTCATCATACGAATTTTACCGCGGTGCCGTAGGCGATGACCTCTGCGGCGCCCTGCATCACGGCGGCGGAGGCGTAGCGTATACCCACGACGGCGTCGGCGCCCAGCGCCTCGGCTGCATCCACCATCCGCTTGGTGGCGATCTGACGGGCCTCCACCAGCATTTCCGTGTAGCCGACGAGCTCGCCGCCTACCAGCGTCTTCATAGCGGCCATAAAATCACGGCCAAAATGCTTGCTGTACACCACCGTGCCTCTGACGGTGTCCAGCGCCTCGTAATTTTGTCCCGGAATATGGTCAATGGTCAGAAGTTTCATTTTAACAGCCTCCTGTCAGTATTTTTTGTAGTCATCGTCCTTGCCGTGGCCGATCTCCCGAATGCGCTGATACAGCGCGATGCCCACGCCCAGGATCACAACGGCGGGCAGGGCGATGAGCAGGAGCAGGAGCGGCAGGGGAGGAGCGCCCAGGGGATCGACCTCAAAGGCCCAGAGAAACAGCCAGATCATACCGCCCATCAGAAGGGCCATCACAACGGCGCTCAAAACCGGCGCTACGTAGTGCCGGCGTCTGGTGTCCTGTTTTTGCTTATCCATAAAGGTGGTGCCCTCCTGTTCCAGTTGTTCCATACGCGCCAGAAGTGTCTGCGCATCCAGCGCGTCCAGTTTCTCGCGGCAGTCGGTCAGTTCCGCGCAGAAGTGACGGGCGGATTCCAGGTTGTCCCGCTCCCGGTCCAGCAGTACCAGATGGCGGCGCATACCGTCGCCCACCGTGCACAGGCCGGACTGCATCTGCCGGATTTCTTCCAGCGGAAAGCCCAGTTTGCGCAGCAGTTTGATCCGCCGCAGGATCTCCACCTCTTCGGCGCTGTAATCCCGATAGCCGTTTTCGCTGTTGCGCCGGGGGTGCAGCAGCCCTTCGGCTTCGTAAAAGCGGATATTCTTCTTGGTGATGCCTACCAGTGCTTCCACTTCGTTGATTTTCATAACGCACATCCCCTCTCAAAGTGATGATACACCTTCCAGAAAGGGGAAGGTCAAGCGCCAAAGAGAAAAAAGTTTCCGTGGGGCTGTGAATTGCGGCTGGCCTGTGATAGAATCATACCATGAAAGACAAGAAGATGACAACCGAAAAGGCGTTAAAAAACCTGACAAAACCGCTTTTGGTCTGGTATCGTGCCAATGCCCGCGGGCTTCCGTGGCGCGAGACGCAGGATCCGTACCCCATCTGGGTGTCGGAGATTATGTTGCAGCAGACCCGCGTGGCGGCGGTGCTGGGGTATTACGACCGTTTTCTGCGCGCTTTCCCCACGGTGGAGGCGCTGGCAGATGCCGAGGAGCAGCAGTTGATGAAACTGTGGGAGGGACTCGGCTATTACAGCCGCGCCCGCAATCTGCAAAAAGCGGCAAAATTCGTGGCGGAGGCCGGTGCGTTTCCCGATACCTACGAGGGACTGCTGGCGCTGCCCGGTGTGGGCGAATATACGGCGGCGGCCATTGCTGCGGCGGCTTTCGGTCGGCGGGAGGCGGCGGTGGACGGCAACGTTTTGCGGGTGGTGTCCCGCATTACCGACTGCCGTGACGACATCACCGAGCCCAAGGTGAAGCGCCGCATCCGGGAACAACTGGAAGCCGTTATGCCCACGGAGGAGGCGGACATCCGCATTTTCTCCCAGGCCACGATGGAACTGGGCGCCACGGTCTGCATACCCAACGGCGCGCCCAAATGCGATCTGTGCCCCGTGCGGGAGTATTGCCTGGGCTGCGCCCGGGGGACGGCGGAGAGTCTGCCGCTCAAAAAGGCAAAGAAAGACCGTAAAATTGAGGAAAAGACGGTTTTTCTCCTGCTGCGGGACGGCAAAGTGGCCCTGCGCAAGCGAAGCCGGACCGGTCTGCTTGCGGGGCTGTGGGAGTTTCCCAATACAGACGGCGCGCTGACGGAAGAAACGGCTCCGGCGGCGGTGGCGGCGTGGGGGCTGACGCCAAAGGCGTGGCAGCGAAAACTGTCGGCAAAGCATATTTTCACCCACGTGGAGTGGCATATGACCGGCTATACGCTGGAAGTTTCCGGCGAAGGCTTGCCGGAGTTCCTGTGGGTGGATGCGCAAGGGCTGGCGACCCGTGCCGTTCCGTCGGCCTTTGCCCGGTACTATGCCGAGGCAAACGAACTTCTGGAAAAGGAGTGTGACAGATGAGCCTGCTGGTTGGACTGCCCCTGAAACTGTTTTATATTCTGTTCCTGTTTCTGCGTGTGGCGTGGCCGGTGCTGCTGGCACTGCTGATTTGGCTGCTGCTGCGCCGCAGAGGAAGAAAAGGCGGCGCGGCGACCCGCCGCGAAAAGGCGTCCCGGCAAGAGCCCACCTTCAACGGGCCGGTATATACCGTGGACTATGAGGAAGTGGACGAAACCACAGACAAGGAGGGGTAAGAATGGCCTTCTGGAAAAAGAGTGAAGATCCGTGGGACATTGACCCGGAAAAGAAGCGGCGGAAGGCGCCGCCGGTGTTTGAGGACTTCTCTGAACCGGAAGAAAAGGAGGAGACAAAAAGATTCCTTGCCGACCTGTTCAAAAAGGACGAAACTCCGGCGGAGGAAGAGCCTCCCGTGCCCTGCCCCTACTGCGGAAAGACGATGAAAAAAGTCTATTTAAAGGGCGGCCGTGACCGGGTATATCTGTCGGAAGTGAAGCCGGGCTTTATGAGTGCTTTTGACGAGGCGTGGCTCATCAGCGACGAGGGCGGCCTTTTGACGACTGCCTATCGAACCTGCCATATGTGCGAAGATTGCCGCAAACTGGTCGTGGATATCCCGGAGACTGCGGGGCCCAACTATGTCTGGAAAGACGGACAGCCGGTTTTGCCGGAGGAGCAGGAGGAAGCGAAAGAGGAATGATTTGTCATCTGTGTCCCCGCGACTGCGGAGCGGAACGGACGGAAACCAGAGCCGGCGGATTCTGCGGTCAGCCTGCCATACCCGTGGCGGCAAAGGCGATGCTGCACCGGTGGGAAGAACCCTGCCTTGCGGGGGAACACGGTGCGGGCTGCGTGTTTTTCTCCGGCTGCAATCTGCGCTGCTGCTTCTGCCAGAACGGCGACATCTCTCAGGGCACCGTGGGAAAGCCCGTCCCGGCGGAGCGCCTGCGGGAGATATTCCGGGAACTGATCGCCCAGGGTGCCGCCTGTCTGGATCTGGTCACGCCCACCCACTTTACCCCGGTCATTCTGGAAGCGCTGGGGGATGCGGATTGGGGCGTGCCGGTGGTGTGGAACTGCGGCGGCTACGAGAAAGTAGAGACCCTGCGGACGTTAGAGGGAAAGGTGCAGGTCTACCTGCCGGATCTGAAATACGCCGTACCGGAACCTGCAAAGCGGTATTCGGCGGCGGAGGATTATTTCGACCGGGCAAGCCGGGCCATTTTGGAAATGTTCCGCCAGACCGGGCCGTATCGTATGGAAAACGGTCTTTTGAAGCGGGGCGTGCTGATCCGCCACCTGCTGCTGCCGGGGGAGTTGGAGAATACGCGGCGCGTCATTGACTGGGTGGCAAAGACCTTTCGGAGCGGCGATGTGCTGTTTTCCCTGATGAGCCAGTATACGCCCCAGCGCGGCGCGGAGGGCAAACTGGCCCGCCGCGTGACCGGGGCGGAGTACCGCGCTGCGGTGCAGTATATGGAAAACTGCGGCATCACAGACGGCTTTACCCAGGAGCGCACCTCCGCAAGGGAGGAATATACCCCCGTTTTTGATTTGAGCGGCATATAAGCGTGAAAAAGCCCCCCCTGACGCATTTGCGTCAGGGGGGTTCGTATCAGGGGTGCGCGCAATCAGCGATTGCTGTTAGGCGGCCTTCTTCTTTTTCAGAACCACAACGACCACGCCTGCCACGGCCAGAACGGCCACGGCGATCAGGGCGATCATCACCACGTTGACGGGAGCCTCGGGGTTGACGACTTCCACCGTGTAATGGGCGGTTTCGCCGGAAGCGGAGTCGGTGGCGGCCACGTAGATGGTGTTCTGACCCTCGGCCAGCGCCACGCTGTCGGCTGTGGAAGCGAAACTGCTGTCGGCAGAGAGGACGACGGTGTAGCCTTCCTTGGCAACGAAGTCAGCAGCGGTCATCGTTTCCTGGTATGTGGGGAGGGCGATGGCGCCGCCGGCGGCGTTGCGCAGCAGAGCGGACTTGGTGGTGTCATACTGCACCTCGAAGCCTGCCACAGTGCTGATGGGCAGGAAGGGAGCGGCGGTAAAGGTGCCGCGGATCTCCTTGCCGGCTGCATTTTCATAGATGAAGCAGACGGGGGTCATACCGTCGATCTCCACACTCTCCAACTGTTCGGAGAAGGTGGCG
>SVKT01000127.1 GCA_015068335.1 Oscillospiraceae bacterium | reverse complement strand
AGTCGCCGCTTTTGCCGAGAACGGCGGTGTATACGTGTTTGTCCAGGTGCGTCACGATGCCGGAGGAGGCAGAGGGCGCTTGCCGCAGCCGCAGGGAAGAGCCCGTGGTGACGCCTGCCGCGGTGGTCAGCGGGGGCTGCGCGGCAAAAGCAAAGACGGTCATCAGCACAATGGTCAGCAACAGCATAACCAAAGGCTTGACCGCCCTGCCTGCGAAGTGGTGTGCCATAGAAATAGTCCTTTCGTGTGTGGCGCAAGGGGTGGAAAGGGGATTTACTTGCCTGCCAAAGCGCGTTCCAGCCAGATGGCTGCCACGTCCATTGCTGCATACAGGCTGGGCTTTTCGCTCTTTTTGACCACGCGATCCCGGGATTTCAGGTTGGGGTCGGTCAACTGCAACTGGACGGAAACCTTGGTGGCGACGTCCAGATCCTGCTCCTTCTTGGTTTCCAGGATCTGCATCATAATGATGTATTTTTCAGCCATCGTGCCGTAATAGATCAGGTTATCGATCCGGCGAAGAGGGTGGCCTTTGTAGATCAGACCTTCCGGTTTTTTCTCTGCCATGAAAACACTCCTTTGAAAAACTGTACCCAGATTGTAACAGTTTTTTTAGGTGTTGTCAACGGCGGCAGCCCTTGAAAGAACTGCCAAATCCTTCCGGCAGAAAGAAAAAAGCCCTGCGGACGCAAAGTCCGCAGGGCGGGAAAAACTGTTTACTGTCCCAGATACCGGCGCACCAGAACCTGCAATAACTCGTCCCGGTCGATCTTACGGATCAGGGTGCGGGCGTTGTTGTGGTTGGTGATATAAGTGGGGTCTTCGGAAAGAATGTAGCCCACGATCTGGTTGATAGGGTTGTAGCCCTTTTCTTCCAGCGCCTGGTAAACGGTGGTCAGGATGAGATGGATCTCTGCATCCTTATCCTTGGCAATGTTGAATTTACGGGTAAAATCGTCCATACAGACACCACCTTTCCGCTGCGATGGAAATAGTATACTCGGTTTTTGGGAGGCTGTAAAGACCTTCTGTGGAAAATTCAAGAAAGATTTCCCTTTTCTTACGTCGCCGTTTGCGCGAAGCAGAAAACGCCTTTCGTTCCGATCAGCGCAGCGTGGCGTTCAGTTCGGTTTCCAGCAGCGCCAGAATGCTCTTGACGTCGGCGTCTGCTTCCTCGGCGGTCAGGCTGCGGTCGTCGGCGCGGAGGGTCAGGTTAAAGGCTACGCTCTTCTTGCCCTCGGGGATGCCGGTGCCGGTGTAGATGTCGAACAGGGCGACGTCTTTCAGCAGGCCCTTGGCGCCGCGGCGGATGCAGTCTTCCAGCGCGCCCACGGTGATGGCTTTGTCGCACACCACGGCGATGTCGCGGGTGACAGCGGGGAACTTGGGCAGGGGCTGGTACACGGGATCGGCGCCGCGGACGGCGAACAGCGCGTCGAAGGACAGTTCGGCGCAGTAGAACTCTGCGTCCACGCCGTAGTTCCGGGCCACCAGAGGATGGACCTGGCCGAACACGCCGATGCAGGTCTCGCCGCACCACACGGTGGCGCAGCGGCCGGGATGGTAGGAAGGATTGCTGCCGCAGGTCTCAAAGCGCACGTCGGCGGCGCGGATCTCGGAGAGTACTGCTTCCACAATGCCTTTGAGGGTGAAGAAGTCGCAGTCCGCACCGTAAATGCCCAGGGACAGGACCTTGGACTCCACGGCCAGACCGTCCTCGCCGCCCAGGGCGTAGGTGCGGCCGATCTCGTAGAGGCGGGCGGCCTTGTTGCGGTAGTTGTAGTTGCGGGTCAGGATTTCCAGCATAGAGGGCAGCACGGTGGTGCGCATAATGGAGGTGTCCTCGCCCAGAGGGTTCAGGATCTTGAAGGACTCCCGGCGGGGATCGTTCTCCGCCCAGCGGATCTTGTCGTAATAAGTGGGGGAGATGAAGGAGTAGGTGATGATCTCATCGCAGCCGCAGGTACGGCACACGCTGCCCAGTACCTGCTCCAACTTCTGCGCGGAGGAGTAGCCGCCGCGGGTGGTCTCGCCGGAAACCAGCGTGCAGGGGATGTTGTTATAGCCGTAGAAACGGGCCACTTCCTCGGCCAGGTCGGCCATCCGCAGCACGTCGCCGCGCCAGGAGGGAACGCCCACCTGATCGCCGTCCACGGTGAAGCCCACGCTGCGCAGGATGCGCACCATCTCGTCGGCGGGGACGTCGGTGCCCAGCAGGTCGTTGATCTTTGCGGGTTCCAGAGTCAGGGTGGTGGGCTGGGGGACGTAGTTGAGGATGTCGATGACGCCATCCACCACTTCGCCGGCGCCCAGCAGTTCCACCAGTTCGCAGGCGCGGTTGACGGCGGGCAGGGTGTTGAGGATGTCCAGACCCTTTTCGAACTTGGCGGAAGCCTCGGTACGCATACCCAGAGCCAGCGCGCCCTTGCGGATGCAGGTGCCGTTGAAGTTGGCGGACTCGAAGACCACGTCCACGGTGTCGTCCACGATCTCGCTGTTCAGACCGCCCATAATGCCGGCCAGACCCACAGCGCGGGTGTCGTCGGCGATGACCAGATGGTCACGGGTCAGTTTGCGGACGTTGCCGTCCAGGGTGGTCAGTTCCTCACCTTCCTCGGCGCGGCGGACGATGATCTTGCCGCCCTTGACATAGCGGTAGTCGAAGGCGTGCATAGGCTGGCCGTATTCCAGCATCACGTAGTTGGTGATGTCAACGATGTTGTTGATGGGGCGCACACCCATAGCGCGCAGGCGCTCGCGCATCCACTTGGGGGAGGGGGCGATCTTCACGTTCCGCACCATACGGGCGGTGTAGCGGGGGCAGAGGTCCTCGGCGGGGGTCTCCACGTCCAGCAGTTCCATCAGGCTGCCCGCTGCGCCGCCCTTGACCACGGGCTCGTGGAGCCGCAGTTCGGCGTTGAAGGTGGCGGCAGCCTCACGGGCCAGACCGATGACGGACAGGCAGTCGGGGCGGTTGGGCGTGATCTCGAACTCCACCACGCTGTCATCGGCGCCGATCACGCCCTTGATGTCGTCACCGCAGGCGATGCCCTCCTCGTGGAGGATGAAGATGCCGTCGGGGATGCAGTGGGGGAACTCACGCTGCTCGGCGTGGAGGTCGGCCAGGGTGCAGATATGGCCTTTATCCGTATTGTAGGCCACCATATCCCCGACGTGGATATTTTGCAGGGTGGTGTTGTGAGGGGCAATGTGACCGCCACCCAAATCCAGGGTGACCATCCATCCGCCCTTTCCCTGGGGGACAACCTCCGTGATGCAGGCGGCTACCACGGGGCCGTAGATCTTGTCACCGGCGGCGATGTCGGCGGAGATGGAGGGCTTTTCGGGGTCGATGGCCTTGTAGTCGCCCAGGATGGCGGCGGCGGTGATCACGGCGTAGGGAAAGTCACGCTCGTCCAGACCCAGTTCGGAAAGACCGCACAGCATACCGTTGGACTCCACGCCGCGCAGTTTGCCTTTTTCGATTTTCTTGCCGCCGGGCAGGACGGATTTGTGCTTTGCCACGGGC
>SVKT01000126.1 GCA_015068335.1 Oscillospiraceae bacterium | reverse complement strand
TGAAGATAGACGAAATTAAACGCCGGAAGCATAGACCACGTGGAAAACAGCATGGCCAGCGCCGCACCGGGGATGCAGATCAGATACAGGAAGTTATCCAGCAGTTTCGTGGGCTTCCACGCGTGGTATGCGATGAGGAAGATATTGATGCCGCACAGATGGAAGGGCAGATACTTCGGCAAAAACGTGCCGCAGACGATCATACAAATGTCGCGCAGCACCTCGCCGCCCACCACCAGCATCGCCACGATCCTGCGCCACCGCTGCCGTCCCTTTTCGTCCAGTTTGCGGTAGAGCAGCGTATTCGCCGCTACCAGCACCACCAGCGCCGCCAGCCAGAGGAAATGCTCTCCGTCAAAATGAGTAAACCCATATCCGGGCGGAATGGTCTCCTGTGTGGCAAAAAAATACTGCATTGCTTTCCACGCTCCTTTTTCTCTGGCAACAGCATAGCACGTTCTTTTCCCGTTCACAAGTAAAAGAATGGCATCCTGCGTTCAAATCTCGACAACGCCTGTTTCTTCTGCTATACTGGAACAAAAACAGCAATGCAGGAAAGGACCGCAGTATGGATCGAGAATTTTTACCCATTTCCCGCGCCGATATGGAGCATCGGGGCTGGGACCAATGCGACTTTGTATATGTCATCGGCGACGCCTATGTGGACCACCCCACCTTCGGCCACGCCATCATCTCCCGGGTGCTGGAAGACGCCGGCTTCCGCGTGGGCATCATCTCCCAGCCGGACTGGAAGAATCCCAACAGCATCCGCGCGCTGGGCGAGCCCCGTCTGGGCTTTCTGGTGATGGGCGGCAATATGGACTCTATGGTAAACCACTATTCCGTGTCCAAAAAGCGCCGCAAGGCTGACGCCTTTACACCCGGTGGTGTCATTGGAAAACGTCCGGATCACGCCGCCGTGGTCTACTGCAACCTGATCCGCCGCAGTTTCCCCCGCAAGCCTATCATCGTGGGCGGCATTGAGGCAAGCCTGCGCCGTCTGGCCCACTACGATTACTGGTCGGACGGTATGAAGCGTTCTCTCCTGCTGGATGCGCAGGCTGACCTTCTGCTCTACGGTATGGGCGAGCGGAGCATCGTAGAGGTAGCCGAGGCCCTCAACAGCGGGCTGGACATCAAGGACATCACCTACATCCGCGGCTCCGTCTACAAGACCGACAGCCTTGAAAGCGTATACGACAGTCTGACTCTGCCCTCCTACGAGGTTTTGACGGAAAACCGCCGCGCCTACGCGGAGAGTTTCTACACCCAGTACTGCAACACCGACCCCTTCGTGGCCAAGCGGCTGGTGGAGCCCTACGAGGCGGAGCACTGCTACGTGGTGCAGAATCCGCCTCAGGAGCCCCTCACCACCGCGGAGATGGATCACGTCTACGCCCTGCCCTATCTGCGTGCGTGGCATCCCTCCTACGACGCCGCCGGCGGCGTTCCCGCCATCGAGGAGGTCAAGTTCAGCCTCACCTCCTGCCGTGGGTGCTTTGGCGGATGCAATTTCTGCGCCCTCACCTTCCATCAGGGCCGTATCATCCAGACCCGCAGCCACGAGGCCATCATCGAGGAGGCCAAACAGGTCATCGCCGACCCGGATTTCAAGGGTTACATCCACGATGTGGGCGGCCCCACCGCCAATTTCCGCCACCCCAGTTGCCAGAAGCAGTTGACCAAGGGCGTGTGCCCCAACCGTCAGTGCCTCTTCCCCACCCCCTGCAAAAATCTGAAAGTGGATCACAGCGACTACCTGAATCTGCTGCGGAAACTGCGGGAACTGCCGGGCGTGAAAAAGGTCTTTATCCGCAGCGGCATCCGCTTCGACTATCTGATGTGCGACAAGGACGGCACCTTCCTGCGGGAGATGGTGGAGCACCACATCTCCGGCCAGTTGAAGGTTGCCCCGGAGCACATTGCCGCCCCGGTGCTGGAAATGATGGGCAAGCCCTCCAACGCGGTCTACCAGAAATTCCTGACCAAGTACGAGCGGCTCAACGAAAAACTGGGCAAGAAGCAGTTCGTCGTGCCCTATCTGATGAGCAGTCACCCCGGCTCCACCCTGACGGAGGCCGTTGCGCTGGCGGAATATCTGCGGGATCTGGGCTATATGCCCGAGCAGGTGCAGGACTTCTACCCCACCCCCTCCACCATCTCCACCGTGATGTACTACACGGGTCTTGACCCCCGCACGATGAAGCCGGTCTATGTTCCCACCAACCCTCACGAGAAGGCGATGCAGCGCGCTCTGATCCAGTATCGCAATCCCAAGAACTATTATCTGGTGCGGGAAGCGCTGGAAAAAGCAGAGCGGCAGGATCTCATCGGCTACGGAAAGCACTGCCTGATCCGCCCCGTTCCTCCCGGACAGAAAGCCCCCTACGGACAGGGGAAGCCCACCGGAACCAAAGGACAGTCCCGCAAGGACGCCCCCAAAGGCGGAAAGGGCGCCAAGCCCAACGCCAAACCCGGCAGCAAGGCCGTGCCGGCAGAAAAAGCCGCCAGACCCAAGAAGCGTCCCGCCGGCTGGGCCAAGCCCAAGGCTGCAAAAACCGGCGGCACCAAGGGCCGAAAATCCACCCAGCGCAGCAAATAATACGGAAACAGGGCCTGACAAAAGTCAGGTCCTGTTCTTTTATCCCAGCCAACTCAACAGACGCCCGGCCTCCAACGCCGCCAGCGCACGCACGCCGTCAAAGTCAACATAAGGGTTATAGACCGCTTCCAGCCGGTCGTGCTGCGTCTTGGCCTCTTTCAGGGCTTCGATGCCCTCCTCCCGGAGCACCGAGGCCATCCGGCTCTGGAAGCGCAGACGCCCCTTCTCCCCCACTCCCGCCATCGCATCCACACGGACGCGGCGGTAGGGGCGCTTGACGTACTCCATCCCGGGTCTGGACGTGACAAAGGCCAGACCCAGTCCGGGGATCAGCAGGTGCTCGATGCGATCCGGCTCCTCCGGCGCTGCGCAGGCGATCACATCCCAGCCCTTTTCCACAGCCGCCCGGTGAAGTTTGCTCATCGCCCCACCTGCCAATTCCCAACTGTCGGCAAACTCGTATACTCTGGAACAAAGAGCATCCACGCTGTCGTACCGCCAGACGCTGCCCTTGTGAGTGATGCTGCCCAAAAAGCGCCGGGTGGTCTTGCCCCGCTCGCCGCCCCGCCTGCGTAGTTCCCGCTGGATGATACCGCCGACACGGCGCTCCGCCCGCTGGGCGTCGAAGCCGCCGCGCACCGCCGCGATGGCATCCAGTTCCACCTGCCGGGCGGCTTTCAGGCAGCGGTAGGCGCTGGCGTAGGCGGCCTGATAACTGCGGGTGTAAGCCTTGGCCTCCTCCGCCGCCCGCTTCGCCGCGGTAAGATCGTAAAACCGCCCCAGATCCACATACCGATCCACCGCCGCAGGATACCTCGGTTCGATCACGTGGGGCGAAGTTCCGTCCGCAACGGCACAGCGCAGTTCCGGCAGCACCACACCGTCCAGCGAATCCGGGTCGCCGGAACACCAGAGGTACTCCACCGCCGTCCCCGCCTGCTCCATAGCCCGACCGATCTCCCGCA
>SVKT01000012.1 GCA_015068335.1 Oscillospiraceae bacterium | reverse complement strand
TGCTCTCCACTTTCACCAGCGGCAGGCAAAGTTCGGAGAGCAGTTGCAGGTTGGCTACGGCCCGGGAGGTGACGATGTCAAAGGACTCCCGATGGCCGGCGGCAAACTCCTCCGCTCTGGCGTGGACGCAGTTCACGTCCGTCAGCCCCAGGTCGGCGCAGACTTCTTTGAGAAAGTCAATGCGCTTGTTCAGGCTGTCCAGCAGCGTCAGGCGAATGGTAGGTTCAAGAATGCGCAGGGGCATACCGGGGAATCCGGCGCCGGTCCCCACGTCTGCCACGGTTTTTCCGCGGAAATCCGCCAGACCCAGCAGCGCGGCGCTGTCCAGAAAGTGTAGCGTGGCAATGCCGGCGGGGTCTGTAATGGCGGTGAGGTTCATCACCTTGTTCTTCTCCACCAACTGCTCGGCATACCGCGTCAGGGCGGGGATGCCGTCGCAGGGGAGCCCCAGAGCCGTAAGGCCGGATTCCAGCAGGCGCTCCATTACTTGTTTTTCAGCAAATCGCGGATCTCAGTGAGCAGATCTTCGGCGGTGGGAGCGGGAGGCGCAGCGGGGGCTTCTTCCACAACGGCTTCCTCTTCCTTCTTTTTCAGTTCCTCGGCCTTGGCGTGCATAGCGTTGAGGGCCTTGACCATACAGAAGACGGCGAAGGCGATGATAATGAAGTCCAGAATGATGGCGATGGTGTTGCCGTAGGTGATGGCCACCTCGGCGGCGTCCACGACCTCAATGCCGTCCTCGCCCAGATGGGTGACGGCCTCTTTGAGGACGAACTTCCAATCGGTGAAGTTGATGCCGCCGGTGAGCACGCCGATGATGGGCATAATGATGTCGTTGACGATGGAGGTGGTGATCTTGCCGAAGGCGCCGCCGATGACAACACCGACAGCCAGGTCGATCACGTTGCCGCGCATTGCAAAGGCCTTAAACTCTTCAAAAAACTTCTTCATAATGGAAACTCCTCTCAAATCTCTCTTGTTTTATAAACTATCCGTAATATTTTGACCAAATATTACGGTGCGTTTTGCTTTGGGGCTTATTTCTTGGGGACCAGGATCTCCTGACCGCCCATATAGGGGCGCAGAGCGGCGGGGATGGTGACGGAGCCGTCGGCTTGGAGATGGTTTTCCAGGAAGGCGATCAGCATACGGGGAGGGGCCACCACGGTGTTGTTCAGGGTGTGGGGCAGGTACATCTTGCCGTCCTCGCCCTTGACGCGCATTTTCAGGCGGCGGGCCTGTGCTTCGCCCAGGTTGGAGCAGGAGCAGACCTCGAAGTACTTCTGCTGGCGGGGGGACCAGGCCTCGATGTCGCAGGACTTGACTTTCAGGTCGGCCAGGTCACCGGAGCAGCATTCCAGTTGGCGGACGGGGATTTCCAGAGAGCGGAACAGTTCCACGCTGTAACGCCACATCTTCTCATACCAGGCCATAGAGTCCTCGGGCTTGCAGACGACCACCATTTCCTGTTTTTCGAACTGGTGGATGCGGTACACGCCGCGCTCCTCGATGCCGTGGGCGCCCTTTTCCTTGCGGAAGCAGGGGGAGTAGGAGGTGAGGGTCTGGGGCAGCTGGGCCTCGGGAATGATCTGGTCAATGAACTTGCCGATCATAGAGTGCTCGGAGGTGCCGATCAGGTACAGGTCCTCGCCCTCGATCTTATACATCATCGCGTCCATCTCGGTCTGGCTCATAACGCCCTCCACCACGTTGCCGTGGATCATAAAGGGAGGGATGCAGTAGGTGAAGCCCTTGTTGATCATAAAATCACGGGCATAGGCCAGCACGGCGGAGTGCAGGCGGGCGATGTCGCCCATCAGATAATAGAATCCGTTGCCGGAAACGCGGCCGGCGCTGTCCATATCCACGCCGTTGAAGCGCTCCATAATGGCGGTGTGGTAGGGGATCTCGTAGTCGGGTGTGACAGGCTCGCCGAAGCGCTCCACTTCCACGTTGAACTCGTCACTCTCGCCGATGGGCACGGAGGGATCGATGATGTTGGGGATGGAGAGCATAATCTTGCGGATGCGCTCGTCCAACTGACCTTCCAGCACTTCCAGTTCGGCCAGGCGATCGGCCTGCTCCTTGACCTGTGCCTTGACAGCCTCGGCCTCGGCCAGTTTGGAGGGATCCTTCTTGGCCTGTCCCATCAGCATACCGATCTGCTTGGAGAGGGTGTTGCGGTTGGCGCGCAACTGGTCGGCCTCCACGATGGCGGCGCGGCGCTGGGCGTCCAGATCGATGACCTCGTCCACCATCGGCAGTTTGTGGTCCTGGAACTTTTTCTTGATGTTCTCTTTGACAAGTTCGGGGTTTTCCCGGATAAATTTAATGTCAAGCATAGCGAAGACTCCTTATATATCAATGGTTTGGTGGTTTTGTTTCACGTGAAACGGCGGGTCAGCCCAGCGCCTTCTGCACGGCGGATTTGAACTGGTTGAACCGGACGAAGGGGGCGGTGACGGAACCGTGCTCCGTGTCCAGCGGGGTGGAGGGCAGCGCGGCGGCAAGGCCGCTTTCCTCCATAGCCTGGATCAGGGCCTCGCAGGCTTCGTACTGCTTGGCGGCGTATTTTTGTTGCAGGCAATACAGTTGGGTCATCGCTTCCTGCTGGATCCGGGCGTCTTCCAGCGCGGCGGATGTATCAGACAGTTCGGTCTGGGTGTCTTCCAGAGCCTCTCTGGCGTCCGACAGTTCTTTTTCCAGCAAAGCGATGCGCTCCTGCGAAGCCTGAATGTCGTCGATGGTGGCGGAGAAGGAACTTTGCAGATTGCCGATTGCCTCTGTGTTGCTGCGCTGGTGCATCAGGAAGGACAGCGCCATCAGCAAAAACGCGGCGATGAACAGGATCATAATGTAGCCCAGCACGTGGCCGCTCTTTTTGGCGGGGGCGGGAGACTCCTGCGCGGGAGTCTCGGATTCAATAGGTTTGGTTTCCAGACTCATACCTTGGATCCTTTCTTCTGGCCGCTGATTTTCAGGAGGCTCAATGCTTCCAGAAGGTCGTTCAGGTCGTCCAGACCGTAGTATTCCAGTTCGATGCGGCCCTTTTTGCGGCCGGCGACGATCTTCACGTCGCGTCCCAGTTTATCGGAGAGTTCCTTCTGGGCTTCGGCGGTGTAATCCACGGCGCCGGAGGGCTTTTTCGGCGCCTTTTTCTCGGCCAACAGCCGTTTGGCCATTTGCTCTGCCTGCCGGACAGAAAGACCGCTCTTGACAATGGCTTCGGCGGCCTGTGTTTGCAGTGCAGGGGAGAGGGACAGCAGTGCCCGGGCGTGCCCGGCAGAGAGTTTATTTGTCTCCACCATAGCGCGGACGGCGGGCGTCAAATGCAGCAGCCGCAAGGAGTTCGTCACCGCGCTGCGGGACTTTCCTACCCGCGCGGCGGCCTCTTCCTGGGTCATATGGTAGGTTTCGATGAGGGACTGGTATCCGGCGGCCTCCTCCATCGGATTCAGATCCTCGCGTTGGAGGTTTTCGATCATCGCCAGTTCTGCCGCCTTGCGGTCATCTGCTTCGATGACAATGGCGGGCACCTCGGAGAGGCCTGCGAGCCGGGCGGCGCGCCAGCGGCGCTCGCCTGCGATGATCTGGTAATAACCGGAGGAGAGTTTGCGCACCGTCAGGGGCTGAATGATGCCGTGCTCCCGGATGGAGTCGGCCAGTTCTGCCAGCGCGGCTTCGTCAAAGTATTTGCGGGGCTGGGAGGAGCAGGTTTCTACCTGAGAAATGGGGAGAGAAAGACTGCCCGCGGCAGAATTCGGCACATCATCGCCCAGCAGGGCGTCGAGACCCATACCCGGCGCGTCGAGTCCCAGGGTGTTGAGGCCGCGCCCCAGACCGGCTGGTTTCTTGGATGCCATAGAAGTCGCTCCTTTCGTTACTGCTTTTTCAGGAACTCCGCAGCCAGCGCCTTATAGGCCTCGGCGCCGCGGGAGGTGCGGTCGTAGAAAGTAATGGGCTTTCCGTGGCTGGGCGCCTCGGAAAGGCGGACGTTGCGGGGGATGACGGTGGCGTAGACCTTGCCAGGGAAGTAATGCTTTACCTCCTCCGCCACTTGCAGCGCCAGATTGGTGCGGCCGTCGAACATCGTTAGCAGCACGCCTTCCAGATCCAGCGCGGGGTTGAGCCCTCGGCGAATGCGGCGCACGGTATTCATCAGGTCGGAAAGGCCTTCCAGTGCGTAATATTCGCCCTGCACCGGCACAAGGACCGTGTCTGCGGCACAGAGGGCGTTGAGTGTCAGCAGTTCCAGAGAGGGCGGGCAGTCGATCAGGATAAAGTCATACCGGTCCGCCACGGCGGAAAGTGCGTCCCGCAGGCGGAATTCCCGTCGATCCAGCGAGATCAGTTCGATGCCGGCGCCCGCCAGCGCCTTGTTGGAGGGAAGAATGTCGCCAAAACGGGTATGAACAATGGCGTCCGCAGCGGGGGCGCCGCCGATGACCACTTCGTAGATGCCGCGGGACACGGACTTGTCCACGCCCATTCCGGAGGTGGCGTTGGCCTGCGGGTCAAAATCGCACAGCAACACCCGCTTTCCGGCTTCGGTCAAGGCGGCGGTCAGGCTTACACAGGTGGTGGTTTTGCCCACGCCGCCCTTTTGATTTACGATCGCAACAGTTTTCGCCACAGAGGCACCTACCTTCCCAGAATCCAGATAAACATACATTTGCATTATAACAAGATGGGAAAAGCCTTGCAAGAGGGCAAGCGGGGAAAAAGCGAAAAAACACAGAGAAAAAAGCACCCCCAGACGGCGGGAGCGCGCGTTTTTTGCGCCGGCGGACATCTACCGATAAAAAGCCGGCAAAAAGCCGGGAAACCGCGCCCGAAATTGCAGATGTTTCACGTGAAACACTTGGTGTGGGAACGGGGACGTTTTGTGCTGCTGCGGTGGATGTTTGTTTGCCCTGAACGCAAAGCGCCCCCTGCGCCGTTGGCGCAGGGGGCGTGAAAGAGTGGTTATTCCAGCAGCAGGCCGCCGTAGGGAGGCAGGGTCAGGTGCAGGTGGCCGTTGCAGGTGCAGAAGGTCTGCCCAGTGAGCAGATCCGTTGCGGCAGAGGCGTTCCAGGGGATAGAGAGGGGTTTGCTTTCGGCGCTTCGATTCACGACGGTGACGGAGCGCTCCTCTGCGGACTGCCGTTCAAAGGCCAGCAGGCTGTCCCGCGCGCACAGATAGCGGATAGAACCGGTATGCAGCGAAGGTCTGCTATGGCGCAGCGCCGCAAGGAGGGCGAAGGTTGCTTTCAGATCGTGATCTTCCCGCCCCCAGGGGTAAGTGCCGCGGTTGAAGGGGTCTTCCCAGCCCTCCATACCGGCTTCGTCGCCGTAATAGACGGTGGGCGCACCGGGGAAGGTGAACAGCACCAGCGCTGCCAGTTTCAGCAGGGCGATGCCCCGCTGTCGCTGCACGGGGGAGAGGCGGAATTCCGCCCGCTGCGCCTTGTCGCCGGGGACGGTGTCTGCGCCCAGAACCGTCAGGATACGGGCGGTATCGTGGGTGCCGAGGAAGTTCATAGCGGCGTGGAAGGCTGCGGGGGGATAGTTTTCCCGCAGGGTCTCCATCGCCTCGCAGAAATGCTCGGCGCCGCCGCCTTTGAGATAGTCCAGCAGAGCAGAGCGGAAGGGATAGTTCATCACGCCGTGAACTTCGCTGCCCAGCAGGTACTGCCGCCGCTGGGAATAGGCGATCTTGGTGGATGCGTCCTCCCAGACCTCGCCGATCAGCAGACTGTCGGAATCGGTCTCTTCCATAGCGGCGCGGATCTTGCGGATAAACCAGTCCGGCAACTCGTCTGCCACGTCCAGCCGCCAGCCGGAGGCGCCGCAGCGCAGCCAGCGCCGGATGATGGCATTTTCGTTCTCGATGATGTAATCCACGTAAGCGGGATGCTCCTCCCGCACGGCGGGCAGGGTCTTGATGCCCCACCACGCGTCGTAGTCATAGGGCCACGGATGGAAGGAAAACCATTGGAAATAGGGGCTTTCCTGACTTTGGGCAGCGCCGAGCGAGGGGTAAAAACCGTCCTCGTTGAAGTATTTGCTCTGGGAGCCAATGTGGTTGAACACACCGTCCAGGATCACCCGGATGCCCCGCTGCCGTGCCTGTTCGCAGAGGGTGCGCAGGTCTTCCTCCGTGCCCAGCATCGGGTCGATGCGCTCGTAATCCGCGGTATTGTAGCGGTGGTTGGAGGCGGATTCAAAAATCGGACAGAAATAAACCGTGGTAACGCCCAACGCGGCCAGATCGTCCAGTTTTTCCGTCACGCCGGCCAGATTGCCGCCGAAAAAGTCGCTGTTACGGACGATGCCCCGCTCGTCGGGACGCCAGACCGGTGCATCCTCCCAGGTTTCGTGGACGGTGCGCTCACCTACCATACCGGCGGGATCAGGGACGGCGGTGCGGAAGAATCTGTCTGGAAAAATCTGGTAAACCATACCTGCACCAAACCATTGGGGCGTATGGCTTTCCCGGTAAACGGTCAGTTGCCACGGTTCGAGTTTGCCGTCGCTGCGGTAGCCGGATTTGTCCAGCACGCAGCCGCTGCCGTCGTTGCGCCAGAAGCGGAAATGGTACCAGATCAGTTCCGGCTCGGCGGGGGCGTCCACCGTGCAGGTGAAGCGGAAGCGGTCGCCGTCTGTCTGGACGGGGGAGAGTTCGATTTCCTGCACCTCGCCGGAAAAATCGCCGTGCAGCACCAGCGCACAGTGGTCAAAGCGCTCGGAGAGCAGGGGACGGCAGGAAAAGGTGACACTTGTGCCGCAGACCACGGCGCCGAAGGGCGTTTTGCACAGGTCGCAGCGGGGGTCGAAAACAAAAGGTTCGCTCATAGGGGGCTCTCCTTTGGTGGATTATGGGATCATCTGGTTTTCACCGGTGATGACAAGGCCGATCTCGTCGGCGGAGAAGTATGCGTTGAGGATGTTAACGGCGGTGGAGGCCAGCGCGGAGCCCTTTCCGCCCTTTTCGATGACGATGGCCACGGCGATCTCCGGGTCGTCGTAGGGGGCAAAGCAGACGAACACGCCGTTGTTGACCTGGTCGCTGCCCACCTGGGCGGTACCGGTCTTGGCGCCGGCGGAAACCACACAGTCTCTGAAATAAACGCTCAGGTCGCCGATGGTGGTCAGATCCCGCATACCCTGCTTCACGGCGTTCAGGGTGGAGTCCTTCATTTGGATGGTGTTGGCCGGTGTAATGCTGCCCAGGGCCACGATCTCGGTGTTGTCGTAGGTTTTCACGGATTTCAGCAGGTGGGCGTCACAATGCCGGCCGCCGGAGACCATTGTTGCGATGTAATTGGCCAGTTGGAGGGGGGTGTAAAGTTGGTTGCCCTGACCGAAAGCCGCCCAGGGGGTCTGATCTTCGCCCTGCTGGTTCTGGGGCAGCGTGCCGGCGCGGTCGCCGATCTCGATGCCCGTTTTCTCGCCCAGACCGAAGGCGGAGAGGTATTCCGTCAGTTTGTTCATACCCAGTCGGTAGCCCATCTCCGCAAAGAAGTAGTTGCAGGAGTCCGTAATGGCAGAGGTCACGTTTTCCAGTCCGTGGCCGTAGCGGTTCCAGCACCAGGCGCCGCTTTCAGTGGGGTCATTGGGATAGACCCAGCGGCCGGTATCCCGGATGCGTTCTGTCAGCGTAGTTTTGCCCTCTTCCAGTGCTGCCACGGCGGTGAGGGGTTTCAGGGTGGAGCCGGGGGCGTAGGTGCCCTGGGTGGCGCGGTTGAACATCGGGTTGGCGGGGTCGGCGGCCAGTATTTCGTAGTTCTGGCGGTAAGTAGCCAGGTCGTAGGTGGGATAGGAGGCAAGCGCCAGCACTTCGCCGGAACCGACTTTAATGACGGCGGCGCCCGCGCCGCGATCGTCGAGTCCATCCTCGGCGTTCATTGCGGAAACGGTCTCCGCCAGTGCCTCCTCCACCGCCTGCTGGAAGCGCAGGTCGATGGTCAGTTCCACGGTGTGGCCGGGTTTGGGTTCTTTTTCGTAATATTCTCCGGTGATCTTGCCTTCGCTGTTGACGGATACCACCCGACGGCCGTCGGTGCCCCGGAGATAGTCTTCAAAGGCGGCCTCCACGCCGCTTCTGCCGATCCAGTCATTTCCGTCGTAACCCTTGCCCTGCAAGCGTTCCAGGTCTTCGCGGTAAATGCGGCTGACCGTGCCGAGAATGTGGGCAGCATAGGCGGTTTCATACTGCCGGGTGGTGGAGGTGGTGATTTTGGCGCCGGCATAGGCGCCGTCGTTGATGATGGAAATGAAGGCGATATCCACGTTTTCCGCCAGCACATAACTGCTGTAATTGTCCAGTTTTCGCAGCGCCAGTTCATAGCGGACGCCCAGCACCTGCCTCTGCTCCGTCAGGGACAGCCCCTCCGGCAGCGCCATTTCGTCCGCCATAAGGGCGATGATGTAATGGGGGGAGATGCCTGCGTCGTTGAGCAGTTTGGCGGTCAGGGCGGAGGAGGGAAAGCGTTCCAGCGCATCTGCGGCCTGCTGTTCGGGGGTGAAGGGCGGCACATCATCTTCGTCGGGTGAAGATTCGGTGGGGATTTCCTCCTCGGCCGCCGGAACCAGTTCGGGATGTGCCAGGAGATACTCGCCCAGGGCTTTTTTCGTCTCCTTTACGGAGAGTAGGTAGGTCAGAAACCGACCTTTCTGAATGCTGGAACTGGCATCGATGGTGTAGGTGTAGGGCGTTGTGTCGGAAATGGGGAGATTTTCTTCCCAAACCACATTCTGGCTCTGGCAGAGGCGAATGAGCCGCAAAATGGCCTCGTTCTGGTCCTGCCCTTCTTTCAGCGCGCCGGCGTCGAAGGTCAGGTCATAGGCGGAGGCGTTGGAAACCAGCGTGCGCCCGTTGCGGTCGGTGATGAGACCCCGGGAGGCCTCCACCGCTTCCTCGCTGGCGATGGAGTGGAGGGAGCGTGCCAGATATTCTTCATAATGAATCACCTGCGTGTTGAATAAAACACCCAGGTAGGCAAGCAGTATCACGATGAGAAAGACCGCCAGCAGAGACAGGCGGGCGCGGGGACGTTCATTCTGATCCATAGGGACTCCTTACAGTGGAGTGGCGCGGAAACGGCGCGTCAGTCGTAAAAGTGGACGCGGCGGTGAACGGCGGCAAACAGCGCCGTGACAGGGAAGGCAAGCGGCAGGGAAATGCAGGTCTCCCGCAGCAGGACGAAGCCGCCGGCCGCCCAGGCGGGAGTGCCTTTCAGCCACAGCAGCAGGCAGGAGAAGCCGTCGGTGAGCAAAAAGGCGAGGACGCTGCCGGTAAGAGAGCAGAGGTAGCCGGAGCGCAGCACACTTTGGGCCAGCAGCGCCGAAAACAGGCCTGCCACGGGGAAAATCAGGGTGTACAGGCAGGGCAGGGACGCCGGCAGCAGCAGATCGGACACCACGCCCACCACCAGCGCAAAGACAGTGCCGGCCTTCGGCCCCTCGTAGGTGGCGGGGATCACGGCCAGCAGCGGGTAGACGAAGGGGATCACGCCCCAGATGGTGATCCGTTGGAGCAGTGCCATCTGTACGGCGATGCACAGCGCAGCGGCGGCGCCGTAGAGCGACCATTTGAACAGGGTTTCGTTTCTGATGGGCAAGACGGCGCCTCCTTTCCGGAGCAGTATTGCGAAAAATAGGGGGATCAGGTCACGATGTCGAAGGATTTGATGATAAAGACCTCTTCCAGCGCGTCAAAATCCACGCTGGGGATCAGGATGGCGTAGGAGGCGGAGCCGGCGTCGTTGCGCTGAACCTCCTCCACGCTGCCGATGACAAGGCCTGCGGGGAAGTAGCCGCCAAGACCCGAGGAAACCACCAGATCGCCGCTGAGCAGCCGACACTCCGTAGGCAGGTAATCCAGCCGCAGGCGGTTTTCTCCCATCAGGGAAAAGTTGCCCTGGGCAAGTCCCAGGTCCTTGGTGCGAAATACCTGGGCGCCAAGGGATACGTCGGTGTCGATGATGGTCAGCACGGTGGACCAGTTGGTGCCGCACGCGCTGACCACGCCCACCAGAGCACCGGTCTCGTCGATGACGCAGTCGCCGCTCTCCACGCCGTGGAGGGTGCCTTTGTCCAGCGTCAGGGAGGAGGTCCAGTTGGTCACCGTGTGTTCCGTGACAAAGGCGGCTTCCAGATCGCTCGTCAGGTCGCGGCGCTGCTTGCGCAGATCCAGCAACTTGCGCAGGCGGGCATTTTCGGCACTGTCCTTCTCCGCCTGCCGCACGGCGGCTTCCATTTCTGCCAGACGTCGGCGCAGTTCGGCGTTTTCTGCTTGCAGCGCGGTGGTGTCGCGGTAATAATTCTGTCGGTCATTGAACCAGTTCGCCACGGCGGTGCTGACAGAGCGCAGCGGCGCGGTGATGGTCTCTGCGATGTTGACCAGCGGTGAGGAATTGGCGCTCAAAACGGACAAAACAGCCAGCGCCGCGGCGACGATCGCCCCGGCGAACAGAATCCACAATCCGTTTTGCTTGAAAAAGTTCTTCAACCCAATGCCCTCTCTGTGTTTTCAGGAAGTTTTATTCAAAAAATGTCACGCCGAACTGCTGCAACATCCGGCTCAGACGCAGGACGGGAAGACCCATCACATTAAAATAATCGCCGTGGATCTTCTCCACCAGCAGCGCGCCCTTTTCCTGGATGCCGTAACTGCCCGCTTTGTCCATCGGCTCTTTCGTGGCAATGTAGGCGCGCAGTTCTGTCTCGGATGCGGGGCGGAAATAGACCTCGGTGGTCTCCGATTCCGTGATGGCGCGGCCGCCTTGCCGCACCGTGACGCCGGTGCAGACGGTGTGGTGGCGTCCTTGCAGGGCGGAGAGCATCCGCAGGGCGTCTGCCTCGTCCACAGGCTTGCCCAGCCGCTGATCGTCCAGAAACACCATCGTGTCGGCGGTGATGACGATCTCGTCCTCGGTGCAGAGGGCGGCGGCCGCCAGGGCCTTTTTCCGGGAAATGTGCTCCACGATGCCCTGGGGTGTCAACTCGGCGGGGTAGGTCTCATCCGCTTCCGGGATGCGGATGTCAAACTCCGCGATGCCGATGCGGCGCAGCAACTCCTGCCGGCGGGGGGAGGCGGAGGCCAGTACGATCTTTGCCATAGGAAAAACTCCTTTACTTGCCCGTGGAGCCGAAGCCGCCCCGGTCAGAACCTTCCAGATGCTCCACGCGGGTAAAGAGCAGCTTGGGCTGGTTTTTCATAATGCGGAACTGGCAGATGCGGGCGTGCCGCTCGATGGTCACGTCACGGGTGGCATAGACGGGCATCTTCCACTCGTCGCCGTCGCCGCAGTAGGAACAGTCCACCACGCCCACGGAGTTGGTTTGCAGGATGCCGTAATTTTTGAAGGTGGAACTGCGGGGCGCCAGATGGGCCTCATAACCCTCCGGCAGGGCGATGGCCAGACCCAGGGGCAGCAGACGGAACTCGCCGGCTTTCAGGGTCACTTCCTCCGCAATGCGCAGGTCGATCCAGTCGGATTTGCCGTCCACGTAGCACAGTTCTTCCATATCGTCATAGTAGTATTTTACCTTGATTTCTTCCATATGAAACTCCAAATGCGAATACTTTTAGTAATATATACGATAAATTATACCGAACATAATCAGGTTTTTGGCTGCGGCGGGGAATTGAGGGAGCAAGAGCCCCTTTTTCCGTTATTCCACGCCCCGCTCGTACAGGCCGCGGGTAAACTCGCCGCAGGCCGTCTCACCGCAAAGATATGCCTTGAAGATGCGGACACATTCCTCGGCGGATTCGGTGGTAAAGCGCAGGCGGGCAAAGGCAAGACCCAACCGCGTCCATTCGGGGCGGTCGGCCAGCCACAGGGGGCGGCTGTTCTGCACCTCCGTCCGGTGTCCCCAGGCGGGCAGCAGCGGGAATGCGGCGCCGGTGCGGTCGTGCAGCGCGTTGGCACGGCGGCAGGGGGCGTTTTGGGGCACACAGCGGCCGTCCCGATCCAGTTGGCAGCCGGTCTCGTTCTGCACAAGGCAGTTCTCGGTGATCATCAGGGGCAGCCGGCCGTAGACGATGGCCTCGGCGGGCAGAAGTTTTTTCAGATCCCGCAACTGGGCAAAGCGCAGTTCAAAGGACAGGCAGACGGAATCCAGCCCCTTCTCCCGCAAATAAGCGGCGGAGCGGCTGTTGAACACATTCAGACCATAGTCGCCGTAGCGATGCAGCCCCAGCCCCTCCGTCAGGGACAGATGGCCGATGTTGCCCAGCAGCGCCGCGGTGACGCCGCGATCCTGCACCCGTTTCAGCATCTCCCGCAGTTCCTCTTCGTCCCGATCCCGCCAGATGCGGGGCAGCACGGCGCACCACTCACCGTCAAAGGCGGGGAGGGCGTCCATTGCGGCAAGGTCTTCCAGCGGCACATAAATGCGCGCGGGGGCCAGGGCGAGCAGTTCCGGGGAAATCTGGGCGGCGGAAGCCACGGAGACGGTAAATGTGGGCGCGCACGCGCTGTGATCCGCCTCCGGCAGGGGCGGAGCGGGCAACTCCCGGCGGTGGGGCACGGCGGTGCGTGCCTCCGTCAGGGCGGCGAGGGCGCGGCGGCGCAGGTCGTTGATGGCGCTGGCAGGGAGGGACAGGCCTTCGTCCACCAGCGTGACCGCGGTATCCACCCGGTAGGCGGTGCCGCCGGTCTTGCGCAGGCGCTCTTCCACTTCCGGCCCCGTCAGGGCGCGGTTGCGGGCGGTCTCGGGGATGGGGCCTTCCACGGTGACGTCGCGTTCTCCGTCGGAAACGGTAAGGCGGCAGGGCTGGCCTGCCTCGATGGCGCAGGAGAGATCCACCGCCACGGTGCGCAGATCGTCCTTTTCGTAGGCGGAGCGGGCGGCGTCAAACAGTTCTTTGGGGTCCTGTGCGAACTCCGGGCGGACGCCGAACATCTCTTTGCCCCGGCGGCCTTCCCAGTAGTGGCCGGTAAAGCCGGAGCGGGAGAAGGCCTGTTCCAGTTCTGTGCGCTCGGCGGGAGTGGGTCGGCGTTGCTCTTCCAGCAGCCGGGCATAGATGCGGGTGACCACGGCCACATATTCCGGCCGCTTCATACGGCCTTCCAGTTTCAGACAGGAAACGCCCATCTCCGCCATCTCGCCCAGCGCGTCGGCAAGGCAGTTGTCTTTCAGGCTCAGGGGATAGCGCTTTCCTGCCGGCGCATTAAAGCCGTAAGGCAGGCGGCAGGGCTGGGCGCAGCGGCCTCGGTTTCCGGAGCGGCTGCCCACCACGGCGCTCATTGTGCATTGGCCGGAATAGCACATACACAGCGCGCCGTGGGTAAAGATCTCCACCTCGGCGGGGCAGGTATCGCAGATGGTTTTCGTGTCCTCTGCGGAGCATTCGCGGGCCAGAACCACCCGCTCGCAGCCGTCTGCGGCCAGAGTGGCGGCGCCGCCGGTGGTAAAAACGCTCATCTGCGTGCTGGCGTGGATGGGCTGGTCGGGCAGGCTCTTGCGGATCAGGTCAAACAGGCCCCAGTCCTGCACCAGAATGGAATCCACACCCAGCCGGCCGGCAGCGGCGGCGGTTTCCAGCGCACGGGGCAGTTCCCGGTCGGTGAGGAGGGTGTTGAGCGTCAAAAAGACCCGGGCGCCCCGGGCGTGACAATAGGCCAGAGCCTCCGCAAACTCCTCATCCGAAAAGTTTTTGGCGCTCCGGCGGGCATTGAAGTCGCCCCAGCCGAGATAAACCGCGTCGGCGCCGTTTTGCACCGCGGCGCGAAGAGACTCTGGTGACCCGGCAGGGGCAAGCAGTTCCGGCTTTTTCAACGGTTTTTGCCTTCCAGTTTCTGCTGCAAGCGGAAGATCTCGCGTTTGAGTTCGCTGACTTCCATCTGTGCGCGGCCGGCCTCGTCCAGATACCCCTTGATCTGGCCGCGCAACTGCTCTGCGGAAGCCTGGGCCTTGAACAGTTCGTCGGCAATGTTGACGGCGGTGAGAACGGCGGCGTCGGTGCGGCCCACTTTGGCGCCGTTCAGGACCTCAAACATCTTGTCGCCCACATAGGTGCCCACCTTCTGCATATAGGAAGCGGTCTCCTCCGCCACAAAAGTGTAGTCCTCGCCGCAGATGCTCACCACAACACGGTTTGCCATAAAACGCTCCTCCTCTTTCTGTCTGTTCTGTTTCTCTTTTCCATAGCAGGGCACACCTTGCCCATTTTCACAACTTATAGTATACCATAGCCTGCGAAGCAGGGAAAGGAAAAATCCAAGGATTTTGAAAAAAATCGCAAAGAAACGAAAAAAAGAAGTCTTTCAAAAGGTTTCTTCCGGGACTTGTCGGCGGCAGGATTTTCGTGTAGAATAAAAAAACACCAACAAGAGAAGGGAGGGCCCTCTATGGCAAGCGTACTGCTCCACACGACGGATCTGTCCGTCACGATGACGGCGGAGGCGGCAAAGCGCCTTCTGGACCGCGGCGACGGCGACGCGGCGCTGCTGTACCTGGCCCTTCTGCGCCGGCACGGCACGGTGCAGCCCCGCGCGCTGGCGGGAGAACTGCGCTGGGACAAGGGGCGCATCGAGGCGGCGGAGGAGACCCTTCGCGCGCTGGGGCTCATCGCCCCGGCGGAGGCGGCCATCCCCGAGCCTGCTGATGAGCGACCCGCCTACCAGCGGGACGATGTGGCCCGGCGGCTGGACGGCAGCGCCGAATTCCGCTCTCTGGTGACAGAGGTGGAGAAGAAACTGGGCAAGAAACTGACCACGCCGGACGTGGGTGTGCTGTTGGGGCTGAATGATTATCTGGGGCTGCCGGCGGATGTGATCTATCTTCTGGTGAGCCACTGTGCCCAGCGGGTGCAGCGCCGCTACGGAGAGGGACGCCGTCCCGCGATGCGCCAGATCGAGAAAGAGGGCTACGCCTGGGCCCGTATGGGCATCGATACCCAGCGTGCCGCGGCGGAGTACCTGAAAAACTATGCCCATCGGCAGGAGACCCTGCCCGCCTATATGCACGCGCTGCAACTGGGCGACCGGATGCCGGTGGCCTCGGAGGAAAAATATCTGACCGCCTGGCAGGAATGGGGCTTTGCGCCGGAAGCAGTGGCCCTGGCCTATGACAAGACGGTGATGAAGTGCCACGAACTGAAATGGCCTTACTGCAACGGCATTTTGAAAAAGTGGCACGAAAAGGGACTACATACCGTGGCCGAGATCGAAAGCGAGAATCGACCCGCCAAACCGAGAGAGACCGGAAAGAAGCCCGTGGATGACGCGTGGAACTACGTGTGACACGGGTGTAAACAGGAGAGAAACATATGGCATATGACGGAAAAATTATGCGGCGTGCGCTGCAACAGTTTGAGGCGGATAAGGCAGAGCGGGAAGTGCGCCTGCAAGAACGCAGAGAATCCGTTTTCCGCCGCCAGCCCCGCCTGAAAGAGATCGAAACGGAACTGAGGGGCACGATGAGCCGCATCATTGCCAGCGCGCTGCACCGGGGAACCGATCCCCGCCCCGCGTTGGAGTGCCTGCGGGACGAAAATCTGAGTTTGCAGGAGGAAAAGCGCCGCCTGCTGGCAGAAATGAGCCTGCCTTTCGATGCGCTGGACGAGCGCCCCGCCTGTGTGCTGTGCGACGACACCGGCTATCGGGACGGAAATGTGTGCCGCTGCTTGAAGGGCTACTATACCCGGGAGCAGAAAAAAGAACTTTCCCGTATGCTGGATCTGGGCACCCAGAGTTTTGACACCTTTGATCTGGACTGGTATCCCGACGATCAGATCCCCGGGAAAACCAAAACGGCCCGACAGCATATGGAGGAAAAAGTCTACGAGACCTGCATCCAATATGCCCACCGCTTTGGGGAGAAACCGTGGAACCTGCTGATGTTTGGCGCCCCGGGACTGGGGAAAACGCACCTGTCCGCGGCCATCGCACGGCATATCAGCGAAGAAGGCTGGTCTGTGGTCTATGACACGGCGGGTCAGGTGTTTGATCGGTTTGAAACACGAAAGTTCAGCCGCGAGGACGAGCAGGCGGACTCTGACGTGGAGCGGATTCTCACCTGCGATCTGCTGATCCTGGACGATCTGGGCACCGAGATGACCACGGCCTTCGTCCAGAGCGCTCTGTACCAGATCGTCAATACCCGATTGCTGGAACACCGCTCTACCATCATCAGCACGAATCTTTCGCCGGAGAAACTGGCGCAGCGGTATACGCCGCAGTTGGCGTCGCGCATCGAAGGCGAGTATGAGTTGCTGGCCTTTGTGGGCGATGACATCCGCAAACTGAAAAAAGAAAAAAAGTAACGAAAACCGACCCGAAAGGGTCGGTTTTTTATGGTTTCTGTTTTTTTGCGGAGAGAATGCGCCACAAAACGATCGCCGTCACGGTGAGCAGCGCCCCTGCGCCGATGGACAGCCAGAACCGCTGTCCGCCGATCTCCCACAGGGCGGCGCCCAGCAGAGTGGTGCAGAGGACTCGGGGAGCCGCGCCCAGCAGCCCGCCGGTGAGATAACTTCCCAGCGGAATATCCGCCGCCCCCAGAAACAGACTTACCAGATCTCCCGGCGCCGCCCCGCCCAGCCGCAGGAGAAAAACCGTCCGTCGGGGGTGCTGCGCCGCGTCGGGCAGAGCCGCAAGGCGGGGATGCCGCTGCCGCAGAGCGGAAAAATCGGCGCGCTGCCGCCGGCCCAGCAGAAAGGGAAGCAGTTGTACGATGGCCGTTCCCGCCAGATTGACAGCCAGCGCCGTGGGCAGGGGAAAGAGCAGTCCGCCCGCCGCCGTCAGGGCGGAGAGGGGAAAGGCCACGGACAGGCTTTTTGCCGCGTAAAGTGCCAGCAGAAACGCCGCGGCCAACCCTGTTTGCCCGGGGGAGCGGGCGGCAATGGCTTCGGCGGTGAGATAGCGCCGCAGCGGCCACGCCGCGGCCAGCCCGGCGCAAAGAAGAACCAGCGGGAGAGCCCAACGCTTCATAAATGCCTCCGTTTGTCGAAATTCTCCGTTAGTATGTGCAAAAGCGCAAAAAAAAGAAGCCGCTTGCGGCGGCTGTCCGGAACGCACAAGCAGATCCGCTGCGAGCGGCGGCGCGCCGGTTGCGCGCGGCTTCTCCGAGTGGTAATATACAAAAAGGGAAGAATTTGACATTAACGGAGGGCCTATGAAAAAGCGGGCAGCGGCAATTTTCGCTTGCGCGGCGATCCTGCTCGTCCTTGCAGGGTGCGGCAGCAAGTATCGCGAAGACCGGTTTGTGGGGAAAACATCGGCGGAAATCGAGGAGGAATTTGGCGCGTTTGACGGCGTGGGAATGCCTGCGGGGGAAGACGGCCTGTATCGGAACTGTCAATGCGGATATACGGTCAAAGCGCCGCAGAAAGGCTTTTTGGGCGCGTCGCCGGAGGTTTTGTTCTGGATCACGTTTGATGCGGACGGGATCGCCGTGGCGTGCGAGGAGGGCTATCGCCCCGGCGGTTGACCGGATCACCGAGGAATGTGACCGATGCCGTTGTTGTCCGGACTGCGCCGTTTAACAAATGAAAAAGGGGCGCAGCCCTTGCTGTGCATAAAAGCCAAGCCGCAAAACGCGGCTTGGCTTTTCCTGTTTTCCGGCATTTGCCCCGGGAGGCTTATTCTGGTGTATCCGGTGGCAGAGGGGCGGCGTCGGGAGGCGTTTCTGCCGGTTCGGCGGGTTCTGCGGGGGCGTCCGGCAGCGGGACTGCCCCTGCCGTGGGAATGGAGGGCTCCTCCGGCAGCGGCTCGGCAGGAAGCGGCTCTGTGCCGGCGGCAGGCGGCGCTTCCACCTCCGGGCCCCGGAGGATGACGCGGTCGCGGCTTTTGTAACTGCTGGTGTCCTCGTAGGTGGTGGAGATCCATTGGCCGTCGGCGGCGTAGAGGGTGCGGTAGGTTTTGACCGTGCAGCCGGCATAGGGCGTGGTTTTGACCTGCTCCGCGCCGGGGGCGAGGGAGGCGTCCTCCTCGTAAACGGTTTTCCACGGCGTTTTGGAAACGGTCTCGCCGGTCATTTTTACGGTGACGCCGGCAAGGTCCGTGCCCAGCAGCCGGACGGTGAGGGAGCCGTTCTCGTAGGTGGTGGTGATCTTCACGGGATAGTCGGTGTTGTTGGTGAAGCGATAGTCCGGGCCGCCCCAGGACACGGTGGCGTCCATTCCCCAGTCGATGTAGGAAGGTGTGTAGCGGTGGGCGTAGCGTTCCGTGATTTGCAGGTTGGAGCGCAGGCAGGCCAGATACAGGGTGGAGGAGGCCTGGCAGATCCCGCCGCCGATCTCATCCACGGTTTCTCCGTGGACATAGGCGGGCGCGGCCCGATACCCCCGGGCTGCCGTCCGCTGTCCCACGGTTTCGTTGAAGGAGAAGGTCTCGGTGCTGTTGAGTACCGTGCCGTCTATGGCGGCAGCGGCCAGACGAACGTTGTTCTTTCGGGCCGCTGTGCCGGAAACGGCGGTGCGGCACTCGCCCAGCACGTCGCGGAACAGCAACTGGCGCAGTTGCTCGGCGGTGACGGCAGGCGGCTGAATGTCGGCCGGGAACCGAATGGTTTCCCCCGGCGCCGCGGCGTCCATCGCCTGCTGGGCGGCGGCGATGTCAAAGGACACGCCTGGACGCTCCGGCGTGATGCTATTTGTGGCGGGGTCATATTTTGCGTTCTGCGCCTCGCCGCAGAGGGCGTCGGCGATGTCCCGGGCCGTCAAAGGATGGGCGGGGATGACCGAAAAGGACAGGTCCACGCAAAAGGACGCCTGCCAGAGGGCGGGCGTGCGCAGACAGTCCAGCCCCTCGGCAGCAATGGCGCGGCCATTTCTGGGGCAGGTAACGGCAATGGTGTTTTGCTCCGGGACATAGGCGCCGTGAATGGGGTCCAGAGAGAGCCGGACTGCCAGCCGTTCCACGGCTTCGTCAAAGACCGCCTGATTGGGTGCGGGCCAATCCTGCACCGCCGGCGCGTGCCCCGCCAGCGCGGAAAAGAGCATCCATCCTTTTAAGAAAAAGGGGACGTCCATCTGCCGGCGCAGGGCGCTGCGCGCCAGCGGCGCAAAGGAATCCGCCGTATAGCCCAGAGCGGAGAGCGGTACCGTCAGCAGCGCTTCGCCGGTCTCGCCGTCCCCGAGGGTCAGGGGGCGGCGGGGAAGAACTTCCGTCAGCAGGGTGCGGGCCTGTGTTTCGGAGAGCCCGCCCACCGCCGCGCCGTTGACGGTACTGTTGGGATAGAAGGTGCTGCGGCATTCTGCGGCAAGGCACAGGCCGAGATACAGAAGCAGCGGCAAAAAAATGGCAAGCACAGCGGTCAGTACGCGGTTTCGCGGTGGTATCGCCTTCGGTGCGGGCGGCGGGTTCAGCGCCTGTTCCATAAAAGCCTCCTGTTGCTGCGAACTGCTGTCTGCTGTCAGCCTATGCGGCAGGGGGCGGGATTCATACCCGTTCGCCGGGCCGCTGTTTTGGGATGCGGATGGTGAGGAGAATGGCGTCGTCGGTGTCGGTGCGCTCCGTGTGGGCGTCCACACCTGCCTCCCGCACCAGCCGCAGCCCGCGTTCCAGGCTGTTGAGGAACAGCCGCACATCTTTCAGGACAAAGGTCCTGCGCCCTGCGGGCGGCGTGGTTTGCAGCGCTGTCAGCCGGCGGTCTATGTACTGTTCCGTCTGGGCCACATTCAGTCCGTACTTGACGATGTGTTCCAGCGCTGCAAGACGCTCCTCCTCCGCTTCCAGCCGCAGCAGGGCGCGGGCGTGGCGCTCGGTGAGCGCGGCGGCGGAGAGTTTGTCCCGGCAGGCGGGGGAGAGCCGCAGCAGCCGCAGTTTGTTGGCCAGCGCCGAGGGGGAGCGTCCCAGCGCCGCGGCGGCCGCCTCCTGCGTCACCCCGCTTTCGGCCAAAAAGGCGGCGATGGCGGCGGCTTCTTCGAAATAATGCAGGTCCTGCCGCTGCAAATTTTCCACCAGCGCCAGAATGGCAGAGGTCTCGTCGTCTGCCTCCGCCTCCACGCAGGGGACGGTTTCCAGTCCCGCCAGCACGGCAGCGCGCAGACGCCGCTCCCCGGCGATCAGTTCCCAGCCGGTGTCCGCAGCACGCACCGTCAGGGGTTGGATGATGCCGTGGGCGCGGATGGAGTCTGCCAGTTCCTCCAACTGCCGGATGTCAAAGACCCGGCGGGGCTGGCGGGGGTTGGGACGAATGTCCGACGGGGAGAGAGCGAGGACTTGCCTGCCCGTGTATGTTGTCATAAAAGACCACCTCCGGTTTGCTCCCATTGTAGTCTCCCGGTGAGAAAAAGAAGGGCGGAATGTGTCGAAGGACGGCCAAAGGGCAAAAAAATGCAAAAAAGTGCGCGGCAAAGCCGCGCACTTTCAAAGAGAGCAGTTATTTGCAGGTGTAGGCGAACCAGCCTTCGCTGCTGCGAGTTTCGATGATTTCCAGACCGGCGTCGCGGAGTTTGCCCGCCACTTCCTCCGCCCGGTCATCGATGATGCCGGAGCAGAGGAATACGCCGCCGGGTTTCAGGAGCCCCCGCACAGCGGGCGCAAGGGCGATGATGACGTCGGACACGATGTTGGCCAGCACCACATCGTAACCCGTGCCGATCTGTTGCTGCAAGGCGGCGTCGGAGAGGATGTCGCCCACCGCCACGGTGTAAGTGTCGCGGCCGATGCCGTTGAGGGCGGCGTTGTCATAGGCCACAGTAAGGCATTTGTCGTCGATATCGCAGGCAAAGGCGTGGGCAGCGCCCAGTTTCAGCGCTGCGATGGAAAGGATGCCGCTGCCGCAGCCCAGGTCCAGCACGGTCTCACCGCCCTGCACGGTTTTTTCCAGCGCCGTCAGGCACAATCGGGTGGTGGCGTGGCTGCCGGTGCCGAAGGTCAGGCCCGGTTCCAGAATGAGGGGCACGCGGCCGGCATATTTCTTCTGGCCCAGCGCAGTTTCCTGCTCCCACTCGGGGATGACCAGCAGCCGCTCGCCGATCTCCATAGGCTTGTAGTACTGCTTCCAGTTGTTTTCCCAGTCGGACTCCTGCAAGTTGTTCATCGTCATCAGCAGC
>SVKT01000011.1 GCA_015068335.1 Oscillospiraceae bacterium | reverse complement strand
CCTGAAGACCGAGGTTGTGGAAGTCGTGAAGGCCGCCAAGAAGCTGGTTGACCTGATCGGCGCCGACTACATCGTGTCCGTTGGCCGTGGTATCAGCAAGGACGTCGAGGGCGGCATCAAGCTGGCTGAGGAGTTGGCTGAGGTCCTGGGCGGCGTTGTTGGCGGCTCCCGTGCCACCATTGACTCCGGCTGGCTGTCTGCCGACCATCAGGTCGGTCAGACCGGCAAGACCGTTCATCCCAAGGTGTACATCGCTCTGGGTATCTCCGGTGCCATCCAGCACAAGGCCGGCATGCAGGATTCCGAGTGCATCATCGCCGTGAACAAGAACGACACCGCTCCCATCTTCGAGATCGCCGACTACGGCATCTGCGGCGACCTGTTCAAGGTCACCCCGCTGCTGATCGAGGCCATCAAGGCTGCCAAGGCCGCGAAGTAATTCGAGCAAAGCATACGAAAAGAGCCACCCATCCGGGTGGCTCTTTTTTGCTTGAATATTGGGATAAACGGACATCAGCCGTGGCCTTTTTCCACAGAAAGGACGGTCAGCACAGTTCCATCCACCGAGAATTTCACTTCCAGCCCCGCGAAGCCGAAGCCGTAGACCCGCTCCGGGTCGTTCTGGTAGTGGGGGCGGGGATCCTGGGCCAAAACGCCCCGCAGCGCCTCGCGCCGGTCTGGGGGAATACGTTCCAGCATATCCTCGGGAATGACGACTTCCAGCGTTTCGCCCGCCGGTGCGGCGGCAAAACCGCCCTGCGCGTCGATTTTGCAGTCTGCGTATGGAATGTAGGGCTTGATGTCAAGAATAGGAGTGCCGTCCATCAGGTCGGCGCCCCGGACGCGCAGGACTGCGCCCTGCTCCGTCTGTTCGATTCCGGCCAGTTCCACACAGGAGAGGGCAATGGGGTTGGGACGGAAGGGGGAACGGGTGGCAAACACGCCCATACGCTGGTTTCCGCCCAGTCGGGGCGGACGGACGGTGGGCGACCAGTCGCTGCGGATGGCCTGATTGAAGACCCACACCAGCCACAGGTGGGAGAAGCCTTCCAGTCCACGCAGGGCGTCGGCGTTGCGGTATTCCGGCTCAAACACAACGGTGGCCTCCAATGCGCCCACCAGACCGCTCTGGCGGGGGACGCCGAACTTTGTGGTAAAATCCGTATGGATCCGGGCAATGGTATGCATCGTAAAGTCCTGATACACGGGGGCCACCTCACTTTCCGTTGGTGCTGCTACCGACATTATACAGGATTTTTTGAAAAAGGGAAGATAAAACGTGCGGGACCTCAGCGATTGCCGAAGTCCCGCGTCAGGCCGGTCAGCGGCCGGTGCGGACAGAGGCGTTTTCTCCGTCCGTCAGGTCGCCGTCGCGGTCGCGCACTCTGCCGTTCCGCAGCATCTGCTCATAACTGACGCCGCCGGTGGTGTTGTGGGCGTCGTTGCCGGTGAGGGCGTCCCCTGCGTTGTCCACGGCGCCGGTGATGTCGTCGATGGTTTCGTCGATCACATTGCCGTCGCTGTCAAGCATAGGGTCGTTGGGGGTCTGCGCCGTCCCGTTTCCGGTGTTGGTCTGCCCGTTGGCGGAGCCGCTGCTGCTATTGCTGCCGGTGTCGTTGCCCGTCACAGCGCTGCCGTTCTGCGTGTCGGTTCCGGACTGCGTTCCGGCCTGCTGGGCGGAACAGCCGCAGGACGCCAGCGAAAAGACCAGCAGAGCCGTTGCCATAAACAGCATCAAGGTTCGTTTCATAGGTCTTCCTCCTTTTGCGTGGGATAGAAGTTTGCGATACCCAACGATAGGTTCTCCCGAAAAAGCCGATCTAGTGAAAGAAAAAAATAAAATTTTTTCAAAAAAGTACTTGCATTTTCTGCGGGAAGATGATATACAATAATAGTAATCATTATCAATAAGGAGGGGCGATGGCAGAGAAACGATTTTCCCGGCAGCGGGAACGGATCTATGAAGTCGTGTATGCTTCGAAAGAGCATCCTACGGCGCAGATGGTTTATGACGCCCTTCGTCCGGAAATGCCGCAGTTGAGTCTGGGCACGGTGTATCGCAATCTGCACCAGATGGCCGAGGAAGGCCGGCTGGTGGAACTGGATGGGCCGGTGTCCCGTTTTGACGCGGCGGTCGAGCCCCACACGCATCTGCGCTGCAAGCGCTGCGGGCGGGTGGCTGACGGATTGCTGCCCTATGACGAAGGGCTGGATCGCCTTCTCGTTGCGGAAGGCTGGGCTGTGAAGGAACACAGCCTGTTGTTTACAGGAATTTGCCCCGCGTGTGCGGGATCTATGAATTGATTGAATTTGAAAGGGGAAACAACGATGGAATTGAAGGGTACGAAGACTGAGGCCAATCTGTGGTATGCATTTGCCGGCGAATCTCAGGCACGCAACAAGTATGACTATTATGCCAGCAAGGCCAAGAAGGAAGGCTACGAGCAGATCGCTGCCATCTTCCAGGAGACCGCGCTGAACGAGAAGGAGCACGCCAAACTGTGGTTCAAGGCCCTGAACGGCATCGGCAGCACGATGGAGAATCTGGTGGCCGCCGCCGCGGGTGAGAATGAAGAGTGGACCAAGATGTACGCCGAGATGGCCCGTACCGCCGAGGAGGAAGGTTTCCTGGCGCTGGCCGCGCAGTTTGAAGGCGTTGCCAAGATCGAAAAGACCCACGAGGAGCGCTACCTGAAACTGCTGGACAACCTGAAAAAGGGTGAAGTCTTCCGCAAGGGCGAGAAGGTTATGTGGTTCTGCCGCAACTGCGGCCACGTGGAAGTGGCTGAGGAGGCGCCTCAGGTCTGCCCCGTGTGCAAGCACCCCCAGGCCTATTTCCAGGTGAAGGCACAGAATTATTGATCGTTTCGGAGAGAGCCCTGCCGCCATCAGGTGGCAGGGCGCTTTTGCGCGGATAATTTTTGTGTAAAAGGGAGAGAATAAGGGACACTTGCGAAAAGGAATTTGGGGAACGATAAAAAAATTACCTGATTGAGAAAATGGCGTTGACTAGATTGGAAAAAGCGGGTATGATGGTAGCATCAGGAAATATTTTGCAGCGAATTGATCGCCCCGAATTCATATAAAAAAGGAGAGCCGTATCATGTATACTCAGGAAATCACTGTCAACAACGAAGTGGGCCTGCACGCCAGACCTGCCACTTTCTTCATCCAGAAGGCAAACGAGTACAAGAGCGGCATCTGGGTCGAAAAGGAAGACCGCCGCGTCAATGCCAAGAGCCTGCTGGGCGTTCTGTCCCTGGGCATCGTCAAGGGCACCCAGATCACCCTGATCGCTGACGGCGCCGACGAGAAAGAGGCTGTGGCTGCGCTGGCCGAACTGATCAACGACAATTTCGGCGAATAATCCATACACCAATGCGGCGGCTTCGCGTTTTGCGAGGCCGCTTTTCCATTCTCTGCGGTCGGCAGGAAGTTGCGCGGCGGATGGAACTGTGCTATGATGAATAAAGAACGATACAGAAGCGGCCGCCGGCCGCGAAAGGAAGATGAGAATGATCGAGAAGAAGAATATTGCGCTTTGTATCGTGTTCACCATCCTGACCTGCGGGATCTACACCCTGTTCTGGGTCTTTTCTCTGGCGGAGGATGTCAACACCGTGGACGCCCGGCCCAACGCCACCTCCGGCGGTCTTGTGCTGCTGTTCACCATTCTGACCTGCGGCATCTACGGCTGGTACTGGCTCTACACCTCCGGCGACCGGTTGGATGCCCTGCGCGCCGGGAGGGGACGCGCCGAGGGACACCTGGGCATTTTGTTCCTGCTGCTGAGCATTTTCGGGTTTGGCGTGATCTCCTATGCCATTATGCAGTTGGAACTGAACGAGTATGCCGCTGCCTGAACGAAAAAAACGCCTGTGGAAGGCCGGTGCAGTGGTTCTCTGCGCCGGCCTTTTTTACGGCTATGTCCTGATCCCGCTGGGGATCTGCATTCCCTGTCCATTTTACAGAATCACAGGACTGCGCTGTCCCGGCTGCGGCATCACCAATTTCTGCCTGGCCATCCTGCACGGCCGCTTTGCGGAAGCACCGGCGTATAACTGGGGGCTGACGCTTTCGGCGCCCGTGATCCTGTGGCTTCTGATCGCGCATTGGCGGGGCGGGGATCGGCGGAGGCAAAATGCCGTCAGCGTGGGAGTGCTGATGTTCCTGCTGGGCTGGGGCGTATTCCGGAACGTTGCCGGAATGTAAGAAAGGGGGCGCGATGCTGTGAAGCGTGAAGAACTGAAAGAGAAAGCAAACGACCTGCCGCTGACGCCGGGCGTCTACCTGATGATGGATAAGACCGGAACGGTCATCTATGTGGGCAAGGCCAAGAAACTGAAAAACCGGGTCAGCCAGTATTTCCAGACCGGCGGCGCCCATTCGGTCAAGACCCGCCAGATGGTGGCGCAGATCGACCGCTTCGACACCATCTTCGTCTCCTCGGAGTTTGAGGCGCTGGTGCTGGAAAACTCCCTCATCAAACGCCACAGCCCCAAATACAACATTCTGCTCAAAGACGACAAGGGCTATCCCTTCGTGCGGCTGAGCCGTGGACCTTATCCCCGGTTTTCGCTGGTCAATAAGCCCGCCGATGACGGCGCGCGGTATTTTGGCCCCTTCGGCGGCCGGTTCGAGACCCGACAGGCGCTGGATGCGGTGTGTTCCGCCCTGCGTCTGCCCACCTGCAACCGGAAATTTCCGCGGGACATCGGCGCGGAGCGCCCCTGCCTGAATTTCCATATGGGCCGGTGCGACGGGTTCTGCCGCCCCGGAATGGCGGAGGCAGAATACGACCGCCGCATCGCACAGGCCGTCCGCCTGCTGGAAGGCCATTCCCGCCAACTGCTGCGGGAACTGACCGACGAAATGGAGGCGGAGGCGGAGGCGCTGCGCTTCGAGCAGGCTGCTGCCATCCGTGACCGCATCAACGCCATCGGCGCCCTTTCCAAGAAGCAGACGGTGATCGCGGGCCTTTGCGCCGACACCGACATCTGGGGTCTGTACCGGGGCGCAGGAAAGAGTTGCTATGCCGTGCTGCATATGGAGAACGGCGACCTGACGGGTCGGGAAACGGAACTGTTTGCCGCGCCTATGGAGGAGAGCGAAACGGAAATGCTCTCCGCCCTGACGGCGCAGTATTACCTGCCCCGGGCGATTCTGCCCCGGGAGATCCTGCTGCCGCTGGATACCGGCGAGTGCGAGAGTCTGTCGGAGGTGCTGACAAAGCGGGCGGGCCGCAAGGTCTGGGTCCACGTACCCCGGCGGGGCGAGAAGGCGGAACTGCTGGCGATGGCGCAGCGCAACGCCGCGGAGGAGGCGGAACGCGCCACCACGGCGGAGGAGCGGGCATCCCACACGCTGGAACTGCTGGGAAGTTTGCTGTCCATCCCCCAGCCCCCGGCGCGTATGGAGTCCTTTGATATCTCCAACACCGGCAAGAGCGATATCGTGGCCTCTATGGTGGTTTACAGCGGCGTGCGGCCGCTGAAATCAGCCTACCGCAGGTTTCGCATCAAGGAACTGGACGGACACCCGGACGACTACGCCTCTATGCGGGAGGTGCTGCGCCGCAGACTTACCCACGCGGCGGAGGGGGACGAAAAGTTTCTGCCCCTGCCGGATGTGTTTTTGATCGACGGCGGCCAGACCCACGCCCGGGCGGCGTGGGAGGTGACGCAGGACTTCGGGCTATCCATCCCCGTGTTCGGTATGGTGAAGGACGACCGGCACCGCACCCGGGGTCTGGTCACGCCGGAGGGACGGGAGATCGGTATCACGAGCCACCAGAGCGTCTTTGCCCTCATCGGCCAGATCCAGGAGGAGACCCACCGCTTTGCCGTCACCTACCACCACGAGAGCCACGGCAGGACCGCCACGCGCTCCGCGCTGGACGGCATCCCCGGCGTAGGCCCCAAACGGCAGGCGGAATTACGCAAGCGCTTTGGTACCGTCAAGGCCATCAAAGAGGCGGATGTGGAGGCGCTGTCTGCGGTGCTGCCCCGGTCTGCTGCGGAAGCGGTCTGGGCGAAGTTCCACCCGGAAAAGCAAGGATAAAACAAAAGAGGCCCCTGCCTTTGGCAGGAGCCTCTTTTTTTGCTGTGTTATGACGGGAAAGTCTGCTGGCGCAGTTTGTAGTAACTCCACTGCCGCCACTTCTGGATGCTCTGCTGCAATGGGGTGTCCCGCTCCTCCGGCACAGTCAGGACCGTGCCGTCGGCAAGGACGGTGGCCTGTTTGTGGATGACCGGCGCGGTGCGGCGCAGGTCGTTCAGGAACGTGAACCACGCGCTGTTGTCCCCGTGCTGGGTCAGTTCGGCCACGGCGGCGCCCAGAAAACTGGCGGAGATCCGCTCCGGCAGCGCCAGTTCGGCGGCGGCAGTCTCCCAGTCCAGCGCGGCAGCGGCGGCGTCGTTGGCCCAGATCACGTAGGGGGATTGGTAAGAGGTCAGTTCCGCCCAGTAGGGCTCATCGGTCATACCCAACTCGGAGTAGCCGTGCTGATTGTCGCCCAGATAGGGGAGGTGATCGCCGAAAAAGACCAGAACCACCGGTTCTTCCCGCCCGGAGAAATAGTCCGTCAACTGTCCCAGCATCGCGTCTGCGTCCCGGGCGCCTTCGGTATAGACCTTCAAAAGGGTCTCGGCGAAGCCGGAGATGGTCTTGTTCATAGGCAGGGCGGGGTATTTGTATCCGTCACCGTACTTGTCCGGGTTGTAACTCATATGGTTCTGGATGGTGGTGGTGTAGTGGAACAGCGGCGTGCCGTTGCCCACGGCAGTTTCAAAGGCCTCCTGAATGTATCCCACAAGGGATTCGTCTGTCACCCAGCGGCCCTTGTAGGTCACGGCGGGCATCTCGTCGATGAAGCGGGTCTCCTCCGCACCGAACCAGCGCATCACGTTTTCCCGGTTGTAGAACCAGTCGTCGCCGGGGTGGAAGTAGGAGGTCTGGTAGCCGGACGCGCCGTAGAGCCGGAACAGACTGTCCACATTTCCGTTCACCGCACGCATAGAGGAGGTGGTGGTGGCAGACAGCGCGTTGGACTGCAAACCGGTCAGCACGTCAAATTCCGTGTTGGCGGTGCCGCCTGCGAAGGAGGGGACCACCATATGCCCCACGATGGCGTGGGGATCCTGCCGCAGCGCTTGCAGATGGGGCAGCGGCTCTGTTTCATCGGTATAGGCAAAGGCCTCGTGATCCGTGATGTCGGAGAAAGCCTCGTTCATCACCATAATCACGCTGACGTCCTTGCCCTGACCGTAGACCTTGTGCTCGGACTCCCAGCCCTCCGCCTGACCGCGGCTGTATCCCGCGGGGCGATCCACCTGATAGGTGGTGAAGTGGTGGCCGAAGCAGTAGGGGAAGCCCAGTTCATTGAACACAGAGGGCACGTAGTAGGCGTTGGAGACTTTGAAGCTGTTGTAGAGATCGTTGGAGGCGTATACGGTAAAGATCAGCACCGTCAGCACGGCCAGACTCGCGGCGGAGCCCGCCAGACGGAGCAGCCGGTTCAGCAGTGTTTCACGGGCGGCCAGAGCACGGAAACGCGCTTTCAGCCACGCGGTGGGCAGCGGCTTGCAGCCAACGAACACGCCGGCTGCGGCAAACACCAGCGACACGCCTACCACCAGTGCGATGGTCCCCCAGGGGAAGCGGATCGCGTAGACGCCCATAGCGCCGGCGGCTTCTTTCAGCAGACCCAGATCACGGGGAAACAGCGGCTCGTCCCGCACTTCGATCTTGATGCGGTTGACAATGGAAAAGCCGCACACCAGGAGGTTGACCAGCGCGCCGCTGTAAAACACGTTGCGCAGCAGGGGGGTGAAAGCCAGCAGCAGCAGACCGGCCGGCAGGGCGTTCAACACAATGAGCAGTGGCTGCGCCAGCAAATTTTTCGCCACCGCGCGCAGAGCGTTGGGCTGACACCAAAGAGCCAGAACGGTGATGAACCCGGCCAGCAGAACGGCAGAAAGCAGCGTCAGCGGCAGGGAAAGTTGAAAGCGCCGGAGTGTTTTAAGACGTTTCAAGGCAGAAACTCCTTTCAGGAGAGGATATCCATACAATTGTATTATATGTGTTTTCTCGAAAAATGCAAGAACGGCGCGGGTAGTCGCTGCAAAAGGGAAAAACAGAAAAGCCCCTCCGTCTGCGGAGGGGCTTATTTTCAGAATGTGACGACTTCGCTGGCCGGCTTTTCGCAGGGCGCGATGGAGATCACGTGCATCACGGGCCCCTTGCCCTGATAGGCGTCGTGCTTTTCCACGGCCATCCGGGCAGTGACTTCGATCCAGTCGCGGTTTTCGTACTGTTTCAGGCCGACGCCCTTGGCGATGATGCCCAGGAACTGAATGTCGTTTTCGCAGCAGACCATAGCGAAACGGCCGGGGCAGTGAATGCCGGGATACCGGACGGAATGGCACATAACCAGTTTCATATGGACCATCTTGCCGGCGTAGCGGTCGGGGTGATCCATCGCGTCCACATACCAGACGCCGAAATCCTCGTCGGGGATGTCGATGACGTCCTGTTCCAGATCGAAGGGGCACTCGTCGCCGGTGAGGTAGTCCTCGGAGTTGCCCTCGTTATCTTCCAGGAAGATGTCCGCCTGCCGGTTCACCATCCGCAGATTGCGGCTGCGCAGGGAGGCTTTCAGTTCCTCGGTGCAGCGGTTGAATACCAGCATATCCGCGCCGGTGATCTTCTCCATCATCAACTGCCCCATATTTTTGCTGTACAGATCAAAGGTGGCGGCCTCCACAAAGGTCATCACCTGATACAGTACCCAGTTGGCGGGCAGCGCGTCCTTGCAGAGCCGGTCCAGCAGCCACATACCGTTGTATTCAATGAGGATCTGTTTGGGGGCATACTCCTTTTCCCACGCTTTCAACTGGGAGCAGGTCAGGGCCTCCTCGTCCTCCACGGTGACCACAGACACGTTTTTCAGCACCTTGGGATCGTATTCCAACTCGCCTTCCTCGCAGCAGATCAGGAGGGTCTTTTCCTTGCGGGCAAAGCCGTCTTGCAGGATGCCGTTGATAAACTCCGTCTTGCCGCTGTCCAGAAAGCCGGTAATCAGATAAACAGGAATATCCATACGTTGGCGGTTCTCCTTTGTGTTACAGACCAAACAGCGCGGTCAGCGCAGACGCATCCAGTTCCGCGCCGATGACGCACAGACGGCCGGTGTAGTCGGGGCGGCCGCTGCGGATCTCGTGCTCCTCGGGAACGAAGTCGAATTCCAGCCATTTGCCGTCCTCAGCGTTCACGATGCCCTTGGCGCGCAGAACTTTGCCGTATTTACCGGAGTCCAGTTCCGTCAGAATGTGCTCCAACTCGTCGCGGGTGAACACGCGGGGCGTTTCCTTGCCCCAACTGGTGAACACCTCATCGGCGTGGTGATGATGGTGATGGTCGTGATGGTGGCAGCCGCAGTGGGGATCGTGGCACTCGTGGTCGTGGTGGTGATGTTCGTGGTCGTGCTCGTGATGGTGGCAGTCGCAGTGGGGGTCGTCGCACTCGTGCTCGTGATGGTGATGATGTTCGTGGTCGTGCTCGTGATCGTGGCAGTCGCAGTGGGGATCGTCGCACTCGTGCTCGTGATGGTGATGATGTTCGTGCTCGTGGTGCATCTTTTCCAGCAGTTCCTCGGCCAGAGAGACCTTCTCCATTGCGGAGAGGATGGTCTTGCCGTCCAGTGCATCCCAGGGGGTGGTCAGGATGGCGGCCTCGGCGTTTTTCTCCCGCAGCAGAGCCACGGAAGCCTCCAACTTCTCCTGGGTCAGTTTCTGGGTGCGGGAGAGGACGATGGTGCCGGCGGATTCGATTTGATTGTTGTAGAACTCACCGAAGTTTTTCATATAAATTTTGACCTTGGTGGCGTCGGCCACGGTGACGAAACTGTTGAGTTTCATATCGCCGCGCTCCGCCACGGCGCCTTCCACGGCGGCGATGACGTCGCTGAGTTTGCCCACGCCGGAGGGCTCGATGAGCACGCGGTCGGGGGTGAACTGGTCCACCACGTCTTTGAGCGCCTGATTGAAATCGCCCACCAGAGAGCAGCAGATGCAGCCGGAGGACATCTCGGAGATCTCCACGCCGGATTCTTTCAGGAAGCCGCCGTCGATGCTGATCTCGCCGAATTCGTTTTCGATCAGCACCAGTTTTTCGCCGGGGAAGGCCTCGGCGAGGAGTTTTTTGATCAGCGTGGTCTTGCCGGCACCCAGAAAGCCGGAAACAATATCGATTTTGGTCATAGTATCATATCCTTTGCATCAAATTTCCAACCGCATTTATCATACCATTAAAATGCGAAAAAGCAACCTGCGCACAAAAAATTTACAATGTTTCGCGGCTGCGGATGCTTTGCACGGCCTCGCCGGACAGCAACAGCACGCAGACAAGATTCGGTATGCACATCAGCGCGTTGCACGCGTCGGAAAAGAGATACACGGTTTCCAGTCGGGCGGTGGCGCCCAGCAGGATGGACAGGGCATACGCCATCCGGTACACCGCCGCGCCCCGGCTGCGGAACAGGTAAAGAAACGCCTGCTCGCCCTGATACGCCCAGCCGAGGATGGTGGAGAAGGCGAACAGCACAATGGATACCGCCAGAAACCGGCTGCCCAGCGATCCGAGCACCGTTTCAAAGGCCAGCAGTGTCAAGGCGGCGCCGTCCACAGGCCTGCCGCCGGCATCCACCGTGCCCAGTACGCCGGAGCAGCAGATGGCAAGGCCGGTGACCGTACAGATCACCACGGTGTCGAAAAATGCCCCGGTCATACTGATGTAGCCCTGCCGCACCGGGTCGTCGGTGTCGGCGGCGGCTGCTGCGATGCCGGTGGAGCCCAGGCCTGCTTCGTTGGAGAAAACGCCCCGCGCCACGCCCCAGCGGAGGGCGGCGCCTGCTATCCCGCCCGCCACGGCCTCGGCGGAAAAGGCGCAGCGGAACAGGGAGAGAATGCCGGGGAGGAGGTTCTCTGCGTTCCCAAAGATCACGGCCAGCCCCGCTGCCAGATAGACTGCCGACATCACCGGCACCAGCACGGAAGTCAGGCGGGAGATGCTGCCGATCCCGCCGAGGATCGCCAGAAGCGACAGGAGCGAGAGTACCAGCCCCACGGGAAAGTCCGGCAGACCGAAGGTGCTGCTCAGCGCGTCGGTAATGGCGTTGGCCTGGGCCATACTTCCGATGCCGAAGGAGGCTCCCGCGGCAAACAGGGCAAAGAGACAGCCGGCGATGCGCCCTGCCCGGCGTCCAAAGGCGGCCTCCATTGTGTACATAGGGCCGCCGTGCCAGCGCCCCCGGGCGTCCCGCCGCCGATATTTTACGGACAGCATAGACTCCGCGAACAGTGTGGCCATACCCAGCAGGGCGGAGACCTCCATCCACAGCAGCGCCCCCGGCCCGCCGGCCACCAGCGCTGTGGCGACTCCCACGATGTTTCCCGTGCCGATGGTGGCGGCCAGGGTGGTCATCAGGGCGGAGAAGGGAGAAACGCCGCCCCTGTCCGAACGCCGTGCATCTCTGCCCAGAGCGGAACGCAGGGCGAAGCCCAATCTTCTCCACGGAAGAAAGTGCATCCGCAGAGTCAAAAACAGTCCGGTCCCCAGCAGCAGCGCCAGCGTCCCCGGCCCCCACAGCAGATCGTTTACCCGTTGCAGCACGGACATCCCTCCTTTGTCCTACCACGTTATGCGGACGGGGCGGGAACTATGAGAGCCGAGGGCTTCGCCGCTGCGGGGAAATTTCTGTTGTTTGCGCGGGGCGGGTGTGCTATAATGACCGCAGCGCGCAAGGGAGCGCTGAAACGCATCAAAAGTTCATATGCGCCTGTGATGGAATTGGTAGACATGCGGGATTTAGGTTCCCGTGCTTTCAGCGTGTGGGTTCGAGTCCCTTCAGGCGCACCATAAACGGACGAAACTATGATACGATTTCGTAGTTTCGTCCGTTTCTCCCGCAGAGCAAAAGCCCATTTGGCCGGGAAGCGCAAACGGCCGATGCCCAACAGGGCATCGGCTTTCTATATCTGTCGATTTGGTGTACTGTTTATTGTGCAATTAATTTGGTATTATTCAGTTAAGGTGAACGCAGATATGCTATTTTGGTGGGAGGGGAAACATTGTGGATGAACGAAAGAATAAATTACTGGACCTGTGTTCCGATCTTTGGTTCGATGCAGAAGAAGCAAAAACACTTGTTCGCAACTTAAATCTAAACATAGAGATCGTTGATCCCAACTGCCCAAATTCAAGAACGACGTTTTTAACGCAAGCCGCTCGCCACGCAAATATTAAGATGGTTCGATTGTTATTAGAAAATAGCGCAGATCCCAATTTGGTTCTGTATGCGGATAAGCCGTTGTGGCGTGAAAATCCTTTTTGGGACTTGCAGTACAATGATTTCGGAGAAACAGAAGCAGAGAATGAAGTTGGCTTAAAAATGGCACAACTTATGCTGGAATATGGTGCAAATCCCAATATTACAATTGATGAGGATGAGGATTTGTTTTCATATGTTTGCTTTGCGGTGTTTAATGATGACGATACACCCGACCTGTGGGAATACCGCAGCAGATTTCTCATTCTGTTGATCGCTTACGGTGGATCAACTAGCGAGTACAGCCCTCAAATCATTTCGGACTTTGACAAGTCGAATATGGAGCAATATCGTTTTCGCTGCGTCCCTTGTGACGATGGGTATCACCGTACAGGAGAAGTCGTAGACCAAAACTGCAATGTGGTTGCGAAGGTATTAATTCGCTCGTCCATTGTTTTGAGGGCGGGTCCGTTCGATGCCGCCGGCAGGAAAAGGGGCGGTTGCTCCTTTATAGCGAGAAGGTTTTGGGACAGACAGCACAGCATACGGGAAAAAGGAAGTGCAGAATACGATGGACGATGTCCTGTTTTGGGAAAAACTGATCAACGCATTTACTGGCAGAGAAACTTCGGTTTATGATCTGCTGTATCTCTGCGGGGAAGTGCAAACCGTAGAAAGGATCGTCGATGTCGCCGCAGAGCGTTACCGCAGGAAATATCCCTCTGCCGGGGTGGTGCGTACCGATGCGGAGGGGTTTGTCAGGGAGATGGTGGAACAGTTCACCCACACAGACCGCTTTGCCGCGGAACGGATGGAACGGATCGCCGGCGGGAGCATTTATGCGATGCCCTCGTGCGATTTGTATATTTTTGAACACATTGATGGGGTGGCGGGTAAGGAATCCGTTGAGCAGCGCTTATACGGCATCCTGGATTGGCTTTTGGAAAACGGACGGCAGATCATCATTACCGGCTCTGCGCCGACGGCGGCGATCCGGAACCTTGCTCCGCGCATCCGTGCTCAGATCGACGGAGGCATCACTTTCTGTGCAGAGTGATGCTGCGCTGCCTGCCGGGCGGCGCTTTGCGTTTGCGCTGCGTGATTTACAGCCGACCGCCGGCATTTGTTTTCGGCGCGTCTTTTTGTATAACAAAACACTCCCGGGACCGTTCGTTCCGGGAGTGTTTGCGTCGTCAGATGGGCTTTGGAACAGAGATGCCCTTGCAGGTGATCTGGCGGAAGAAAAGGATCTTGCGCAGACCGAAAGAGATCGTGTCGCTGTAATCCAGCGGGAACTTGGGCAGCAGGACTTCACCCGCGTCGGTGGGCACCACGCGGTACTGCTTCTGGTTCACGAACCGCGCCCGGGTCCGTTCGTCCGCCAGACGGACGGAGAGTTCCATAATTTCCAGATCCGTATTATTCAACTCGATCAACTCCACGAGAATGGTGGAGCAGTTTTTCTGCTTCATATATGCCAGCAGTTCCGGCGTGTAAGTAAATGTCATAGGGCCTCCCTCGTGTGCGGAATGGGTGAGAATATTGTACAATGCCGGGGGCGGCGTGACAAGGAAAAAATTTGCGCGCCGCGGAAGACCCGGGCGATACGGCGATTGCGCATTCGCCCCGGACGTGATACAATTGCCTTACAAAAGAGATAAAAACCGAGAGGGAAAGACAGAAATGAAAGACTTTTTTGCATACTTTTTTGGGCAGGGCGACACGGTGGAGTTTTCGCTCCTGACGCCGGCGCATTTTGTGCCGATCCTTGTGATGCTGGCAGTGATCTTTCTGATCTATCGTAAGCGGGACGCCCTGCGCCAAAGCCGCTGTGAGGAGAACCTCCGCTACGTGCTTGCCTTTGCACTGATCCTGACCGATATGAGTTACTACTGGCGGCTCATCGGCGTTCCGGCGCTGAACCCCAACCCGGTGGAGCATCTGCCCATCGGCGTGTGCGGCTGCGCGGTGATTTTGTGCAGTTATATGGTGGTGGGGAAGAAGCAGTCCCTGTTCGACATCGTTTATTTCTGGCTGCTGTCCGGCTCTCTTTTCGCGCTGATCACCCCCACGCCCATCACCTACACCGGCCCCACCCGCTTCCGCTACTACCAGTTCTGGCTGGAACATACGCTGGGCTACGTGGCCATTTTCTATATGATCTTCGTACACGGAATGCGGCCCACGGTGCGCTCTGCCATCAAGTCCTACGCGGCGCTGGTGATCCTGGCGGTGATCGCCTACAACGTCAACGTGATGCTGCCGGGCGCCAATTATCTGTATATGGCGCGGCCGGAGGCGGCGCCCTCTGTGCTGGACATCCTGCCGGCCAACTTTGCGCTGCGGCTGGCGGTGATGGCGTTTGCCATCGCGGTGATGTACGTCCTGGCCTATCTGCCCTGGTATTGTAAGGACAGGCGGGCAGCCCAAGCACAGGAAGAGGTCGGCTGCGGCGTATAAGACCGAACCGGAAAGCGGGTAGTTTCTGCCATTCTCTTTCTTTGCGTGCGGCGCCTGTGGGACCGGCACAGAGGAACGCGGAAAAACAGCACCGGACACCTGACAAAATGCACACTTTTTTGCAAAAAATATAAAATAATATACAAAAATACAGGGAATGCATTGACGGGAGGGCAGAATCCTGCTATCATAATCTTGGAGAAACTGGAAACGTTACCGGTAACGATTCCGGAAACGGAGCCGGGCCGTTTGCGGCAGGGAGGACCCTTTTGACGATCAAAGATATTGCCAAAAAGTGCGGAGTCAGTGTCAGCACGGTTTCCCGTGTTTTGAACGACCATCCGGATGTAAGCGCCGCAAACCGGGAAAAAGTGCTGTCCGTTGTGCAGGAAGAGCATTTTGTTCCCAACAACAGCGCCCGCGATCTGGTGAAGTCCCCGTCGGACGCCATCGGACTGGTGGTGCGCGGCGTGGGCAACCCGTTTTTTACCGACATCATCCACGCTGTGGAGGAGGCCTGCGAGGCGGCCGGTTATACGATGGTGCTGCACCAGATCCGATCCGGCGAGGATGAACTGCGCGCCGGTGCGGAACTGGCTCGCTCCAAGCGCCTGCGGGGGCTGATCCTGCTGGGCGGCCAGTTTGACTACACGCCGGAGCGGACCGCTGCGCTGGGGATCCCCTTCGTCTGCTGTACATACACCAACAGTTTCGGCACGCTGCCGTCGGATACGTACTCCTCGGTGTCTATTGACGACCGGAAGGAGGCCTATAAACTGGTCAGCCTGCTGACAAAGCAGGGCCACCGGAAGATCGCCGTGATCCTGGACTCCATAGAGGACCACTCCATCAGCCAACTGCGCTACCACGGCTACTGCCAGGCGCTTTCGGACAGCGGCATTGCGCTGGATCCGGAACTGGTGGTGGAAACGGTCTCCTTCGAGATGACCGACGGCTACACCGGTATGGAAAAACTGATGCGGCGGCGGGATGACTTTACGGCGGTGTTCGTGGTTGCCGATGCGCTGGCGGTGGCGGCGATGAAGGCCCTGCACGACCACGGGAAGCGGGTGCCGGAGGATTGCTCCGTGGTTGCCATCGACGGCATCGAGATGTCCGCCTATACCGTGCCCACCCTGACCACGCTGGTCCAGCCCCGGAAGGAACTGGGCCGGGAATCCGTGGGGATTTTGGTGGATATGATCGAAGGGCGGGGGAAGAACCGCCATCTGCTGCTGGATACCGCCATCCGTATGGGCGGAAGCATCTGTTCTCTCTGATTTTTGCATCGTAACGATGTGAAAATATATTAAAAAACGGATCGAAAGGAAGAAACACAATGAAGAAGTTTTTCGCAATGCTGCTGGCTCTGGCTATGGTTCTGTCTCTGGCTGCCTGCGGCGAAAAGAAGGACGACACCGCCGAGACCGGCTCTGTCTACTACCTGAACTTCAAGCCCGAAGCCGATCAGGCCTGGCAGGATCTGGCCAAACTGTACACCGAGAAGACCGGCGTGGAAGTCAAGGTTGAGACCGCCGCTTCCGGCACCTACTCCGAGACCCTGACCGCCGAGATGGGCAAGAGCGCTATGCCCACCCTGTTCCAGTGCGGCAACGCACAGGGCCTGCTCGACTGGGGCGACTACTGCCTGGACTTCACCGGCAGCAAGGTCCTGGGTGAGATGACCACCTCCGACTTCAACCTGACCGACGACAACGGCGCTGTCAAGGCCATCGGCTACTGCTACGAGGCTTTCGGCATCATCGTCAACAAGGCTCTGCTGGCCGAGGCCGGCTATGAACTGGCTGACATCAAGGACTTCGCTTCCCTGAAAGAGATCGCCGAGGACATCCACGCCCGTAAGGACGCTCTGGGCTTCGACGCCTTCTCCTCCGCCGGTCTGGACGGTTCCTCCTCCTGGCGTTTCTCCGGCCACCTGGCCAATATGCCCCTGTACTATGAGTTCCGCGATGACAATGTCACCAAGCAGCCCGCCGAGATCACCGGCGCCTACCTGGACAACTATCGCAACATCTGGGACCTGTACATCAACAACGCTTCTATGGACAAGACCTCTCTGACCTCCGGCACCGGCGATATGTCCACCGGTGAGTTCAAGGCCGGCAAGGCTGTGTTCTATCAGAACGGTACCTGGGAATATGCTGGTCTGGTCGAGGCCGGTTTGAAGGCCGAGGACCTGGCTATGATCCCCATCTACTGCGGTGTTGAGGGCGAAGAGAAGGCCGGTCTGGCTTGCGGCACCGAGAACTGCTGGGCTGTCAACGCCAAGGCTTCCGAGGCTGACATCCAGGCCACTCTGGACTTCCTGTACTGGGTCGTGACCTCCGAGGAGGGCACCAAGATGATGGCCGAGCAGTTTGGCCCCATCCCCTTCAAGGCTGCCAAGGAGTCTGAGAACGTGTTCTTCAATGACGCCAACGCCTATATGGCCAACGGCAACTACACCGTGACCTGGGCCTTCAACCACACCCCCAACGTTGATGCCTGGCGTGCCGGCGTTGTCTCTGCTCTGGCTGCTTACTCTGCCGATCAGACCGACGCCAACTGGGAAGGCGTGAAGACCGCTTTCGTCGCCGGTTGGGCCAACGAGTACAAGACCCAGAACGGCTGATCTTTCCAGCAGCGCTTTAACGAATGCTGAAATAGGGCGGGCGATTGCCCGCCCTATTTTTTCCAAACAGTTTTTTGCAGCAAACGCTGTCCATTTTGTATGGGATACGGTATGATGGTATCAGGCCATCCTGTGTGAGGCAAAGCCCCCCCAAAAACTGCGGAACGGGTGTTTTGCCCTGCACAGGCAGGCGGAGTTTTCAGAAAGTGAGGAAAAACGATTTGCGTAAAAAGAAAAAAGACAATTCGGATGTGAACAGCGTTCTGCTGCGCCGTTCCATCCAGAAATGGACCCCGCTGTTCATCCTGCCCACCTTCTTCTGCTTCATCATCGGTTTCATCTGGCCGTTTTTGCAGGGTATTTATCTCTCCTTTTGCAATTTCAATACCCCCAAAGACGCCAAGTGGGTGGGTATTACCAACTATGTCAAGGCCTTTTCCGACCCCGGTTTCGGCAAGGCGTTCTGGAACACGGCGGCCTTTGCGGCGGTCTCCATCGTGGTGATCAACGTGCTGGCCTTTGCGATTGCCTTCGCCCTGACCCAACATATGAAGGGCGCCAATGTGTTCCGCACGGTGTTCTTTATGCCCAACCTGATCGGCGGCGTGGTGCTGGGCTACATCTGGCAGATGATCTTTGACGCCATCCTCAAACAGTACAATACTTACATCACCGCCAACGCCACCTACGGCTTCTGGGGTCTGGTGATCCTTGTGGCGTGGCAGCAGATCGGTTATATGATGATCATTTACATCGCGGGCTTGCAGGCCGTTTCCGGTGATATGCTGGAAGCCGCCAAAATCGACGGTGCTGACGGCTGGAAGACGCTGTTCCACGTCACCATCCCCAACATCATGCCCACCATCACCATCTGCACCTTCCTGACGCTGACCAACTCCTTCAAACTCTTCGACCAGAATATGGCCCTGACCGGCGGCAATCCCATCGTCACGATGGCGGACGGCAGCAAGTTGAAGATGACGGAGATGCTGGCGCTGAACATTTACTCCACCTACAACATCAATAAGAACTGGCACGGCGTGGCTCAGGCCAAGGCTGTGGTGTTCTTCATTCTGGTGGCGGTCCTCGCCATCGCCCAACTTTCCGCAACCCGCAACAAGGAGGTGCAGCAGTGATGAAAACCCGTTATACCCTCGGCAGCAAGATCCTGACGGCCTGCTTTGTTGTTTTGTCGCTGGGCTGGCTGATCCCTGTGTTTGAAGTGGTCATCAACTCCTTCAAGGAGAACTCCTACATCAATATGGAGGCCTTCGCACTGCCCAACAGCGAGTCCTTTATGGGCTGGGCCAACTACCTCAAAGGCCTGACCTTCGGCAACTACCCCTTTATGAAATCCGCCTTTTACAGCGTGGTGATCACCCTGCTGTCCGTGGCGCTGATTTTGGTGTTCTGCTCGATGAGCGCGTGGTACATTGCCCGCGTGAACAACCGCATCGCCAAGATCTTCTACTACCTGTGCCTGTTCTCTATGATCGTCCCCTTCCAGATGGTGATGTTCACCCTGACCTTCACCGCCGACCGGCTGAAACTGAACACCCCCTGGACCATTCCCGTGGTGTATCTGGGCTTCGGCGCAGGCCTCGCCATCTTTATGTTCGTGGGCTTCGTCAAGGGTTTGCCCCTCGCCATTGAGGAGGCGGCCGCCATCGACGGCTGCGGCCCCGTGCGCACCTTCTTCCTGGTGGTGCTGCCGATGCTCAAACCCACCCTGATCTCCGTGGGCATTCTGGAAACGATGTGGGTCTGGAACGACTATCTGCTGCCCTATCTGGTGCTGGATCGCACCGAGTTCCGCACCATTCCCATTCACGTCCAGTACCTGAAAGGCAGTTACGGCACCGTGGACCTGGGCGCCACGATGGCTGTCATTATGATGAGCATCATCCCCATTATCATCGTTTACCTGTTCTGCCAGAAGCACATCATCAAGGGCGTGGCAGCCGGCGCCGTGAAGGGTTAAGGGTGCCGATCGATGAAACGAAGCAGCGGCATCCTGATGCCCATTACCTCGCTGCCCTCGCCCCACGGCATCGGCACGCTGGGAAAAGCCGCCTATGAGTTTGTGGACTTTCTGGCGGCGGCAAAGCAGTCCTGGTGGCAGATCCTGCCCGTGGGACAGACCAGTTACGGCGACTCCCCCTACCAGTGCTTTTCCACCTATGCAGGCAACCCCTACCTCATCGATCCGGAACTGCTGCGGGAGGAGGGTCTGCTGACCGCGGAGGAGATCGCCTCCTTTCACTGGGGCAGCGACCCCGAAAAGGTGGACTACGAGGCCATCTACAACGGTCGCTTTTCCCTGCTGGCGCTGGCGTTGCAGCGGGGCTGGGAGAAGGAACAGACCGCGATCGAAGCATTTTTGGAAGAAAACCGCGACTGGCTGCCGGACTACGCCCTGTTTATGGCGCTGAAACGGCATTTCGGAATGAAGGCGTGGCCGGACTGGCCGGACGAGGCCGTCCGCCTGCGCAAAGCGGAGGCGCTGGAACGCTGGCGCCGGGAACTGGCGGAAGACGTCCGATTGTTCACCTACATCCAGTACCTGTTCTTCAAGCAGTGGACGGCCCTGCGCGCCTACGCCCGGGAAAAGGGCATCGGCATCATCGGCGACCTGCCCATCTACGTGGCGCTGGACTCCGCCGACGTCTGGGCCGACCCCGCCAGTTTCCAGTTGGATGACCGGAACGTCCCCGTGGAGGTCTCCGGCGTCCCGCCTGACTATTTCAGCGCGGACGGCCAGTTGTGGGGCAACCCCCTGTACGACTGGGACGCGATGAAGAAAGACGGCTACGGCTGGTGGATCCGCCGCGTTTCGGGCGCATCGAAACTGTATGACATCCTGCGCATCGACCACTTCCGGGGTTTTGAAAGTTACTGGGCCGTGCCCTACGGGGAGACCACGGCCCGCAACGGCCGCTGGGTCAAGGGGCCGGGTATGGATCTGGTGGGCGTGCTCACCGGCTGGTTCCCCCATATCCAGTTCATCGCCGAGGATCTGGGCTATCCCACGCCGGAGGTACGCCGGCTGTTGGAGGATTCCGGTCTGCCCGGTATGAAGGTGTTGCAGTTCGGCTTCGACTCCCGGGAACCCAGCAATCACCTGCCCCACACCTACACGCCTCACTGCGTTTGCTACCCCGGCACCCACGACAACACCACGCTGGCTGCGTGGCGCACCGACGCCGACCCCGCCGACGTGGAGATGGCGGTCCGCTATCTGGGCCTCAACGAGACCGAGGGCTTCCATTGGGGTATCATCCGGGGCGGTATGAGCAGCGTGGCGGAATTGTTTGTGGTGCAGTTGCAGGACTATCTGGGACTGGGTGCGGACGCCCGCATCAATACCCCCGGCATTCTGGGCGGCAACTGGCAGTGGCGTGTCCTGCCCGGACAGACCACCCCCGAGTTGGCGGAAAAGATCGCCCATATGACCTGCCTCTATGGCCGCGCGCCCCATTGAGGCGGCAGCGCAATTCACACACCTGTTGATCAGACACTCACGCAGGTGGGTGTCTGATTTTTCATCCGAAGAATGGAGTGCATTATGGCAAAGCAAACGAACATCAGCCTGCGCGGCGACGTGATCTATTCCGTCTATGTGCGCAGCCACACCCCGGAGGGAACCTTCCGCGCCCTCATCCCCGACCTGGACCGCATCCGCGCGCTGGGTACGGACATCATCTGGCTTATGCCCATCCATCCCATCGGCGTCAAGGGAAAGAAGGGCTCTCTGGGCTGCCCCTACGCCAACCGGGACTACCGCGCCGTCAACCCGGAATACGGCACGATGGAGGACTTCAAGGCGCTGGTGGAGGAGATCCACCGCCGGGGGATGAAGTGCATCATCGACGTGGTCTATAACCACACCTCCCCGGACTCCGTGCTGACGCAGGAGCATCCGGAGTTCGGGGAGGTGTGGTTATAGA
>SVKT01000010.1 GCA_015068335.1 Oscillospiraceae bacterium | reverse complement strand
GTGCGAGGCACGCGCCCGCGAAGTGGTGGCACAGGCCATCCAGCGCTGCGCAGCCGACTCTGTGGCCGAAATGACCGTCAGTGTGGTTCCCCTGCCCAATGACGAGATGAAGGGCCGCATCATCGGCCGCGAGGGCCGCAACATCCGCACCATCGAGACCCTGACCGGCGTCGACCTGATCATCGACGATACCCCCGAAGCGATCACCGTGTCCTGTTTTGAGCCCGTCCGCCGCGAGATCGCCAGACTGGCGCTGGAAAAACTTATCGCCGACGGCCGCATCCATCCCACCCACATCGAGGAGATGGTGGAGAAGGCCCGCCGCGAGGTGGACGCCACCATCAAGGCCGAGGGCGAGCGTGTGGTGTTCGAGTGCGGTATCCGCTCTCTGCATCCCGAACTGGTGAAGATGCTGGGCCGCCTGCATTACCGTACCAGTTACGGTCAGAACGTCCTGCAACACTCTGTGGAGGTTTCCCACATTGCCGGTATGATGGCCGCCGAACTGGGCGCCGATGTGATGGCTGCCAAGCGTGCGGGTCTGCTGCACGACCTGGGCAAGTCCGTCGACCACGAACTGGAAGGCACCCACGTTGCGCTGGGTGTGGAATTTGCCCGTAAGTACAAGGAGCGCGAGGACATCATCCACGCCATCGAGGCGCACCACAACGATGTGGAGCCCAAGACCATCATCGCCTGTCTGGTGCAGGCTGCGGACGCCATTTCCGCCGCCCGTCCCGGCGCCCGCCGCGAGAATCTGGAAAACTACATCAAGCGTCTGGAACAGTTGGAGACCATTACCGGTTCCCATCCCGGCGTTGACAAAGCCTTTGCCATCCAGGCCGGCCGCGAGGTCCGCGTGATGGTGAAGCCTGAGCAGGTCAGCGAGGACGAAATGGTCATCCTGGCCCGCGACCTCGCCAAGAAGATCGAGGAAGAAATGGAGTATCCTGGCCAGATCAAGGTCCACGTGCTGCGTGAGACCAAGGTCGTGGAGTACGCGAAATAAACAAAAAGAGGCCGTGTGTTACACGGTCTCTTTTTTTGTATCATTCAATATGACCAAAGTAGGCGGCTCGTCCTGCAAATACAACTCTTCGCATTTTTGCTGCGATTCTTCCAGAATCCGAATTGCCTTTTCTGTGTCCCGCATTAAAGTGAGATACATTTCTTTCCAATCTGGCATATAGACCTCCCTCTTTGTATATAATAAACAGTTATATACAATGAATTAATTGTACAACTTACTGGTGTTTATGTAAAGAGGGTGACCTGCATATTATATAACCTATAAATTATATAATTGGCAGGTGCGATATGATCCATTTCAATTTAGAAGCATTGTTGGCCGAAAAAGGGAAAACGAGATACTGGTTGGCAAAACAGGCGGGAATGAGTCACCAGAATATTACCAAAATGACACGAAACAAGGCGAAAGGTATTCGACTGGAAACGATCGAGATTTTTTGTCAGGTGTTGGAATGTACGCCCAATGATCTGTTTATTATTGATTTTGAAGAGCCAGAAGGATAAATAAGCACAGAACGGGGGCGTCAGCCCCCTCTGTTTTTCACCCCATTTCTCTTCGCAAGAGAAACGGGGTGCCCCAAAGAGAAGGTGGGGGAACCCTTTCGATTGGGTTCCCCCAAGCCCCCTCCTGACCGACCAGACCAGGGGGCTGCGGCCCCCTATTCTGGACTACACCCCCTATGGGGTATGAAGAGAAAAAGACGGACAGTCGGTATGACTGTCCGTCTGATTTGTTGTTATGCAAGGAAGCCTTTGAGGATGCAGTCCTCGGCTTCTTCTTCGCTCAGGCCCAGGGTCTGCAATTTCAGCAACTGATCGCCGGCGATCTTGCCGATGGCCGCCTCGTGGACCAACTGCGCCTCGGTGCAGTTGGCGGTGATGGCGGGAATCGACTTGATCCTGGCCTCGCCCATAATGATGGAGTCGCACTGCACGTGGCCGAAGCAGGCCGCGTTGCCCACCATACGGGGGTAGAACACCTGGCTGGACTCATCCTGCGCCACGGAGCGGGAGATGACCCGGCCCTTGGCGTTTTCGCCGTCCAGCACGATCTCCATATCGCTTTCGGCGATCTGATCACCGTGGGTCAGCAGACGCTCGGTGATGATGGCCTCGGCGTCCTTACCGCAGACGATCTTCGTGTCGCGCTTGGTGGAATCCACGCCGCGGATCTGGGTGGTATCCATCTGAATGACGGCGCCCTCTTCCAGATACACCACGGTCTGGGGATTCATAATGCGGCCGCCCCGGCCGTCGCCGTCGCCGTAGTGCTTTTCGGTGTACTTCACGCGGGAATTTTTGCCCACGTAGAAGGTGTGGATGCCGTCGTGGCGGGAATCCTGCTCGCCGCAGTTGTGGATGCCGCAGCCGGCCACGATGTCCACGTCGCAGTCCTCGCCGATAAAGAAGTCATTGTAGACCATCTCATTGATACCGGACTGGGTGATGATCACGGGGATATAGCAGGTCTCACCCTTGGTGCCCGCCTTGATGCGGATATCGATGCCGGGCTTATCCTCTTTGCCGGTGATCTCGATGTTTTCGGTGGACTGGCGGCCGTCGCAGCCACAGTCCTTGCGGATGTTGAATGCGCCCACGGGCTTGCCGACAAGGTCGGCGATCTTTTCCAGAAGTTCGCGGTCAACCTGATACTCCATCATTGTGCAGCACCTCCTTTGGTGAGAACGGGGCAGCCGCTGAGGGTATCAGCCAGGATCTGCGGCAGGATCTCCTCTGCGGTGCCGCGGTGGCGGATCATACCGTCACCCACCACGATGACCTCGTCCGCCAGAGAGATGATGCGCTCCTGGTGGGAGATGATGATCATAGTGGCGCTGCCGGCGGCGTGGATCTGCTCAAAGGTCTCCGTCAGGCGGGCGAAGGACCACAGGTCGATGCCGGCCTCCGGCTCGTCGAAGATCATCAGTCCGCTGTTGCGGGCGAGAATGGAGGCGATCTCAATGCGTTTGACCTCGCCGCCGGAGAGGGAGACGTCCACCTCGCGGTCCAGATAGTCGTTGGCACACAGGCCCACTTTGGTCAGGTACTGGCAGCACTTGTCCTTGGACAGTTTCTCGTTGCCGGAGGCAAGGGTCAGCAGATCCTTGACCGTCAGGCCCTTGAAGCGGGGCGGCTGCTGGAAGCCGTAACTGATGCCCAGTTTGGCGCGCTCCGTGATGCCCAGATCGGTGATGTCCTGTCCGTTCCAGAGGATCTGACCGGCGGTGGGCGTTACCAGACCCATAATGACCTTGGCCAGGGTGGTCTTGCCGCCGCCGTTGGGGCCGGTAAATACCACCAGTTTATGATCGTCTATGGTAAGAGAAATATCATCCAAAATGACCAACTCGTCGTCCCCGTCGCGGACGGCGTAGCGAATATTTTTCAGTTCCAGCATTTCACCCGGAACCTCCTTTCGTGGAAGAAACTCGCAGTTTGTCTATTTTACCAGAAACTCCCGCAAATTGCAACGGAAGCCGCTGGTTTTTCGATACTATTTTACCCACCTTTTTACAAGGTTACTGTTGCGGGCGCAACAGTAACAAAAAATTGCGGCGCCGCATACACTGGGGGAAAAGGGAGGGATCGCAATGGAACAAACTGCACGAACCCCGGAGGGATACGATTACCGGCAGTATGACCGGATCTGGCAGCGGGTGGCGCCTGCGCTGGAACCCTATCCTGCCGGGCTGAATGGAGGGGGTACGCCGGTGCAGACGGGGACGGATCTGTCATCGGCGCAACTTCGGCAGGAAAGCCAACTGCCCGGTGCGGAGAGAAACCCCTGTTGTATGGGCAGCGCGGCGATGGATATGCTGTCGGTGCTGACCGGATTTGCCGAGGAGGAACTGGCGGAGTGCCGCTTCGGACGCTTGCTGAGCCGGCAGGCGCCGGCCTGGGCGCGGCAGCGGTTGCAGGAGATGGCGGCGCGGCAGGGGGAGAGTGCCCGGCGGCTGATGGCGGTGTACTATCTCGTCACCGGGGAGTGCTACCGGCCCAACATCCCCTGCGACCGGAACTGCGTCGGCCGATGGTGTCCGGCGCTGCGGGAACGATACCACGCCAGAGCGTGCAGCGGCTTGAATTACGCCAGAGCGGCGGAGGGGACTACGGACCCCTGTCTGCGCAAACTGCTGAATGAATTGAGCGAAACCGCCTATTGTCAGGCTGATACTCTGCTGCGTCTGCTGGAACGAAGCCTGGATCGGTAAGGGCGGCCTCCGGGGTGCGTGATCTGCCGGGAAATCACCGCAAGGCAGTTGTATCCGGGAAAGAACTGTGGTACAATCGTACCAAAGACGCGGCGGGATGCGGCGCGGAACGGAGGTTACAAAGGATGAAGAAGATCATTACCATCAGCCGTGAATACGGCGCCGGCGGCCACTCTATCGGCAAGAAGGTGGCGGAGATCCTTGGCGTTCCTTTTTATGACAGAGACATCGTGCGGGAAACGGTGAAAGCCAGCGGGTTCGATCCGGAACTGATTGAGAACGAAAGCGAAGAGATTTCCAGAAGCGATTCTCTCTGGAAAAACCTTGCCAGTTTCTCCGGCGCTTACTATAAGGATACCCAGAGTGCCATCCGGGATGTGCAGGCGGCGGTCATTCTCCGCTTTGCGCAGGAGGGTCCCTGTGTGATCCTGGGCCGCTGTGCCGACGAGGTCCTGCGGGAGGCGGACATTGACAGCGTCAATGTGTTCATCCACGCCGATGATGTTCACCGTGCGATGCGTCTGAGTGCGCTGACCGGCAGCACAGACGCCACGGAATTGAAGAAGATGATGGAGAAGAAGGACGCCGCCCGTCACAACTATTACCAGCGCTATACAGGTAAGAAGTGGGGCGACAGCCACAACTATCACCTGACGCTTGACAGCGGCGCACTGGGCGATGAAGCCTGTGTCAGACTGATCGTTGCGGCAGCGCAGGATGCAGAATAAACCAAAAGCGGCTCGGATCCCGAGCCGCTTTTTTCTTGATGAAAACGGGATGTTTGTGCTATACTGAATCAACATCCCAATATCATTGGAGGAACTATGTTTACCGGATTTACAGACGAAACTGTGGAGTTTATGTGGGGCATCCGCTTCAACAATGAGCGCAGTTGGTTTGAGGCAAATAAGGAATGTTATCGAACCCAATTCTATCAGCCGATGCGGGAATTGGGCGCAGAACTCTACGAATACGTGCGGAGCAAGCGTCCTGACAGCGGGCTTATCTGTAAAGTATCTCGCATTTACAGAGATGCCAGGCGTCTTCACGGCCGTGGACCCTATAAGGATAACCTGTGGTTCACCATTGAGCAGCCGGCGGAGCCGGGGGCGGACAGGCCTGCCCTCTGGTTTGAACTGACGCCGGACGGTTGGAGTTACGGTATGGGCTACTGGGTCTCCCGTCCCGTCACGATGGCGAAACTGCGCGCACGGATCGACCGCGATCCGGAACCGATGGAGCGCCTGACACGGCGGCTGAACGGCCAGACGGAGTTTGTTTTGAACACTGCGGACTATAAAAAACCGCGCGCGCCTGCGCCGTCAGCGATTCTGGAACCCTGGTACCGGGCGAAGTATTTTTCCATCGGCCACGAGGAGAAACTGACAGAGGAACTGTTTGGCCGCGGCATCGTGGAACGGCTGAAAACGGGCTATGACTTTTTGCTGCCTTATTACGACTATTTTGCCACCCTGAACGGCGATCCCGAGCCGGCGGCTAAGAACGAGGGATAGCGCGGAGGATAATGGCACGAAAAATGCTGCTGCGATGGTGTAAAGGGTTAAACATATACAGGGGCCGACCAGCGGTCGACCCCTGTTTTTTGTTGGATGCAGTGTCAGATGCCCAGGATCTTCTCGATCTCGGCTGTGGTTGCCTCAATGGAGGGCTGATTTTCCACGGGAGCCAGAACGCCGCGCTGGGCGTAGAAGGCTTTCAGCGGCTCGGTCTTTTCGTGGTAGATGTCCAGGCGTGCCTTCACGGTCTCCGGCTCGTCGTCCGGGCGGCGGACCAGTTTGCTCCGGCATACGTCGCAGACGCCGGCGGTCCTGGGGGGCATAGAGACGGCGTGATAGGGAGCGCCGCAGTGCTCGCAGACGAGGCGGCCGCTCATACGGTCGATGATCTCCTGATCCGAGATCTCGATGGAGAGCACCTTGTCAAAGTGGATGCCGGCGGCTTCCAGAGCCTCTGCCTGGGCGATGGTGCGGGGGCAGCCGTCCAGAATATACCCGTTGGAGCAGTCGGCTTCCTGCACGCGTTTGAGAATGATGTCGATGATGAGCGCATCGGGAACCAGATGGCCGGCCTGCATATAGGACTCGATCTCTTTGCCAATGGGCGTGCCGTCCTTCATAGCGGCGCGCAGGATGTTGCCGGTAGAGATGGTGGGGATATTCAGTTTACGGCTCAGCAGTCCCGCCTGCGTGCCTTTGCCGGCGCCGGGGGCGCCCAGAAAGATCAGATTCATATCGATCCTCCTTTTCCGAATTTACAAAATAGGAAGATAGATCCGCGTGGGGGAGCGGATGCCGCGTGGTGGGTCGCTATCCAGTCTATGGCGCTCCGCGACGTAAGGTTACTCCATACTGATGATATAGTAGTAAACGGGCTGCCCGCCGGCAAGGATCACCGTCTCCGCGTCGGGACAGGTGGACTCAAAGAAGGCGGCGGCCTTCTGGGCATCCTCCTCGGTCACATCCTCGCCGTAGTACAGGGAGATGAAGGAGGCGCCGCGCTCCAAAGCGTCGGTGGCCAGTTTTTCCAGCAGCGTGTCCAGAGAACTGTCTGTGCCGAAGAGTTTGCCTTCTTCCAGCGCCAGATAGTCGCCTTCCTTGATGTCGAATCCGTCAAAATCGGAGTTGCGCGCAGCGTAGGTGATCTGTGCTGTGGTGACGGTGGGGATGCTGTCCGTCATAGCGGCGGTGATGGCTTCGGCGGTCTCGGCGTCGAAGTCCACATTCATCATAGCGGTGATGCCCTGCGGAACGGTTTTGGTGGGGATGACGATGACGTTTTTCTCCGTCAGTGCGTCGCACTGCTGGGCGGCCATAATGATGTTGCTGTTGTTGGGCAGCACGAACACGGTCTCGGCGGGGATCTTGTCCACGCCTTCCAGAATGCTGGCGGTGGAGGGGTTCATCGTCTGTCCGCCGGACACCACGCCGTCGGCACCCAGATCGCGGAACACGGCGGCGAGGCCTTCGCCCGCACAGACGGCCAGGAAGCCGAACTTCTTCTCAGGCGCTGCCACCACGTGGCCGGTTTCTGCTTCCCGGGCGGGAGGTGCGGCATTTTCGGCGGTCATTTCCAGATCGTCCACGCTCTGGGCCTTGCGGCCGGCGGCCATATCCTCGTACTGGGTACGCATATTCTCGATCTTTGCCAGTTCCAGAATGCCGTACTTCTGACCCTCGTTCAGGGCGTTGCCGGGAATGTCGGTGTGGACGTGGACCTTGAAGGCCTCGTCGTCCTCGCCGATGACCAGACTGTCGCCGATGCTGTTGAGGTACTTGCGCAGCGGTTCCAGATCCACGTCGGGATTGGCTTTGCGCACGATGAACACGGTATCGAAGGTGAAGGTGATCTCCTCGTCGGTCAGGGCGGCAAAATCAGCCTTGTCCTGCGTCTGATTGTCCTCGGCCAGTTCGGGCATAGGCTCGCCGCGCAGTTCTGCCAGCATACCTTCCAGGATCAGGAGGTAACCCTTGCCGCCGGCGTCTACCACGCCGGCTTTTTTCAGCACGGGGTTCATATCGGTGGTCTGTGCCAGCGCGTCGTAGCCCTCGGACAGGGCGGCTTCCAGAACCTTTTCGATGTCCGTCTCGGCTGCGGCGGTCGTGGCTGCGGCCTTGGAGGCCAGACGGGACACGGTGAGCACAGTGCCCTCGGCGGGTTTCATCACGGCCTTGTAGGCGGCGGAAACGCCTTCCTGCATCGCTGCGGCAAAGACCGCGGCGTTGGCGGTCTCGCAGCCTTTGAGGGCTTTGGAGATGCCGCGGAACAGCAGGGAGAGGATGACGCCGGAGTTGCCGCGGGCGCCGCGCAGCAGCGCGGAGGCGGTGATGGATGCGGCCTGCTCCACGGTGGCGGGGGTGGTCTTGTGCAGTTCCGTCACGGCGGCGGCGATGGTCATAGACATATTGGTGCCGGTGTCACCGTCGGGGACAGGGAACACATTCAGGTCGTTGATGGCCTGTTTCTGCGCGGTGATAGCGGCGGCGCCGTGCAGGATCATCTGCTTGAAAAGCGCGCCGGTAATTTGGTTACTCATTTCGCTTTGCTCCTCCTCACAGGGTCATGGAATCGACGCAGACGTCCACGCTCTTGACGGGCACACCGGTGTTTTTGGTGACCACATAGCGGACCTCGTTCATAATGGAACGACACACTGCGGGAATGTTCACGCCGTTTTCCACGATGATGTGAAGTTCGATGGAAATGGAATTGTCGCCGTGGTAGGTGATGTCAACGCCTTTGCTCATCGCTTCGCGGCGCAGCAGATGCACCAGACCGTCGGTCATAGAGCGGTAAGCCATACCCTTGACGCCGAAGCAGTTGGTGGCGGCCATACCGGTGATGTTGGAAAACACCGCGCTGCTGACGAAAACATCGCCCCGCTCAGAATTAAAATGGATCATAAAAACGTCCTTTCTTTGCACGAGGTTTATAGAAGAACAATCGATTGCTTTTGTGAATTTGCAGACTTTTAGATTTTTATTATACACGATTCTTTCGTAAAGTACAAGACAAAAAAAGAAATCACCGATGCAGGGTGAAACCCTATTGAAAAGAGCGGATCTTTGCCGTAAAATGAAACAAATAGTCCGGGAAAACCGGTATGAGAGGAAAAGGGAGGCTGCGTATGCGCGTCATTACCGGCACCGCCCGCGGGCGGCGGCTCAAAGAACTGGAAGGGATGGAGACCCGCCCGACCACCGACCGGGTGAAGGAGGGCCTGTTCAACATTTTGCAGTTCGACATCGAGGGACGCCGGGTGCTGGACCTGTTCGCGGGAACGGGACAACTTGGCATCGAGTGTCTTTCCCGCGGTGCGGCCTCTGTGGTATTCGTGGATCGCAGAAGCGACGCCGTCAGGCTGATCCGGGAAAATCTGAACCTCACCGAACTGGAAGAAAATGCCCGGGTGATCTCCGGCGATTCGATGGAATTTCTCAAAGGTCTGAAAGAAAAATTTGACATCATTCTGCTGGACCCGCCCTACGGAACGGGGCTGGTACAAGCCGCCGTTTCTCATATCGCGGGGTTTGACATTCTGTCGCCGTATGGTATAATTGTTGCAGAACATCCGGTGGAGGAGGCTGTGCCGGCGCTGAACCCGCCTTACCGACTCCACCGCACCTACCGTTACGGCAAAATCGCCCTGACGGTTTACCGCCGCGGCGGAAATGAAGAGAGCGGGGGTCCGGTTTTATGAGAACAGCAGTCTGTTCCGGCAGTTTTGATCCCATCACGCTGGGCCATCTGGACGTGATCCGGCGCGCCGCGCAGTGTTTCGATCTGGTGTGGGTCTGTGTCAGTCCCAACGCGGAAAAGCGAAACCAGATGTTTACTCCGGAGCAAAAACTTCTGCTGGTGCAGAAGGCGGTGGAGGAATTTTCCAATGTGCGCGCCGAAATGTGGCCCGGTCTGCTGGCTGACTTTGCGGTGGATCACGGGGCGAATGTGATCATTCGCGGCGTGCGCAACGGCACCGATTACGATGCGGAGGCTCAGTTGGCTCACATCAACCGCGGCATCTACCCGCAGTTGGAAACGCTTTTGCTGCCCGCCGGCGGAGAATATCAGCATTTCAGTTCGTCTATGGCGCGGGAGATGATCCGTTACCGGCAACCCCTTGAAAAGTATTTACCAGCATCCATCATCCCGTTGGTGCGGGAGTGGGCTGAACAGAGAGGAGAATGACCTATGGCCAATGAAATCAACAACATCAACCGCCTGCTGGAAATGTTGCAGGAGCGGATCGAGGATGCCAAGTCTCCGGCGCTGAAACCCAATATGAGCATTGTGGAGCGGGATGAGATGCTGGACCTGCTGGATGAGGTGCGTGCCGCTCTGCCCGTTGAACTCAAACGCGCCCAGGAACTGCTGGCTGCCCGCGAAAAGTTCGTGGAGGACGCCAAGCGCGACGTGGATCGTATGATGCGTCAGGCAGAACTGGAAGCCAAGACCAAGGTCTCTGACAGTGAAGTGCTGTATGCCGCCAAGGAGCAGGCCCGCCAGATCGTGGCCCGCGCCGAGGAGCGTGCCCGCCACCTGTATCAGGTGACCAACGAATACTCCGAGGATGCCCTGGCCCGCACGGAAGAAGCGGTGCAGGCCGCGCTGGACGAAGTGAAGCAGCAGCGTCTGCGTTTCCGCACCGCATCCCACGCAAAAATGCAGGAACAGCGCGAAGAATTGGGCGACGGAACCGAGAGTTCCGCCTTTTCTGCCGACGCCTGACCGGCTTCCGGAATGCTTGAAAATTTTGTCGGAATGCACAAAAGTGGGGCGAAAAACCTGTGAGTTTTGACGTCTGAAATACATATTGTGGCTACCAACCCTCCTGGCACAAGATGTTGTGCTGGGAGGGTTATTTTTTACGTAAACTTGGACAACCATATGGGTCTGTTTGCTCTATTTCGGGAGAAATGCCCTCAAAGTACTGGAAAATGGGGCTTTTTGCCACTTTTTTGCACGAAAAAAATCCTTGCATTTCAGAAAAAAATCCCGTATACTCTAATTACGGAGTGGGGAAAAGTGCGTGCTCGTGGTTGATAAGTGGCACAGAAATCCCGGTCTGTCCCTAAAAAGAGGGGAAAGGAGGCGGCGTTTGTATGGCAAGGCTGATGGGAAAATCCAATAACAGCATCGACGCCAAGGGCCGTCTGGTGATCCCTTCCGGTATGCGGGACGCTCTGGGTGAGAAGTTCTACATCACCATCGGACAAGGCTGCCTGACCATCTATCCCGAAGCCAAGTGGGAGCAGATGTCCGACGCGATGGACGAACTGTCCTACACCGAGGCGCGGGCGCTGTCTCTGCTGTACGCCAACGCCATTCCCTGTGAGCCGGACGGACAGGGCAGAGTTCTGATCCCTGCCACGCTCCGCAAGCACGCCGGACTGAAAAAGACGGCGACCATCGTGGGTCTGAACACCTTCGCCGAGATCTGGGACGAAAAGACCTGGGACGACCGCGAACGGCAGATGCTGGCAGAGGACGATATGGCAGCCGCTATGGATGCCCTGTCCCGTGCCCGCCGGAACCGTGGGTAAGGCGATGGAATACACCCACAAAAGCGTCCTGCTGGACGAATGCATTGAAGCACTGAACATCCGACCCGAAGGCATTTACGTAGACGGTACACTGGGACGTGCAGGGCACTCAAAAGAGGTTGCCCAAAGGCTTACCACCGGCCGCCTCATCTGTATCGACCGGGACAGGGCTGCCATCGACGCGGCACGCGAACGACTGGCGCCGTGGATGGACCGGGTGACGCTGGTCCATAGCAATTTCTCCGAGTTGGCTGACGTCCTGCGTCAGGCGGGCGTGGCCGGCGCCGATGGGATGTTGTTTGATCTGGGCGTGTCCTCCCCGCAGTTGGACGACGCCTCCCGCGGCTTCTCCTATATGCAGGATGCGCCGCTGGATATGAGAATGGACGCGTCGGCGCCGCTGACCGCCCGTGAAGTGGTCAACGATTGGAGTTACGAAGAACTCCGCAGAATTTTGTTTGAGTACGGCGAGGAGCGTTACGCGCCTGCCATTGCAAAAGCCATTGTCAAGGCCAGAGAGAACGCGCCGGTGGAAACCACACTGGAACTGGTGAACATCATCAAGGGCGCTATGCCGGCGGCGGCGCTGCGGGAAAAGCAGCACCCTGCCAAGCGCAGTTTTCAGGCCATCCGCATCGCCGTCAACGGTGAACTGGACGCGCTGCCGCCTATGCTGAATGCGGCGGTGGAAAACCTGAACCCCGGCGGACGGCTGGCGGTCATCACCTTCCACTCGCTGGAAGACCGGATCGTCAAGCGGGCTATGACGGATATGGCAAAGGGCTGTGCCTGCCCGCCGGAATTTCCGGTGTGCGTGTGCGGCAAGAAACCGAAAATCAAAGTGCTGACCCGGAAACCCATCGTTTCCGGCTCGGCGGAACTGGAAGAAAACGCCCGCGCCCGCAGTGCAAAACTGCGTGTGGCGGAAAAATGCACCTGATCCCAAAGAGGACAGGCTTTGAACTACGACAGGAAGAAAGAAGGGGAACTTGATGGCGTCTGCGGCTCGTGATCTGCGCTACCGTGACTATCAGGGTGGCTTTGTGGACGGTAGTCTGGCATATGATCTGGATTGGGCCGTTCGGGAACGGGAACTGCGCCACGCCGGCGAGATGCCCCGTCATCAGGAACAGACCGTCACCCGTAAGAAGGAAAAGGAAGAAGAAAAGGTCCACGTTCGTGTGCGCGAGCGCCAGCACGTGTCCGTCTTCGCTCTGGTGGGCTTCGGCGCCGCCATCGTTATGGCGGTTATGGTGCTGATGGGCTATATCCAACTCACGGTGCTGGCTGCCGAAACGGTGGAACTGAAAACGCAGTTGGAGACCCTGAACACCGAAAACGTGCGCCTGACCGCCCGCTACGAGCAGATGTTTGACCTGTCTGCCGTGAAGGAAGCGGCGGAAGCGGCCGGTATGGTGAAGCCCTCTGCCAGCCAGATCGGCTACATCGACCTTTCCGACGGCGACTGCGCGGTGGTGTATCAGAAAGAGGATGTCAGTATGCTGGGACGTATGGCCTCCTCCGTGAACACCGGTCTCTACGCGGTGATGGAATATTTTGACTGACCTCTTACTATAATGAACCGACCGGCGGGGAGCGAGAGAACCTTCTCGCTCCCTGCTTCCATCTTGTTGAAGCACAAACCGTATCCCAAGGAGGAACACTATGGCCACCAAGCCCCGCAGAAAAAGTGATGCTGCCCGCCGGGCGAATCAGGTCATTCGCAGCCGCACCCTGCTGATTATGGTGCTGCTGGGAGTGGTCACATTCGGCCTGCTGTTTTATAAGTTGTATGACTTGCAGATCAGACAGCACGAGGCGATGCAGGAAAAGGCTGTGGGACAGCAGACCCTCAAAGCGGTGGTCAGCGCCTCCCGCGGAACCATTCTGGACCGCAACGGCGTGGCGCTGGCGGTATCCGCCACGGCGGAAACGCTGAATATCTCCCCCAAGGACATCGCCGCCTACGTAAAGCAGCAGAAAAAAGACCATCAGGAGGCTGCGGAAAAGGCTGCGGAAAAGGGAGAGGTCTATATCGCACCGGCGCTGCGCGACCAGGCTTATATCGCCAGAGGACTGGGCCGCATCATCGGAGTGGATCCCGCCACCATTGAAAAGAAGATGGAGAACACCAACTCCCAGTTCGTGTACATCCAAAAGAAGATGGAGCGCGAGATGGCCGACGAGGTGCGCCGCTTCATTAATGGTTATATCGATGACGAGGGCAACGAACTGACCTTTGTCAATGCCGAGGGCAAGACGGTTTTGAAAGCAGACCCGAAGAAGGGGCCCAGCAAGATCCGCGGCGTGTGGATCCAGCCGGACACCAAGCGATATTATCCGTACAGCAGCCTTGCTGCCAATGTGGTGGGCTTCGTCAATGCCGACAATGTGGGCGGCGTTGGCCTGGAAGCAAAGTATGACGGGGACCTGGAAGGCGCCTCCGGCCTGACGGTCTCGGCCAAGAACGCGGCGGGCACGCCGATGCTGTACCAGTATGAGCAGTATTACGATGCGGAAAACGGCAACGATCTGGTGCTGACGCTGGATGTGACCGTCCAGTCCTATCTGGAAAAGGGCATCGAGGCGATGGTGGAAAAGTTCGGCGCCAAAAACGGCGGCACGGGCATCATTATGGAGGTGAACTCCGGCGCCATCGTTGGTATGGCCTCCTATCCCAATTACGACCCCGGCCAGTACGGCACCATTCTGGATGCGACCTTGCAGGCGAAACTGGACAAAACGCTGGCGGAAATGGAGCGGAACAAGAGCCAGTACGGCGACGAGGAGACTTATCAGGCGGCGGTCAGCGCTGCCAGAAGCGCCGCGGTGCAGACTCAGTGGCGCAACAAGTGCGTGGACTCCACCTACGAGCCCGGCTCCACCTTCAAGCCTCTCACTCTGGCGGCTGCGTTGGAGGAGAATCAGGTGTCTATGAGTTCCACCTTCAACTGCACCGGTTCCGTCAAGGTGGGCATCTGGACGATGGGCTGCTCCAACCGGAACGGCCACGGCGTGCAGACATTGCAGGAGGCCGTGGGTAATTCCTGCAACCCCGCTTTCATCAACATTGGCCAGCGGGTGGGCGCAGACGCTTATTATGAGTATTTGAAGGCCTTCGGCCTGATGGAAAACACCGGCGTGGATATGATCGGCGAGGTGGCCGGCATCTTCACGGATAAGGAAACTTTCACCACTGACGTGGCGGCGCTGGCCTCCTATTCCTTCGGTCAGACCTTCAACGTCACCCCGCTGGGCCTGATCCGGGCGCAGGCGGCCTGCATCAACGGCGGCTACCTCTATACGCCCTATGTGGTGGAACAGGTGCTGGACGAGGAAGGCAACATCCTCCGCCAGCACGACAAAACACCTGTGCGGCAGGTCATCAGCGAGGATACCTCCGCCAAGGTGCGGGAGTGCCTGGAATACGTGGTGGCCTCCGGTACCGGCCGGAACGGTCAGGTGGCGGGCTACCGCATCGGCGGCAAGACCGGCACCGCAGATAAGACCGGCACCAAGACGGACGATAACCCCAAAGGCGACATCGTGGTGTCCTTTATGTGCTTTGCCCCGGCGGACGATCCCAAGTACATTATGCTGCTGACGCTGGACACTCCCCGCCGTGACACCGGAACCTATCCCTCCGGCGGCAATATGGTGGCCCCCACTGCCAGCAGCATTATGGCGGAGATCCTGCCCTATCTGGGCATTGAGCCGGAATACACCGCAGAGGAACTGGTGGGCGCGGATGTGGCAGTGCCCAACGTGCTTGGAAAGACCGCCGCAGAGGCGAAACTGGTTCTGGAAGAGGCGGGCTTCACCTGCCGCCTGGAAGGCGACGGCGAGACCGTTACCGACCAGACCCCGGCAGGCGGCGCCATCGTGCCCAACAATGCGACCATTATCCTGTATCTGGGCGCGGAAAAGCCGGATGAACTGTGCGTGATGCCCGACGTGGTGGGCAAGAGCGCTGCGGAGGCCAACAAGGCCATTACCGATGCCGGACTGATTATGAAGGTGTCCGGCGCCACCAATACCGCCTCCGGCAACGTGTTTGCCATTTCTCAGGAGACGGAAGCCGGATTGCTGCTGGACGCCGGCACGGTCGTCACCGTCCAGTTCGGCAGCCACAGCGCCAGCGCCGACTGACGCGCTGCCCCTCCGCCGTGGTATGGATCGGCGGGATCCCTGTTTATAATGAGAGGGAACGGATGTTGAAAGGAGTACCGCTGTATGACGCTGAATGCTCTGCTGGAAGGCATTGAGATCCTGTCCGCAACGGCGGATATGGAGCAGGAGATCGCCTGCGTGAGTTATGATTCCCGCCAGACACAGCCCGGCGATCTGTTTGTGGCGATGACGGGCTTTGCCGTGGACGGACACGACTATATCGGCCGTGCGGCGGCCGCCGGTGCGGTTGCGGTGCTTTGCGAAAAAGTGCCGGCGGAGCCGATCCCCTATGTGCAGGTGGCGGATTCCCGCCGCGCGCTGGCTGTGGTGGGCGCCAATTACTTCGGCCGCCCGGCGGATGGTATGACGATGGTGGGCGTTACCGGCACCAACGGCAAAACCACCACCACCTATCTGCTCAAAGCCATTCTGGAACAGGCGGCAGGCGCAAAGGTGGGCCTGATCGGCACCAATCAGAATATGATCGGCGACGAGATACTCCCCACGGAGCGAACCACGCCGGAATCCTTTGAAGTGCAGAAACTGTTTGCGCAGATGCGGGATGCCGGCTGTACCCACGTGGTGATGGAGGTCTCCTCCCACGCGCTGGCGCTGGATCGCGTTTACGGCGTCCATTACGCCGTGGGCATCTTCACGAACCTGACCCAGGATCATCTGGACTTCCATAAGACGATGGAAGCCTACTGCGACGCCAAGAGCCTGCTGTTTTGCCGCTGCGACACCGGCGTGTGCAATGCCGACGACCCGTGGACGGAGCGGCTGCTGCGTGACGCCACCTGCAAGGTGCTGACCTATGGAAAGAACAGCGCCGCCGATCTGCGGGCGGAGGACATCGCTCTGGCCTCTGACCACATCGCCTTTGCGGCGGTGACGGCGGAAGCGCGGATGCCCATCCGCATCCATATTCCCGGCGGCTTTATGGTGTACAATACGCTGGATGTGCTGGGCGCTGCGCTGGCCCTGGGCATTTCTCTGGAACAAAGCGCCGAAGTTCTGGCGCGGCTCTCTCCGGTGAAGGGCCGGGTGGAAGTCGTCCCCACTCCGGGGAAGGACTACACCATCCTCATCGACTACGCCCACAGCCCCGACGGACTGGTGAATGTGCTCTCCTCCGTGCAGGGCTTTGCCAAGGGCCGCACCGTGGCGCTGTTCGGCTGCGGCGGCGACCGCGACCGCACCAAGCGTCCCAAGATGGGCAGAGCGGCGGCGGAGCACGCCGACTTCCTGATCGTGACCACCGACAACCCCAGAACGGAAAAGCCGGCGGACATCATCGCCGACATCCTGCCCGGGCTGGAAGGGATGGATGTGCCCTATGTGGTCATCGAGGACCGGGTGGAGGCCATCCACTGGGCGATGGATCACGCCCGGGCGGAGGATGTGATCGTCCTGTGCGGAAAGGGACACGAAACCTATCAGGAGATCAACCATATGAAGTATCATATGGATGAACGAGAGATCGTGGCGGAGCACCTGTCTGCCACCAATTGATACCGGAGTGCGTCGGGTGCGACCAACGGAGAAAAGGGAGAGAATCGTATGATGCTGTGGCTTGCCGCGCTGGCGGCCTTTGTGCTGACGCTGATCATCGGAAAAACGGTGATCGCGGAATTGAGAAAACTGAAAGCGGGACAGGAGATCCGGAAGGAAGGCCCCAGTTGGCATTCCGGCAAGGCCGGCACTCCCACGATGGGCGGTATTATGTTCATTCTTGGCGTCGGCGTGGTCGTGTTTGTGCTGGGCTGGAAGGAAATGCTCGCCGGAGAGTTCGCGCACCTGTATGTCTATCTTCTGGCGCTGTGCTTCGGTATGATCGGCTTTGTGGATGACTACCGCAAGGTGCGCCAGCACCAGAACGAGGGGCTTACTGCCCGGCAGAAATCTCTGCTGCAACTTCTGGCGGCAGTGGTGTTTCTGTGCCTGATGCGGTACGAAGGTCTGCTGACCAACCAGCTGTATGTGCCTTTCCTGCAAGTGACCTTCACGGTCAACTGGATCGTATACCTGGCCTTTGCGGCCTTTGTGATCGTGGGCGCGGTGAACGCAGTCAACCTGACCGACGGCGTGGACGGCCTTGCCGCCGGTGTCACCTTTGTCGTTATGGTGTTCTTTGCCGTGACCGCCTTCCTGTGGAAACTGAATGTGCTGGCGCTGTTCCCTGCGGCGCTGGCAGGCGGACTGGCGGCCTTCTTCGTCTATAACCGTCACCCTGCCAAGGTGTTTATGGGCGATACCGGCAGTTTGTTTCTGGGCGGCGCGGTGGCTGCGCTGGCTTTCGCAATGGATATGCCGCTGGTGCTGATCCCCGTGGGCATCATTTACATCGCGGAGACCGCTTCGGTGATTTTGCAGGTGGGCTACTTCAAACTGACCCACGGAAAGCGGCTGTTCAAAATGTCTCCGCTGCACCATCATTTTGAACTGTGCGGTTGGAGCGAAAACAAACTGGTGACGGTGTTTTCCGGCATTACTCTGCTGTGCTGCGTGCTGGCGTGGCTGGGCATCCGGGGAAGATATTGATCCAATTTGCAAGAAAAACCGGAAGAGAGGAGGGAGCATATGGCAAAGCGACGGGATGATCCGTGGCCCGCAACCAAGGAAGAAGCACAGGCACGGCGGGAACAGCGCCAGCGGCAGCAGGAATTCCGCAAACATCAGCAGGAAAAGCGGCAGGAGAGCCGGGAACTGGCTCGCGGTCCCATTGACCTCCCGTTCTGTCTGCTGGTTTTGCTGCTGACGGCCATTGGTCTTGTGATGCTGCTCTCTGCCAGTTTTCCGTCGGCCTATTACGAAACCAAAAACAACGACCCCACCTATTACTTTGTGCGCCAGGGCGTCTTTGCCGCGCTGGGTGTGGCGGCGATGTTCTTTGTCGGAAAGATCAACTATCAGCGCTTCCGCGGCGCTGCAAAGGGATTGATGATCCTTGCGGTCTTTTTGCTGATTCTGGTTATTTTTCCGGGCAACCCCTTTGCGATCACCCGCAACAACGCCACCCGCTGGCTGGGTGTGGGAGATCTGTTCACCTTCCAGCCCTCGGAGGTCGCCAAACTGGCGGTGGTCCTCTATTTCTCCGATACTATTTCTCGTAAAAAAGACCGGATGCGCACCTTCCGTTACGGCATTGCACCCTATCTGGCGTGGATGGGTGTCATCGCCGTTCTGATGCTGAAAGAGCCCCATCTCTCCGGTACCATTCTGATCCTGGGCGTTGGCGCTGTGCTGATGCTGGTGGGCGGTATTAACTGGGGTTGGGTGCTTGCGGCACTCGGCGCTGCCGCCGGCGGGGCGGCGCTGCTGCTCTCCGGTGTGATCGATTATGGCCAGTCCCGTATCGAAATGTGGCAGAACCCCTTTATCGACCCGCTGGGCGACGGCTACCAACTTTCCCAGAGCCTGATCTCCATCGGTTCCGGCGGACTGCTGGGCGTGGGTCTGGGCAAGAGCCGGCAGAAGTTCCTGTATCTGCCGGAAGAACATAACGACTTCATCTTTGCCATCGTGTGCGAGGAACTGGGCTTCCTCGGCGCCAGCGTCATTATGCTGCTTTTTGCAGCGCTGGTGCTGCGGGGCTACTGGATCGCCCTCCACGCCCGCGACCGCTTCGGCAGTCTGCTGGTGGTGGGTGTGACCACGCTGATGGCGATGCAGGTGTTTTTGAACATCGCCGTGGTGACGGGCTTCCTGCCCACCACGGGTATCTCGCTGCCGTTTTTCAGTTACGGCGGCACGGCGCTGACCATCCAACTTGCGGAGATGGGCATCGTTTTGTCCGTGTCGAGACAGATGAAACCGACCAAGGCCGGGTGAACCCGTTGACCCGATTTATAGTTACAACGAAAGGCGGTGCCGTCCGTGGGTGAACACAAGTTAAAACGGGTCGTCTTTACCTGCGGCGGTACGGCGGGCCACGTGAATCCCGCCATCGCGCTGGCGCAGAAGATCGCGGAGGAAACGCCGGATGCGGCGTTCCTGTTTGTGGGCGCAGAGCGCGGCTTGGAGCGCGATCTGGTCACCAAAGCCGGATACACCTTTGAAAGCGTTCATATTTCCAGTTTTTACCGCTCCTTCAAGCCATCCGCCATCCGGCATAACCTTGTTTCCGTCTGCAATCTGGTGCGCGGCCCCCGGGAGGCAAAGGCCATCCTGCGGGATTTCGCGCCCGATGTGGTCATCGGCACCGGCGGCTATGCCAGTTACCCGGTGGTAAAGGCTGCGGCGGGGATGGGGATCCCCACGGCGGTGCACGAGTCCAATATCGTGCCCGGGCTCACCACGAAACTGCTGGAACCTCTGGCGGACCGGATTATGGTGGGCTTCGAGGCCTGCCGGCAGCACTATCGTCATCCGGAAAAGGTGCTGGTTACCGGTACGCCGGTGCGGGGCGACTTTTTCGCGCTCACCAAAGCGCAGGCCAAAGAGAAACTGGGTCTGGCGGACGGACGGCCGCTGGTGGTGTCCTTCTGGGGCTCTCTGGGTGCGTCCGGTATGAACCGCCAGATGGTGGATTTTCTGGCGCTGGAAAGAGAGCATCAGGCGTTTCACCACATTCACGCCGCCGGCAAGAGCGGCTACGGTGCGATGCGGCAGTTGCTTGCGGAAAAGGGCATCGACCTGAACGGGTATGATTCCATCGACCTGCGGGAATATATCTATGATATGGCGGCTGTGATGCGGGCGGCGGATCTGGTCATCTGCCGCGCAGGTGCTTCCACGGTCAGCGAACTGACGGCCCTGGGCGTCCCGGCGCTGATGGTGCCCTCTCCCTATGTGACCAACAACCATCAGGAGAAAAATGCCCGCGCGCTGGAACGTTCCGGCGGCGCGGTGGTGCTGACGGAGGCGGAGGCATCCGGTGACGTGCTGTTCCGAAGTGCCTGCGGCATCCTGCGGGATGCGGCGGCGCGCAGGAATATGGAAAAAGCGATGGCGTCTCTCGGGATCCGGGACGCCACCGAACGGATTTATCAGGCGATCCTGGAAATTTGCCGGTAACCATAGCGTTCCCCCTGCCATAGGATGGATTGTTGAACCATCTGGGTTTGGAGGGAAGACTATGAGCCAACTTTTGATCCGCGGCGGCCGAGCGCTGCGGGGCGAGGTAACCATTCAGGGGGCGAAAAACAGCGTGCTGCCGATCCTGGCGGCCACGCTGCTGACGGGGGGACAGGTAAAACTGCAAAACTGTCCCCGCCTGCGGGATGTGGACGCCTCCATCCGTATCCTCCGCGCGCTGGGCTGCGGCGCCGAATGGGAAGGGAACTGCCTGCTGGTGGATGCCGCGGGCTTGAACAGTTGCTGCATCTCTGATATACTGATGCGGGAAATGCGTTCCTCCGCCATCTTTCTCGGTGCGATCCTGGCACGGTGCGGGGAAGCGGAACTGAGTTATCCGGGCGGATGCGAACTGGGGCCGCGCCCCATTGATCTGCACCTGGCCGGGCTGCGAAAACTGGGAGCGGAGATCGACGAGACCGGCGGCGTTCTCCGCTGTGCGGCAAAGAAATTGGAGGGGCAGGAGATCGTCCTGAGCCTGCCTTCCGTGGGCGCCACGGAGAATCTGATGCTGGCGGCCTGCGGCGCCGAAGGCGTGACCGTCATTTCCAATGCGGCGCGGGAGCCGGAGATCGTGGATTTGCAGGAATTTCTGAAAGCCTGCGGCGCAGAGGTCTGCGGCGCGGGAACGTCCACGGTGACCGTGAAGGGCGGGCGGCCGCTCCACGGCTGTACCTACACCATTATGCCGGACCGCATCGTGACAGCCACATATCTCAGCGCCATCGCGTCTGCGGGCGGTGAGGCCTTTTTGAAAAACGCCCGGGAGGAACACCTGTCTACCGTCACCGCGGTGCTGCGGGGCGCGGGCTGCGAGATCCGGACAGAGGAGGCGGGGATCGCCTGCCGCTGCCGTGAGCGGCTGCGCGCGGTTCGCCCCATACGAACGGCGCCCTATCCGGGCTTTCCAACGGACGCGCAGGCTGTTTTGATGGCGGCGCTGCTGCGCAGTCGGGGCGCCACGGTGTTTGAGGAACATATTTTTGAAAATCGCTACCGCCACGTG
>SVKT01000009.1 GCA_015068335.1 Oscillospiraceae bacterium | reverse complement strand
TGGCCCAGACCGCGAACTGGGCGTCAACGTGGCTCTGTCCGAAGTCTGGGCCAAGGGCGGCGAGGGCGGCAAGGCCCTGGCCGAGGAAGTCCTGCGCCTGTGCGAACAGCAGGGCGACTTCACCTTCGCCTACGATGTGAATGACTCCATCGAGCAGAAACTCAACGACATCGCCAAAAAGGTCTACCACGCCGACGGCGCCGTTCTCACCGCCAATGCCCGCAAGCAGATGGCGGAACTGGAAGCCCTGGGTTTCGACAAACTGCCCATCTGTATGGCCAAGACCCAGTACTCCTTCTCCGACGACCAAACCAAACTGGGCGCGCCCACCGGCTTCACCATCACCGTCCGGAACCTGAAAGTTTCCGCCGGCGCCGGCTTCCTGGTGGCCCTCACCGGCGACATTATGACGATGCCCGGCCTGCCCAAGGTCCCCGCCGCCGAGAAGATCGACGTGGACGAAAACGGCAAGATTACCGGATTGTTCTGATCCCCAAACGAAACATCCCACCCAAACCGGGTGGGATGTTTTTTTGCGCGGATTCAGATGCCCAGTTCTGCTTTCAGGGCGTCGATCATTTCCTGATACTCCGCGTCCGTCAGCAGGACGGGATCGGGGTTGGTGATGGTAAAATTGCCGCCGAATTCAAAACCGCCCTCGTACTTGGGCACGATGTGGAAATGCAGGTGGGGGTTGGAGTCGCCGAAGGAGGCCAGATTCAGTTTGGTGCAGCCCCACAGTTTCTTCACGGCGCCGGAAGCGCGGGCCAGATCCTCGCAGTAGTCCATCCGCTCCTGATCGCCGCACTCGCACAGTTCCTTCTTGTGGTCTTTCAGGGCCAGCACACAGCGGCCGCGATGGGCCTGATCCTTGAACAGGTACAGGGTGGAGGCCTTCATATCGCCCACCTTGAACATAATGGCCAGACGTCCCTCGTGGTTTGCGTCACAGTAGAAACAACTCATTTTATGATCCTCCCGCAATGGAATTTGATACCCTAAAAATACCGCACTCTCCGCCCCGCGTCAAGGCAAAGCGCCCGCCTTCGGGAAAATTCTCTTGCCCTCCTCCCCCCTTTTCCATATAATCAAGGAAAACCGACCAACGAGGAGGACACGCTTTGCATAACCGCTATAAAAAGGTTTTCCCCGCCGCCGTCGCTTTTTCCGTGGTTTTGATGCTGCTGGGCGTGGCGCTGGATGCGCCCGGCGTCCTGCCCGGTCTGCTGCGCATCATCACCGTGCAGGATCTGCTCATCACCGACTATATGCAGGTGGCAGGCATCGGCGCAGCCTTCGTCAACGCGGGTCTTGTCACCCTGTTCTCCATCCTCATCATCAAACTCTCCGGCGACCCCTTCAACGGCTTCACCCTGGTGGAGATGGGGCTGATGGCCGGCTTTTCCCTGTTCGGCAAAAACATCGTCAACATCTGGCCCGTCATCTTCGGCACGTGGCTCTACGCCAGATACCAGAAGGAGCCCTTCGCCAAATACGCCTCCGTGTCGCTGCTGGCAACGTCCCTTGCCCCGCTGGTGAGTTATCTGGCGGTGGGAAGCACCCACGCCAGCCTTCCGCTGGGCCTTGCCGCGGGCATTCTCATCGGCTTCGTGCTGCCCTCCCTCTCCGCCTACACCTACAAGATTCAGAATGGTATGAACCTCTACAATATGGGCTTTGCCTGCGGTCTGCTGGCTATGATGATCGTGCCCATCCTCATCGCCTTCGGCGACTACCCGGATTCCGTGCTGTTCTGGTCCACCGAATACTCCGTCACCCTCTCCGTGGTGCTGGGCCTGCTGTGCATCGCCTTCATCCTGCTGGGTCTGTTCGCCGCAGGCGTGCCCGTCTGGGCGGCGTGGGCCGGCTACCGGCGGCTGCTGTCCACCACCGGACGCTCCCCCAGCGACTATCTGCGTATGTTCGGCCCCGGCCCCGTGCTTATCAATATGGGCGTCAACGGTCTGATCGGTATGGGCTACATCGTTCTCGTGGGGGGCGAACTGAACGGCCCCACGCTGGGCGGCATTTTCACCATTATGGGCTTTTCCGCCTTCGGCAAGCACGCGCTCAACATTCTGCCCATTCTGGCGGGCGTTGCGCTGGGCGCCTACGGTATGCACTACACGCCGGACTATCCCTCCCTGCAACTGGCCGGCCTGTTCGGCACCACACTGGCGCCTATCGCCGGCCACTTCGGCTGGCCCTTCGGCATTCTGGCCGGGTTCATCCACTCGGCGCTGGTGTTGCAGACCTCCGGTCCTGTGGCAGGTCTGAATCTCTATAACAACGGCTTTTCCGGCGGCATCATCGCCACGGTGCTCTACCCCACCATCACCGCCATTGTCCGCCGCCGCCGCCCCCATCTGCGGGACGAGGATTATTACGACCTGTTTGAGGAGACCTCCCCCATCGACGTGTCCACCTGGCGCACACACTCCAAGGACCATACCCACAGGCATCCCGCCAGCGTCTATCCCAAAATGCCAGCGGATGAGGATCCCGAACCTGTCAGCGACCTGACGCCCACCCGCTATCCCCGGATGCCGGAGGATGAGGACTGCGACAGTTTCGGCACCCACAGCCACGTTTCCGATGAGGAACCGCCGGAATTTCCGCATCACCATCCCGAACATTAAACAAAGAGGATGGCAAGGGCGACCCCGCATATGGACATCTTGAAATCCGATCACAAGGTAACCGATCGGGAGGTACACAAAAACATCCACGAGGGGAGAACTCGTGGATGTTTTTTGCTTTCATCGCAAAAGCAAATTTGAATGTAAGATAATTTGCAAAAATGTAACAAAATTGTTGTTGCATTTATAGATGCCATTTGCCAGTATAAAGAAGAAGCCTCCCGGTTTGTAGGCAAGCCGTCTGCCGACCGGGAAGTTATTATAAGCATCATAGTCCCGAGAGGAGTGCTGCTATATGAAAAAGATATTGCGTTATATCGTCACAGCAGTTGTAACCACTATGCTTATGGCAACCATTGCTTCGGCAGCCTACAAGGATGTTCCGGCTGAGAGTCCACTGGCAGGAGAGGTACAGAAAGCGGCGGAGTATGGCCTTATGAACGGCTATAACGAAAGCACATTCGGATATTTGGATTCTATGACCCGTGCGCAGTTTACTGCGGTGTTGGTTCGTATGATGGGGTGGGAAATGGTAACTCCGGATACGGCATCTTACGCCGATGTGCCAGTAGGCCACACTTGGTTTGATGAAATTGAAACGGCAGCAACTCACGATGTAACCGGAACCTGGGTCAATTTCCGTCCGCAGGAACCAATCACCCGCGGCGAGATGGCAGAGATGCTGGTTCGTGCGCTGGGATTGAAGAGTGCGGCAGAATCCCTGAATTCCTCTCAGATGCCTTTTTCTGATGCATATTCGATCTTGCACGGACAACTTCCTTTCACAGATCTTGCATATAGAAATGAGGGATATGTAGCCGTCGCTTATGCAATCGGTATGACGAACGGAACTTCTGCGACGACATTCAGTCCAGAGCGTACCGCTACCCGTGGACAGGCTGCCGCTATGCTGGTGCGCATTTATGAAAACCTGTATCAGAAGACGGATGAAGTGCATGGTTTCTACGCTATTTCTTCCTATAACCAGTTGAGCCTGGCTGATGAAATGGATACCGTCAGCGCAGGCTGGAGCCGTATGATGTGGGACGGAGAGACTGCGTTGCTGTCTACCACCAGCGCAAACGGGAACGAGTATTATGTGCCGAATGGATATGGTGAGGTCGCAGAGCGACTTGACGGCAAACTGCACTTGAGTGTGTTTATGGAAGGAGAGAGCGTGAAATCCCTGTTGGCTTCCGAAGCCGGCAGATCTCAGGCAGTGGAGCAGATTATTTATGAGTTGACGGTTAACTATCGTGCAATTGGTAAGAATCCGTATGCTGGTGTCACCATTGACTTTGAGGGCCTGCGCGGAGCGCAGAAACAGGATTTTATCAACTTTCTTTCCGCGTTGAAACTGGAACTGGATGAGATCGGCAAGAAGTTGTATGTCTGTGTGTCTCCTGTGCTGTCTACGGGATATTACGGCGCCAACTATTATGATGGGTATGACTACGCAGCGATTGGCAAGTTGGCTGACAAGGTGATCCTTATGGCCTACGATTACGAGGCGAAGGATATGAGTCAATTCGTTGGCACGAACTATTATTATAAGATCGTCCCATCCACTCCGATCAACGAAGTGTATCTTGGCATCCGTGCGATCACAGCACAGATGGATCCGTCCAAGGTGTTGCTGGGATTCAGTTGCAGAAGCGTTGGCTGGCAGATCGACAAGGAAGGAAAACTGGTGTCCGGAGCACCCGTCTACCCTACCACGGAAACCGTAGCCAAACGACTGGCACAGACAGATACAGAACTCGGTTGGTCTGATGAGTACCAGCAGCATTATGCGATTTACCAGACAGAAGATGGAAGCCGCTACTTCCTGTGGTATCAGGATGATGCCAGCATTCAGGTTTCTATGAATGCCGCAAAGTTGCTGGGTGTCACAGGCGCATCTGTTTGGCGGCTGGGAACCATTCCGCAGGGAGACTGGAACTGGAATTTAGCGCAGAGCCGCTGAAACGTTTATAGAATTATTGTGAACTGACGGAAAAAACATAATGCAATAACAGGACAAAAGCAGTGGTGCCGATAGGCTACCACTGCTTTTGCTTGAATAACAACTGTAAGGCGGACAGCGCAAATGCGCCGTCTACCCAATTTCAAGACAAACTATCAAGATACCCCTGTCAGGAGCAGCCGAACGCTGTCCTCTTCTTTTTATTTCTTTCGGGGGAGAAACAGTCCGGCGCAGCCGGAGAGAATGGCAAAGTCCGCCAGATTGAACACATAGTGTTTCAACCGCCCCGGCGCTTTGGGGAACTGCACGTAGTCGTACACGCTCCCCTTATCCAGACGCTCCGCCAGATTGGCGGCGCCGCCGCCCAGAAGCAGTCCCGTACTGACGGGATGGGCGCGCCGCTGCGTGCAGGCCACGCCCAGCGCCGCTATGGACAACGCGCCCAGCACCCGGGAGGGCACACGCACGCCAAACGCCGCCTGGGCGTTCCGCAGCGCCGTCAAGCGCACGCGGCCGCCGGCAAGTTCCGTTTCGGTGCGGCTGCTCCGATCCAGATACCACCGGGCGGCATTACAGACCGCAAAGGTGCCCAGCCCGGTCAAAACCGTCTTCATATCCTCATTCCTCCTCCGACGACAGCGCCTTTTCCATCGCAAGGCGCACGCTGCCGGTTTTTGTGTTTTGGTTGTTCTTTTCCAGCACGCCGCTGATCTGCCCCTGCACGCTCTCCACTTCCTCCCGGAAGTTGGAGGCGGACAGCCGCAGGGCGCCGTGGCCAAGAATGATGAGTTGCTCCGGGCCGTCGGAGGTGGCGACCTTGACCCGGTGGTATTTGCCCAGTTCGTAGGTAGCCTTCTCGATGTAGGCGTCCGCCGTTTCGGCTTCCTTCGTATAGACCACGTGGATGTTGTGATACTTCTCCACGCTGCCAAGCCCGCCCTTGACCTTATAGGCGTCAAAGACGGCGATGACCCGGTTCTTCTTATACCCCTGATAGTTGCACAGCAGGTCGCACAGCGCGGTGCGGGCGGCGTCCAGGTTCTCCCGGGCGATGCATTTCAGTTCCTCCCAGGCGAAGATGATGTTGTAGCCGTCCACCAACAGGTATTCTTCCCCCTGAAACTGCTCCTTTATGCGCCGCTTTTCCGTTTCCGTGTCCGCAGGCGGACGTTTGGGCTCTTTGGACGGGATGAATGTCTGCCGCTTCACAGGGCCGTAGGTGCGCTCGAAAATGGCCTGCAATTCCCGGTCCTGCTCTATGGTGCCGGCATAGGTGCTGACGGTACGCATCCGGGGCGCGGCGGTCTCCTGCACCGCCTGCTTCCCGAGCCGCAGACCGCTGTCCACGTGGGCCATAGCGCCGACCTCGTCCCACTTTACCGTATAGCCCGCGCCGTGGGCGCAGAACACCGAGTCCGGCGTGTTCTCCACATCCCGCTCCGGTTCGTAGCCGATGGTTTCGATGACCTTGTCCGCGTCGGCGCAGGGACGGTAGCCGCCGTTTTGGAGCAAAAGCCTTCCCCGCCCCCGGGTATAGGCCACCACGTCCCGGGCATACTCCCGCAGAGCCGCCACCGGCGCGCTGCCGGCGAGGATGGTCTCCTCCCCCAGCGTTTCCGGCGGCTCCGTTTCGCCGCCCATCCGCTGCAAATCGCTCATCGCCCGGCCGATCTGGTCGGCGGGCAGTTCCAGACGGAAGTCGTACCACGGTTCCAGCAGCACGCTTTTCGCCTGCATCAGGCCCTGCCGCACGGCGCGGTAGGTGGCCTGACGGAAGTCGCCGCCCTCGGTGTGCTTATCGTGGGCACGGCCGGCCACAAGGGTGATCTTCATATCCGTAATGGGCGAGCCGGTCAGCACGCCCAGATGCTGCTTTTCTTCCAGATGGGTCAGGATCAGCCGCTGCCAGTTCAGATCCAGCGCGTCGGTGGAGCAGGCCGCGGCAAAGTGCAGACCACTGCCCCGCTCCGCCGGTTCCAGCAGCAGGTGCGCCTCGGCGTAGTGGCGCAGCGGCTCAAAGTGGCCGATGCCCTCCACCGTGTTTTCAATGGTCTCCCGGTAGCAGACGGCGCCTGCGCCGAATTCCGTTTCCATTCCAAACCGCTCCCGGATGCGGCGTTGCAGGATCTCCATCTGCACCTCACCCATCAGACACAGGTGGATCTCCCGGGAGAGTTCGTTCCACACCACCTGCAACTGGGGGTCTTCCTCCTCCAACTGCCGCAGGTGCATCAGGGCGGTGTGGGGGTCTGTGCCGTCGGTAATGGAGAGTCGATAGCGCAGCACCGGTTCCAGCAGCGCGCCGCCCCAGTCCTCCTCAAAGCCCAGACCCTGGCCCGGCACGGTATGGGTCAGACCGGTCACCGCCACCACCGTACCGGCGCTCGCCTCCTCCACGGGGCGAAACTTCGTGCCGGAGTAGATGCGCAGTTGGTCGGCCTTCTCCTCCCAGCGCTTGTCCCCGTCGGCGCGGTTGGAAAGCACTTCCTTCACCCGCAGCGTGCCACCGGTGACTTTCAGGTGGGTCAGCCGGGCGCCCTGACTGTCCCGGGTGATCTTGAACACCCGGGCGCCGAACTCCGCCGGATACGCCGGCTCCGGCGCATAGCGGGCAAGGCCTTCCGCAAAGGCCTCCACACCTTCCAGTTTCAGAGCAGAGCCGAAAAAGCAGGGGAACAGTTTCCGCTCCCCGATCATACGGGAGATGTCGCCGTCGGACACCGTTCCGCTCTCGAAATAGGCTTCCAGCACCGCCTCGTCGCAGACGGCGGCTTCTTCCAGAAACGCCTCCCGTTCCGCGCAGAAATCCACGCAGCCGCTGCTCAGCCGCCGCTGCAATTCCTCCATCAGGACCGCCTTGTCCGCGCCGGCCAGGTCCATCTTGTTGACGAACAAAAACACGGGTACGCCGTAGCGTTCCAGCAGCCGCCAGAGAGTGCGGGTATGAGCCTGCACGCCGTCCGTGCCGCTGATGACCAGCACCGCGCAGTCCAGCACGCGCAGCGTCCGCTCCGTTTCGGCGGAAAAGTCCACGTGGCCGGGGGTGTCCAGCAGTGTCACTTCCCGCTCTCCCAGCGTCAGTTCCGCCTGCTTGGAGAAGATGGTGATGCCCCGCTCCCGCTCCATCGTGTCGGTGTCCAGAAAGGCGTCCTTATGATCCACCCGCCCCAGTTTGCGCACAGCGCCGCTGTGGTAAAGCAGCGCCTCGGAGAGGGTGGTTTTCCCTGCATCCACGTGGGCGAGAATGCCTGTACAAATATGCGTTTTTTGGACTTTGCCGCCTATGCCAAAGCCCCCCTTTATCGCTTAATGAATGGAATTATAGCACGAAAACCGCCTCTCGTCGATAGGCGCGGGGGGGATTTGGAGAAAATCGCGTTTCCGCCGTATTCATAAAAAGGTGTACGATCCGCACAGCAGTATCATCAGAGTTACAGACCCGCGTCCCTTCCGAGGGTCGCTTCACGGAATGCTGCATTTGTGTAATGATGACATCTTTCGATTGTTAACAAAATTATCAGTTTCAAAATTGAACCGGATTCGGCACAGGCTATAATACTATTACAAGGGTTCTTTTCATCAAGCGAAACGGAAAGGAGTATGTCGGTTATGGGGTATCTGAACGATCTGAACAGCGCGAGCGACATCGCAAGAGCGTTTGTCTATGGTGACGGCATCCATCAGTGTCCTGACTGCGGCGCTAAATTAGTCCTTGCGCCGAAGGAGCATTTGATGAATGGCGTGGTGTGCTCCCTTTGCAAAAAGGCATTTACGTGGAAGCGCTGGACGCAATTGGGAGAGAAATGGCAGTGGGAGGATAACAACACCGGCTTGATTTGTTTCAGCGGCGATGAGATCGATGTGGAGATCCCCCATCACTGCACTCGCATCTGCGGTCAGGCGTTCTCCAACTCCAACGCCGTCAATGTTCGCGTACCCGACAGCGTAGCGGTCATTGAGCCGTTTGCATTTGCCAACAATGAGCACCTGAAAACGGTCCAACTCCCCGCCGGGCTGCAAAGAATCGAGGAAGGAACCTTCCTGGAATGCGGCAAACTGACCGAGGTATGCATCCCCGAAACGGTCAAGTACATCGGCAAAAACGCCTTTGCCGGGTGCACTTCTTTGAAAGAAGTTAACATTCCCGAAGGCGTACTGGTGATCGGCGAAGGCGCCTTCGCTGGTTCGGGCGTGAATGAGATCTTTTTACCCAGCGTCAAAGTCGTTGCCGAAAACGCGTTCAGCGCTTGTGGCAGCCTTCGCACCGCTGCCGTGGGGGCGATGGAGATCGGGGATCGGGCTTTTGCCGATTGTACGAATCTCCGGACAGTCAAACTGATGGACGGGATTGTGGCCATTGGAGCGCAGTCGTTTTTCAACTGTTCTTCTTTGGAACATCTCCGCATTCCCGCCAGTATATCCGGCTTCGGGAACCAGGCCTTTGCCCGGATTCCCGGTCTTTCCGTTTCCGTGCCGAAGGCGCTGGAAGAGCACATTTATAACTACTTCGCCTGCGCCCCGGCATACGAAGAAGATGATTACAATGTGTTTGAGGAATCCGCAGAACTCCACTACTACTAAGGAGGAACACAAGATGATGGACCAGATGTTCCGGATCGAAGACGGAATTCTTAGAGAGTACAACGGGACCGACGAGAATGTGGTGATCCCCGCCGGCGTAAGCAAGATCGGTCACGGTGCATTTCGCCGCAATAATTTTATGAAAACGGTACATATCCCCGAGGGCGTGGTACACATTGATAATTTTGCGTTCTCCGATTGCCGCAGCCTTGAAGAGATCTCCCTCCCGCAGACGCTGCAACAAATCAAAGCCTTCGCTTTCCAAAGATGCAGCAACCTGACATCCGTTTCCATTCCCGGAAGCGTCACATCCATCGAGGATGGCGCATTCAAGAATTGCAGACGGCTGGCCAAGATCAACATCCCCCGCAACGCATCCGTGGACGGCGGCGCATTTTATGGCTGTAATCTTGTGAGTGTGGATTTTGATGGGCGCACGGATTTCTCCGACATTGAAGACAGTTCTCTGCGCCTCGCCGGGAACCGGTGTGTTCTTTGCGGCGGGGCGATGGAACGCAGCAGCGACGGCTCCGGAACGACGTGTTCTGCGTGTCATCAGTGTTTCACTTGGCGCGGTATCGACGACTGGGAGAATTTCGTGATTCGGGTCGGCGTATGCGTCCGGCACATCAGCGGAGGCGGAGCCATTCCCGACGGCACCCGAAAAATCGGATGCGGCGCTTTTGATGATGACATCGTGCCCGATCTTTTCATCCCCCAGAGTGTAACGGAGATCGGCGCTGCCGCCTTTCTCTGGTGCGACTTCGCGATGAATCTCCGCTTGCCCTCCAACGTAAAACGACTCGAATGCAAGGCCTTCTGCGGAAGCAGTATCAGGAGTCTTTCCCTCCCCGAGAACCTGGAATACCTGGGGGACAGCAGCCTCTCCGGGTGCGACAATCTGTCTGTGATCAAGATCCCTGATCGTGTTGTCTCCATTGGCCAGTATGCTCTGAACAATTGCGCAGGGCTCCGGACGGTACATCTGGGCAAGGGCGTTCGCCGGATCGGTCTCGCAGCGTTTGGCCATTGCCCTGTTCTGAAAGAGATCATCTGCCCCGAAAATCTGAAAATCATCTCGGATTACGCCTTTACCAACTGTTCCGACCTGGAATCTTTAACGCTCAACGATGGCTTGCTGGTGATCGGCAAAGCGGCGTTTGAACAGTGCCAGCGCCTTTCCTCCGTGAAGATCCCCCGCACGGTGCTGGGCATTGGCAAGGGGGCTTTCTACGGATGCGACTCTCTCAAAAAAGCATTCGTCCCCGAATCCCTGCGTTGTGTGGACCCGAACACGATCTTCGATCCCGACACCGCAATTGAATACTACACGTAAGCAATGCCGCCCCCGTAATCGTCGGAACTGCCGGCAACACACGAAAGAAGGTGAAGTATGCGCTATCCCAAACTGTGCAACTGGGTTCTGTTCGAGGAGAATCCGGACGGAAGTTTTGACGCGAAAGACCGCATTACCGAGGACGAGTACACGCTGGGAAGTACGATCGGGGCCCTCGCCCGTAAACTGGACGGAAAAACCGACCCCTTCTCCATACTGCCCGGCTATGATCGGAGCGAAGTTCAGGCAATGCTCGATGCCCTCGACGAAGCAAACCTTCTGCGGTACGGAAGATTGCTGGACAGTTCGGCGAGTTCCGTGACATATTCCCTGATCATCCCGCGCAAACACCGCACCCGGAGCATCCTCCCTGTTTTGATCAACTACTGGCTGTTGGTCTTGTGGATCCCCGTTTTTCTGTTTGGACTGCACTGCTTCATCGCAGATCTTCCGGACCTGGAAAGCGGTTCGTTTGCCCTCGGTCAATGGGGCGGAATGATGATTGGGGCGATCCTCCACGAAGTCAGCCACGCAGCCAGCGCACTCTGTTATCAGGGACGCGTGTTCGAAGCGGGCGTGCTCCTGCACAATTATATGCCCGGTGCCTATGTGATGCTGGACGAGGAACCGATCAAATCGAGGCTGCAAAGGTTCCAGGTCTTTATCGCCGGCATAGAGATGAACATCCTTCTCACCGGAATCGCCTTGTTACTGTGCGTATACGTTCCGAGCCAAAGTGAGTTTTTCTTCGGTCTGGCACTCAGCAACTTGATCCTGGCCTTGATGAATCTCACCTTTTCGGAAGGGCTGGACGGTATGTCTGCTATGGGAAACCTTCTCGGCATAGACGCCCTGGCAGCCAAAGCCAAATACACGTTGAAAACCAAAGAGGTGCGCCGGCGTCTGTGGAAGGCGGGTCCTCACGGTGTTGTGGAACTTCTGATTTGCTGCCTGTTTGTGGTTTTGCAGGCAATGTCGGTCTCTATTTACATCGTGTGTTTTTTGGGGGTGGCAGAATGCTTCATTTGAGACACATCATCACAGCCGCACAACTGTGCCTGATGGCCTTTCCTGTCGGCCTCTCTCTGTACGCGGCCAACACCCGCTGCGCAGCATACGGGGTTTTGTCCATTGCGGCTGTGCTCGCAGCCGTGGCGATCCTCCCCCTTTGCAGACGGCGCGAATCCATTTGGATGTTCTTCCTTCTCTTCCTTACAGCAACCCCCCTCAACATAGTCATCATTAAAAAAATCCTTTCCACCTGGCTGTTTGAGGATTTTTCGCTGCTTACAAACATATTTCAGGGCGCGCTTCTCTACCTGATCGCGATCAGCATTGAAGAACTCGCCTGCGGTTTTTTCGCCAGACTGATCTGGCGGCGGCAGTACAAGCCGCTCCTCGCCCGAGAATCTTTATTCGACCAGCCGGATCCAAACAGCGCCGACGCCGCGCCGGCGGGCACCTGTGTCTGCGAAACGGACAACGCGTCTGGACGCGAACACGACATATAAGAAAAGCCAGCCGGTATAAAAGAAGGGATATTTATGAGAAACGCAAACACAATGAGCAGGACGGAATATGTGTGGAAGAACCTTTATTGGGTTACCCTTGTCTTCCTTTTGTACAGAAACACGCTCTTCCGCCCCCTGTTCACCTTTGACCGCAGGCAATCGTTGCTGCTGCTGGCAGGTTCCGTGATTTTGGGCGCAAGCATCGGCATCCTCCTCACTTACAAACGCCGCCGGAATTATGTCAACCTTCTTTGCAACATTCTCCTCTCATACGGAATTTATTACACGGCCTCCCTTTGGTTCGTCGACCATACTCGCCTCCCTAAATTCGCACTTGCCGCAGGAATTCTCGCAGCAGGTTACGCGCTGTTGGTCTTTACCACGTATGCCATCGAACGCGCAAGAAGCAATCTCGACGTCAGCGTCTGGAAATGCCTGTCGTCCTGCTTACTCAATTGCAGAACGCTCATCGCCTGCGTGCTCGCCGCAAGCGTTATATTTACCGTTGCCAACCCTTTGCTCGGCATTCACGCAGAGGAACCGCAGGAAGATCCCGTTGTCCTCGATACCACCGACATCAGCGGCGAAGACGAAACAATAGCCAAGAATATTGACGTGGTTTTGCTTTTGCAGGAAGAGGAATGGGCGCATTTAGATGCCGCAAAACGTCTTGATGTAATGAAAACCATCGCCGATATTGAGGCGAACTACCTGGGAATCCCCGAGGTAACGGTTTGCACAGGGGAGTTGGAAGAATTCATCCTGGGGCACTACACCGATGGAACAAGAACCATAACGCTTAATTCGGACGCTTTGGCCAGCGCCGACGCCCATACTATGCTGACGACCATTTGCCACGAATGCTATCACGCGTATCAGCACCGACTGGTCGATCTATACAACGAACTGGATCCAGAGAACAAAGACCTCCTCTTATTTTACGAGGCAGCGCAATACCGGAACGAGTTCGCAAACTACATAGACGGCTTCGACGACTACTATGCTTACCGCAGCCAATGGTGCGAAGCCGACAGCACAGAGTATGCAGAAGATTCGGTAATCGATTATTACCGCCGGATCGACCAGTACAAAAAAGAACAGGAAACCGGAGAGGAGGAATGAGCAATGAGCGATACGCGCTTCTATATGGTTTGTCCTATGGCAAGACAGATGTTAGCCGAGGCAACCGGAGAGGATTGGTCTTCCGCCGCCCCGGAAACGATAACCGCTGCGGCTCCCGGTTCAGGCAAGTTTGAGGTGCTGGGCCCTATCAGCAAACTCCAAGAGGAATACTGCAAGGTGGCATACTGGTGTGTACGCAACACCACCAACACGTCCGCCTGCGACCTTTCCCAGTACGACGTCACGGTGTTTGTTCCCCAGCCCATTCCGGAGGGCACGGACAACCACGTCGGACTTGCTTGCTATGCAGCCATTTGCTCCAAGATTTTGAATCAAAATCTTGCGATCAAGGATATCTGCTTCATCGGAGGATGCGACCTGAACGGCTCGCTTTACTTCGACGAGAACGATCTGACCCCGCTGCTGCGTTCGATGAAAGCGCGCGGCGTTTCCACCCTGTACGCGCCTATGGGCACGAACCGCCTGGTGGATACAAAGGTCAACTGCGACTGCGGCGTTGCCATCATCGAAGCCCCCGATGCAACGGCCCTTTTTGCTATGGCCGTTACGCAAAGCAAGCACCGCCACTAACAAAAACCCCGCAGCCGCCGAAGGGCGGCTGCGGGAGGGCAAGTTCAAGGAGGACGGAATAATGAAAACAGAGATTTATGATGGTTATGGCTGGGGGCGGACCCAGATCGGCTCCTGCGAGGACGGGACGGTCTATTCCGGATCCGGCTGGGGCCGAACCACCGTTGGTTCTTATGCCAACGGTGAAATATATTCCGGCTGCGGATGGGGCAAATCGCAGGTCGGCACGTATGCAAACGGAGGCGTATACTCCGGCTTCGGCTGGGGAAGAACGCAGGTCGGCTGCTACGAAAACGGCTGCATTTATTCCGGCTACGGCTGGAACAAAACCCAAATCGGAACCTACGACGGCATCGACGGCGGCGCAGCAGCCGCGGCGTTGCTGCTGCTTATACAAAAATAAGTACAGGTGGATATTGTATCATAAACACCGGGCAAGCGCCTGCCGTATGAACCGCTCTTTTCAGCAGACGCCATCTCCCGGAAGCATCCGCTTCCGCCGCAGCAGCCCCCTCATCACCGGAATGGTTTGGCCGGTCATACCGCAGATCCGTTCCGGAGGGTCGCCGCCCCACCCTTTGCCTGTGTTGCGATTAAGAAAATCCGCGATACGGCTCTTTAATTTCGACAGGATCCATTCACGGTATCGTTAACACGGTTTCCCGAATTCGAATTGCGCCGAAGAAACCGGGATGGTACAATAAAGACACAAGGGAAAAACGATCGCCCGTACCGGGCGCATCTGCCGTTCGGAAGAAACGCATGCCCGAAAAGGCCGGCCGACCAGTCCCGCACCGGCAGCAACTTCATAAAGCACAGAAGACGAAGCGTAGCCTTTGCTTGATTACGATCCGCTCGAGCAGGTGTGGCGAGTCGCCACGCTACGACAGTATTTGTGAACGATGCGCGAATCCCTTCGCGCTACCTTCGGCAGTACGCTTCGTCTTCTTTCTTTTTTGAGAGGAGGAAATACGAAATGAAATGGAAAGAACGGAGTTCGACTTTTTGTTTGGAACCCCAGGATATGCAGATCATCGCGCAGTGCAAAATGTCGCTTACCGAGATGGTCCGGCACGATCACCCCAACAAAAACATTCCGCCTCTTTGGTCGGTGCTGTCTTACGTTATGCTGCAAAGCACTTCTCACGCAAACATCTGGTACCGCTATCGTGCCCTTCGGGAGATGGCATCCAATACCAAACTTTGGTATTACACGCAATACATTCCCAAATCCAATGGCGGTGCACGGAGAATTTCTGTTCCCACGCACGCAATTCGCACACAGCAGAAGTACATCCTGGCGAAAATACTGAAAGGTCTGCCTGTCAGCGATCACGCATACGCGTATCGGGAAGGCCGCAGCATCCAGGACTGCGCAAAGCCGCACGAAAGCCAGGATGTATTGATCCATCTTGATCTCACGGATTTTTTCGGTTCGATCTCGGAAAATATGGTGTTCCTGACATTTTACAGGGAAACCGGATATTCCAGGTCGCTTTGCAGATTCCTCGCGAAGATGTGCTGCCTCCGGGGGAGCCTTCCCCAGGGCACCGTCACCAGTCCGATGCTGTCCAACATCGTTTTCTACCGGTGCGATGAAGATTTGGCCCGTCTGGCAGCAAGATACGGGATGAATTATACGCGATACTCGGACGACTTGTATTTCAGCGGCAATTCTGCACTTGACGTCGGCGAAGTATTGAAAAAAATAACGCGGATCCTCCTTTATTACGGGTTCCGCATCAACGAGAAAAAAACCAAAATCAGACGCCGGCAGCACAGGCAAACCGTTCTGGGGCTGACGGTCAACGACCACATTCAGGTATCCCGCAAGTACAGACGAGATCTCCTCCAAGAACTTTACTACCTGGATCGATTCGGCGAGAACTGCAAAGGCGCAGTTGCGTGCGGTGACTATCTGAAATATATGCAGCAACTCCAAGGGAAACTTGCATACGTCCTGCACGCAGATCCGGAAAACGTCAAAATGCGGGAAGCCCATTCGAAACTGATCCGCAGGATCCATCAGTACAGCGAATGAGCCGGCATAATCTTATAGAGAGGGGCTTTGATAAGCCCCTCCCGTCCGGTGAACCTACCAAATAAGATCGGGGGTGACAAATATGATTTACATCTTAGGGGACAGACACGGGGAAAGCGACGGATTCTCCGACAGCAAATTGCCCGGGCAGTCAGCCTGGACGGCTGATGACATCGTAATCGTGACAGGCGACTTCGGCTATGTAATGCTGGGAGAGCAGAACGATCTGACCGAAAAGAACAAATTGGATGCGCTTGCGCAAAAGCCCTACACCATTTTGTTTTGCGACGGAAACCACGAGGGGTTTGATTATCTGGCAGAGTATCCCGAGGAGATCCGGTATGGCGCCCCGGTCCGCAGGATCCGTCCCAATGTTTTCTGGCTCCAACGCGGGTATATTTACACCATCCTGGGCAAAACTTTCTTTGTTATGGGAGGTGCGTACAGTATCGATAAGGCGTTTCGGCTGCAATATCAATCCATTTACGGACGAAAAATATGGTTTGAACAGGAGTTGCCGTCCCCGGAGGAATATCATCGCGCCATCGCATCTCTCGAAAGCCAAAACCACAGGGTCGATTATATTGTTACTCACACCGCTCCGCGCACAATCATCCCTCGTGTTACCAGAAAGTGCCCCGACGATCACGATCGCGAACTAACCGGATTTCTGGATTGGGTTTACCACGATGTGTCATTCAGCAAGTGGTTTTTCGGCCATTTTCACGACGACGCAGAAATAAACGATCTCATAACGGTATGTTTCCAATCCATCCACAGCATCGATGGGACGCATACCCCGTCATCTCCCGCAAACTAACGCGCAAAACAGACAAACATCCCCGGCCTTTTCAGGCCGGGGATGTAGCATATTTCAGCGCCGTTTGCGTGGTATTCCTCCATCGGCGTCCACGGCGGCTCCTTCACGCCGTTACTCCAACGTCAAAAATCAAAGGATTCCCGCAAATTCCAGTCCGGTCAGCACGCCGTAGATCACCGGCTGATGCAGCAGGTAGATCGGCAGCGAGTGCCGCCCCAGCGCCGTCACGACCGGCAGACGCAGCGCGCTGTCCTCCTCCCGCCGCAGGCGGTAAAGGAAATAGCCCGTCCAGAACAGAAACAGCCACGGCAGCAGAGCGAAATAGTCCGAAGAGACGAAATCCGCCGCCGGGAAGCCGAGAAAGGCCGTAAACAAATTGCTGTAAAGCGTGCGGGGCAGCGCCGCCAGCCGTGCGCCCTCAAAACCCAGATAGCGGCTGTTGACGCCCCGGAGAAGCAGGAAGAGCGTAAAGTTCCCCGCAAGGCCTGCCCTTGCGGGGATGCGCTGGAACAGCGCATCCAGCGGCGCCGTCAGCAGGACCGCCGCGCCCAGAAAGGTCAGCACGCCGAAAACGATGGGCGCCTCCGGCATCGTCACCAGCGTCACCGCCGTGACCAGCGCGCCGCCGCCAAAAACAAGGAGCCCCCGCCTGATGCGATGGCGCCCCAGATGAAAGCAGAAGCCCGAGAGGAGGATAAACGTCCAGCAGATGCTCTGCTGCCAGAGGTAGGCGCCGAAGGAGCGGTACCACGGCCAGTCCACGCCCCAGAGATACACCAGATCCCAGCAAGTGTGGTAGGCGATCATACTCACCAGCGTCACGCCGCGGATGGTATCCAGCCCCGCATATCTGGGGCGGATGGCGATTCCTCTCACGCGCTCTCCTCCTCTCCCGTTTCTTTCCGAAACATCCTATCACAGTATGTGCTTTTTTTCAAGGAAAAGGCCGCCTTTCCCGCCCGTTCCCCTTGCAAAAGGGCCGCTTTTATGGTAAATTGTCTTGGATTGCACATTTTATCTTGAAGGAGGGGCATTTATGGCCACCCTGCACGAAGAAATTTCCCGCCGTCGGACCTTCGCCATCATCTCCCACCCCGACGCCGGTAAGACCACCTTAACCGAAAAGTTCCTGCTCTACGGCGGCGCCATCGCCCAGGCCGGCGAGGTCAAGGGCAAGAAAGCGAAAGCCGCCACCTCCGACTGGATGGAGATCGAAAAGCAGCGCGGCATCTCCGTCACGTCCTCCGTGATGCAGTTCCAGCACAGCGGTTTCTGCATCAACATTCTGGACACTCCGGGCCACCAGGACTTCTCCGAGGACACCTACCGCACATTGATGGCGGCGGACAGCGCCGTGATGGTCATCGACGGTGCCAAGGGCGTGGAGCCCCAGACCCGCAAACTGTTCCGCGTGTGCGCCCTGCGCCACATCCCCATCTTCACCTTCATCAACAAGATGGACCGCGAGACCCGCGACCCCCTCGAACTGTGCGAGGAAGTGGAGCGGGAACTGGGCATCGACACCTATGCGATGAACTGGCCCATCGGCTGCGGCAAGGAGTTCCAGGGCGTCTACGACCGGGAAAAGAGCCGCATCATCTTCTTTGACGCCGAGGGCAAGGGCAAAAAGGCCTCCACCACCGAGGTGGAACTGGACGATCCCGCTCTGGACGAGATGATCGGCGCAAAGAAGGCCGAGACCCTCCGTGAGGAAGTGGAACTGCTGGGCGCCGGCCGCGACTTCGATATGGACGCCGTCCGCAACGGCACCCTCTCCCCCGTGTTCTTCGGCTCTGCCCTGACCACCTTCGGCGTGGAGCCGTTCCTGGAAGAATTCCTGCGTATGACCACCGCTCCCCTGCCCCGCGTCAGCGACTGCGGCGAGGTGGATGTGTTCGGCGAGGATTTCTCCGCTTTCGTGTTCAAGATCCAGGCCAATATGAACAAGGCCCACCGGGACCGTCTGGCCTTTATGCGCATCTGCTCCGGCAAGTTCCAGCGGGACTCCGAGTATTACCATATGCAGTCCGGCAAGAAAATGCGCCTGAGCCAGCCCCAGCAGATGATGGCGGCGGAGCGCGAGATCGTGGAGGAGGCCTACGCCGGCGACATCATCGGCGTGTTCGACCCCGGTATGTTCTCCATCGGCGACACCATCACCGTGCCCGGCAAGAAGTTCAAATACTCCGGCATCCCCACCTTCGAGCCCGAACACTTTATGCGCGTTTCCCCCAAGGACACGATGAAGCGCAAGCAGTTCATCAAGGGCACGGAGCAGATCGCCCAGGAGGGCGCCATCCAGATCTTCAAGATCCCCGGCGCCGGTCTGGAAGAAGTGATCGTGGGCGTGGTGGGCACGCTGCAATTCGACGTGTTCCAGCACCGTATGAGAAGCGAGTACGGCGTGGAGATGTATATGTCCGGTCTGCCCTATGACCATCTGCGGCTCATCGCCGAGTGCCCCTGCAAGCCGGAGGATCTGGTGCTGTGCACCGGTGCCTCCCTGTTGGAAGACTTCAAGGGCCGATTGCTCATTGCCCTGGACGGCGAGTGGAGCGTGGGCTTCCTGACCAAGCACAACCCCGGTCTGGTGCTGGCGGACTCCCTGTCCGTGTAACGTATGGCGGAGATCAGGCTTTATCTTCCCGGCGACGAGGAAGCGCTCTCCACGCTGCTGCGCCGCACACTGCTGGAAGTCAACGCCAACTACTGCCCCGCCGGCGAGATCCAGTGGCTCTACGACCGCTACACCCCCGAAACGGTGGCAGAGATCGCCTCCGGTGGCCACACCTACGTGATGACCGAGGGCGGGACCATCGTAGGCACCGGCACAGTCATCGAGACCGGTGAGGCGGAGTGCGAGATCATCGCGGCGTTTTTGCTGCCGGAGGCCATCGGCCGGGGACTGGGCACGCAACTGTTTGCCGCGCTGGAAGCGGACGACCTGTGCATCAGCGCCCGGCGCATCTGGCTGACCTCCTCCGTGAACGCGCTGGATTTCTACGAGAAGATCGGCTACGAATACGTCTACGGCTACCGTCAGCGGGGCGGCGAACTGCACCTGCTGGAAATGGAAAAACGGAAATAAGAAACAGCCTCTGTCGTTTGACAGAGGCTTTCTTTATTGGATGCCGGTCAGACCCGTGATGGGATCCCGCCAGAGACCCAATTGCGGCGGATGGAAGGTACACCACACAAAGACAAAGGCCAGCGCCCACATCAGGGCGAAGGTCACCAATTGCAGCCACGGAGCATTCAGCCGTCCCCGGCGCAGCAGGCGGAAATCCACCCAGAAGGCGATCAGCGCCGCCACAAAGAAGATGGAGATGTTGACCCAGTCCACCAGATAGCCCAGCACGCCGCCGTAGGTGTAAAACAGCACGGGGATGAGGAGCAGTCCCGTCAGGGTGCTGACCAGCCGCACCGCCGGAAAGTTGGGATAATTCCGTCCCAGAATGCACAACTGCACCAGCGACCAGAGGAACATCGGAAAGAAGAAGATCTTCATATGCTCCCACGTGGACTCATTCACGCCGGAAAAGGCCGCGGCAAGGGTGCTGCCCCCCGTCCAGTCGTAGAGGAAATGCAGCAATGTACCCACTGCGGAAACAAAGAGAAAGCCTCCCGCCTCCCAGAAAAACAGCCGTTTACGCATCCGACCCTCCCAAGAAAAAAGGACTGCGGAGATCCCGCAGTCCCATTTTATGCAGTTTCCCCGCCGCTATGCAAAAACCGCCTGCACCAGCAGCATATACAGCGCCGTGCCGCCGCCGATGGACAGCAGCACATTCCCTTTCCACCGGTGCAGCAGCGCCACCGCTGCCACGGAAAGCAGTTCCGGCAGGCCGTGCGGGGCAGCAAGCCAGTCCACGCCTTTCAGGCAGTAGACCACCAGCAGTCCCATCATAGCCGAGGGCAGCACCCGCCCCAGATAGGTCACCACCACCGGCGGCTCCTTATCCTCCGGAAAGAGCCAGAAGGGCAGCCAACGGGTCAGTTGTGTGCCGGCAGAGACCGCCAGAATGATGCACAGCGCCTGGATCGGTGTCAGAACCATTGCTTCTTCCTCCCTCCCAGCAGCGTCAGCAAAATCAAAACCATCGCGGGGATCACCAGATTGTCCGCCCCGAACACCGCCAGCGCCGCCGCGGCGCAGGCCGCACCGGCCAGGCCCGCCGCCCGGTTTTCCTTCTTTTTCAACTGCTCGATGAACAGCACCACAAACAGCGCCGTCAGGGCAAAATCCATCCCGGTGGTGTCAAAGGTGATGAGGCTGCCCGCCAGTCCGCCCAGCACGCTGCCGCCCACCCAGTAGAGATAGTTGAGCAAGGAGAGCCAGAAGTAAAAATCCTTTCGTTCCACGCCCGCCGGCGGTTCCACGGAGGAGACCAGCGAAAAGGATTCGTCCGTCAGGGCAAAGATCAAAAAGCCACGCGCCTTTCCCAGGCCCTTGTACTTGTCCAGCACGGCAAGGCCGTAAAAGATATGGCGGGCGTTGACCATTACAGAGAGCAGAAAGGCCTGCAACGGGTCAAACACTGCGGTGAGCAGCGTGATGGTCACAAACTGCATACTGCCCGCAAAGCACAGCAGACTCATCAGGCCCGACCACAGCGCGCCGTAGCCGTTGGTCTTCATCAGCACGCCAAAGGCCATACCGAGGCACAGATACCCGGTCATCACCGGGACAGTCACCGGAAAGGCTGCCCGCAGCGCCGCCGTTTTGTTTGGTTTCAGTCGTTCCAAAGGGCTCCTCCTTTCCGAAAAAAGAGCCGTGCCGCAAAGGGCACGGCTCCTGGGATCACATTTTTTCGGGGGCGTCTACGCCGATGAGTTTCAGGCCATTTTTCAGCACGATGCGGGTATCGTCCGCCAGTTTCAGACGGGCGCTCTGCACGGCAGGGGCTTCGCCCTTGATGCGGCAGGCGTTGTAGAACCGGTGGAAGCAGGCCGCCAACTCTTGCAGGTAGCGGTTGATGTGGCTGGGATCATAGTCCCGGGCCGCCAGTTTCACTTCCTCGCAGAACTGGGCCAGCTGCTTGATGAGCGCCTGCTCGGTCTCGCCGGAGAGCAACTTCATA
>SVKT01000125.1 GCA_015068335.1 Oscillospiraceae bacterium | reverse complement strand
GACCCATCAGGTGACCCACGATGGCGGCGTGGGCGATGCCGGCGGTGGAGGTGCCCATCAGGACCTCCACATCGGGATAGTGCTTGCAGACCAGGTCCACCAGACCTTCTTCCACGTGGGTGCGGACGGCGGGGGCGGTGAGGGTCAGACGGTTGTCACAGTAGATGGGGCTCTTGATGCCGGAGGCCCAGGTGAAAGGCTCGTTGGGGCGCAGGAATACCGCGCCGATGGAGAGCAGGTCGTGGGCAATGGTTTTTTCCAGACTCATATCGTAAAATCCTCCTTGATTTTTAGTTCATCGATCAAAATGGCTTTGTTGCAGGAAGGCAGACTACCGTGCCGAATGGTATGCGCAGCGTATTGCAGTTGTCCGCCGGCGTTACCAGCAGTTTGGAAACGCGCTCCTGCTTGTACTTGGTCAGGTCTTTGTACTGAACTTGATCCGCACGGCTTCCTGTGCTGCTGCTTCCACTTCCTCGTCCGTCGATACCGGCAGTCCCTGTTTTTTCTGCTCCCCTTGCAGCCACTTGGCGATCTTGCGCCAGTTTTCCAGGCTTTTCTGCTTCTCGTCCATTCAGTTCGCTCCTTTTCCTCTTGCTCGCCCGACCCTCGCCGTCGGCGGGCGAGCCTCGCGGCGCGCGGGTGCCTGCTGCCGCAGCGCTTTTCAGCGTTTCGTGCAGATCGGGTACGAAATCGCCCAGAAAGTTCTTTTGGGACGTTTCTTTCAAGAAAAGTGTCATCCGAGAAAGTCCTTCACGGCGCGGCGGTAGGCAGCCACGGGATCCTCCGCCTGGGTGATGGGACGGCCCACCACGATGTAGTCGCAGCCGGATCTGCCGGCCTTCTCGGGGGTCATAATGCGCTTCTGGTCACCCACGTCGCTGTCGGCAAAGCGGATGCCGGGCGTGACGGTGACAAAGTTTTCGCCGCACTTCTCCTTGACCAGAGCGGCTTCCAGCGGAGAGCAGACCACGCCGTCCAGACCGTTGTCGGCGGCGTTTTTGGCGTAGGACATCACAGTCTCCGCCATAGGCGTCTCGATGAGCAGTTCGTTTTTCAGCGTCTCTGCGTCGGTGGAGGTCAACTGGGTGACGGCGATGAGGATGGGGCGGGTGCCGTCCTCGCGGGTCAGCCCTTCCAGAGCGCCCTTCATCATAGCGGAAGCGCCGGCGGCGTGGAGGTTGCACATATCCACATCCAGACGGCTCAGCACCCGCATAGCGCTCTTGACGGTGTTGGGAATGTCGTGCAGTTTCAGGTCGAGGAAGATCTTGTGTCCGCGCTCCTTGATCTCGCGGACAATGGCGGGACCCTCGGCGTAGAACAGTTCCATACCGATCTTCACGAAGGGCTTCTCGCCGGCGGGGAACTGGTCCAGAAAGGCCAGCGTTTTTTCCTTGGTGGGGAAATCCAATGCAATGATGACGTCTTTTGCGCTCATATATTCCAAATTCCTTTCCGAAAAATTATTTGCGTATTTGTGGGAATCAGCAGTGGGCAAGGCCGGTGAGGGCGGAGATGCTGTCCACGCCCAGTTTCTCGCAGACGGCAGGCAGGGTTTCGATGATGGCCTTGCAAATGAAGGGGTCTTTCAGGTTGGCGGCGCCGATCTCCACGGCGGTGGCACCGGCCAGCATCATCTCTGCCACATCCTCGGCGCTGGACACGCCGCCACAGCCGATGATGGGGATCTTCACGGCCTCGTACACATCCCAGACCATCCGCAGGGCAACAGGGAACACGGCGGGGCCGGACACGCCGCCGGTGCGGTTGGCGATGACGGGCTTTTTCGTGTTCAGGTTGATGCGCATACCCAGCAGGGTGTTGATGAGGCACACGCCGTCGGCGCCGGCGTCCTCGCAGGCGCGGGCGATCTCGGCGATGTCGGTGACGTTGGGGGTCAGTTTCATAAAGACGGGCTTGTTGGTGGCAGCCTTCACGGCGGCGGTGACCTCTGCGGCGGCTCTGGGGTCGCAGCCGAAGTTCTTGCCGCCGGCGTGGACATTGGGGCAGGAGATGTTGACTTCCAGGATCTTCACCTGCTCCACATCATTGAGTTTGCGGCAGTTTTCGGCATACTCCTCAATGGAGAAGCCGCCTACGTTGGCGATGACGGGGCCGGAGAAAATCTTTGCGATGTTGGGCACTTCCTCGGCGATGACGGCGTCGATGCCGGGGTTTTGCAGCCCCACGGCGTTGAGCATACCGCCGGTCATCTCCGCGATGCGGGGCTGGGGGTTGCCCAGACGCATTTGGCCGGTGGTGCCCTTCCAGGAGAAACTGCCCAGAATGTTCAGGTCATACAGTTCGGCATATTCCCGGCCGTAGCCGAAGGTGCCGGAGGCGGGGATGATAGGGTTTTTCAGTTCCACGCCCGCCAGATTCACAGCAAGATTTACCATACGATCTCCTCCTTGAACAGGATGGGGCCGTCCTTGCAGACCCGCTTGTAGCCGCCCTTCACGGGCACGGTGCAGCCCATACAGGCGCCGAAGCCGCAGCCCATACGAGCCTCAAAACTGAACTGACCGTCCTTGATCTGGGGCAGGGAATGCACGGCTTTCAGCATAGGCAGAGGGCCGCAGGTGAGGACATAATCGCACTCCGGCACGGCCTTGATGCAGTCGGTGACGAAGCCCTTGGTGCCCATACTGCCATCCTCGGTGGCCACCAGCAATCGGCAGCCCAGTTTGGCGAACTCTTCCAGATAGTACACATCCTTTGCCGTGCGGAAGCCCAGCGCCACGGTGGGGGTCATGCCGGCATCCAGCATCCGCTGGGCAAGACCGTACAGGGGGGCAATGCCGATGCCGCCGCCTGCCAGAACGGAGTTCTTGGCGGCAAGGCTGATGTCAAAGCCGTTGCCAAGGCCGGAGAGGGTATCCAGTTCCGTGCCGGGAACGCAGCGCACCAGTTCCTTCGTGCCTTCGCCAACCACCTTCACCAGCAGCATCAGGGCCTCGTCCGTCCAGTTGCAGATGGAGATGGGACGGCGCAGGAATTTGCCCGGCAGTTCCAGTTCCACGAACTGACCCGGAGCGGAGATGGCAGAAGTATCACCGGAGAGGATCATTTCATAGGTGTCCGCCGTCAGCTGGCGGGTATGTTCAACGGTAAAGAGGGATTTTTTCATACGAACTCCTCCTGGTTCTTCAGGTCATGGTATACGATCTCGCCGCCGCAGAGCGTCATGGCGATAGCGGCGGAAACGCCCCATCCGGCAAAGGGAGTGGCGCGGCCGAGGGATTTGAAGGTGGCAGGGTCAATGACGTGGGGACGGTTGAGATCCAGCACCGTCAGGTCGGCAATATTGCCAACCTCCAGAGAACCTCCGGGCAAGCCGAAAATCCGGCGGGGGTTAACGCACATGGCGTTGAGGATGGTTTCCAGCGGTACGATGCCGGTCTGCACCAGATTGGTGTAGAGGACGGGGAAGGCAGTTTCCAGCCCCACGATGCCGTTGAAGCTGGCAGCAAGACCGCGGCTCTTTTCCTCGGCGGAGTGGGGAGCGTGGTCGGTGGCGATGCAGTCCACGGTGCCGTCCAGCAGACCGGCGACCAGAGCGTCCCGGTCGGCTGCGGAGCGGATGGGAGGATTCATTTTGAAGCGGCCGTCATCCTGCAGATCTTCGTCGCACATAACGAGGTAGTGGGGGCCGGTCTCACAGGTAACGGGGAGACCTTCGGCTTTGGCCTGGCGGATCAGTTCCACGGTTTCCTTGGT
>SVKT01000124.1 GCA_015068335.1 Oscillospiraceae bacterium | reverse complement strand
AGAATGTTGCCGGCCTTGACGAACTGACCATCGGCGCGCTTGGGACCAAGGCGCTTGGCCTTGGAGTCACGGCCGTTCTTGGTGGAGCCGCCGCCCTTCTTGTGGGCGAAGAACTGAAGACCAATACGAATCATAGTAGGGACCATCCTTTCTTTAGAATGTAGATGGAGAGGAATTATTCTTCCTCCAAAACTTCGATGTTTTCGGGGAACTCGTCGTGGAGTTCGGTGAAGTAGACCATCAGGCCGGTCATCAAAGACTGGCAGGTGTATTCTGCCGTTTCGGACAGACCGCCGGGCAGACGGAACGAGATGGAGGTGTCTTCTTCACGGACCTTCACAGATGCCGCCAGACCCAGCACGTCGTTGATGGTGGCGTCTACCAGACGAATGGCACTGGTGATGCCTGCGCAGACGATGTCCGCGCCCTCCTCGGCGTAGCCGCTGTGGCCCTGAGAGTCAAAACCGATGATCCGGTCACCCTCGGTGCGGAATGTGATGGTGGTCATACTCAGACAGAGATCTTGGTGATCTCAACCTTGGTGTAAGGCTGACGATGACCCTGACGCTTGCGATAACCCTTCTTGGGGTTATACTTGAAGATGCGGACCTTCTTGCCCTTGCCGTTCTTCACGATGGTAGCCTCCACGGAAGCACCCTCCACAACGGGAGCGCCGAAGGTGGCCTTCTCGCCGTCCAGGATAGCCAGGACCTGGTCGAACTTGACGGTTTCGCCGGCTTCGACGGGCAGCTTCTCGATGAAGAGCACGTCGCCCTCTGCGACCTTGTACTGCTTACCGCCGGTCACGATGATTGCGTTCATTTTACTTTCAACTCCTTCATTTACGGGCTCGCTGTCGGGGGCGATGCCGAAGCATTCTTGTAAACCCATTCAAAGCGGCTTGTCAAGTATATCAGCCGCCGCACTGATTGTCAACGTCTTTTTCAAAGAAAAGTGCAGAAAAAATCAGAAAAATTCAAGATTTCCCGTGTATGGAGAAGCGAGGGGCGAAAGAAATGCTTCGACAGCCCGAAAAGGAACTACCCCCGAGCCACGGCTCGGGGGCAGGAGAGTGGTCAGTAGGACAGTTGCTCCACTGTCCAGTCGGCGATCAGGTCGGCATAGAACTTACAGACGGCCTTGCCGAGCGCCACATCGAGGTTTACATAATTTCCGCACTCCACGGCGCTCTTGCCGGGCATTTCGCCCTCAAAGACGGCTGCGGCGGAAAAGACTGTTTGCAGCAGTTCGATGGCGCCCTCGCAGGAGAGTTGGCGGTTGTCGAACAGGAAGTAGAAGCCGGTCTGGCAGCCCATAGGGCCGAAGTAGATCACGGCATCCTTGTCCGCGGAGTTGCGCAGCAGCGTGGCGATGAGGTGTTCGGCAGAGTGCATCTCGCTGTTGGAGAGCAGGTCGCCGGTGTTGGGCTTTTTGAAGCGCAGGTCGAAGGTGACCACGTCGCCGTCCCGGCGGGAGTAGTACAGACCGGGGACGAGTTTGTTGTGGTCGACGTTAAAACTGGCAATGCGTTCCATATCAGCATTCCTCCTGTAATTGTTTCGCAAGGGGCAGCACCACACGGCCCATCGCTTCCAGTGCTGCGCCGAAATCAAAGTATTCCTCGGCCTGCCGGTCGCTGAACAGATGGTCGGACACGGACTTCACAGCCACGAATTTTACGCCGTTGCGTCCGCAGACCTGTGCGATGGCGCAGCCCTCCATCTCCACCAGCAGGGGGGAGAAGGTGTCGCGGATCCAGGCAGAGCGCTCGCCCTTGACGGCGAACCAGTCGCCGGTGGCCACGCGGCCCGTGACGGCGGAGAACCCGAGGGAGGCGAGGATCGCCTTGCAGCGCTCCGGCTCCCAGGTGGGGAAAACCACCTGATTGACGGTGGAGACCAGACCGATGGGATCGCCCACGGCGGTGGTGTCCACATCGTGCTGCACGAATTCGGAGGCCACCACCAGCGCACCGATAGGAAGATCCGTGGCGCAGCCCGCCACGCCGGCGTTGAGGATCAGATCCACGCCGTATTTCAGGCACAGGATCTCCGCGGCCATCGCGGCGTTGACCTTGCTGACGCCGCCGGCGCAGGCGATGATGTCCGGCGCCACCTGATAGAAGGGCACGCCGGAGACGGTCTCGATGAGGGGGAAGGTTTCAAAGCCCGGCAGCGCGTGGATCTCTGCGGGCATAGCAAATTGCAGTCCGATCTTCATAGCATTCTCCTTATCGGTTGTCCGGCACCTGCCGGCCGCACTTTCCGCAGAAGGCGAAGTCCTCGCCCAGTTTTGCGCCGCAGTAGGGGCAGAAGGAAAGGTCTGCGCTGTCGGCAGAGCGTGTGAAAACAGGTTCGTCAAAACGGCTGTCGGCAGCCCCAAAACGCTGGTTCAGGGGATCCGGTTCCTCCTGCGCATCCACGATGTCGAAGGAGGAGTATCGGTTTTCGCCGGTGGCGTTTTTGAAGTTATAGACGGCGCTGGAAATGCCCAGACCGATGAAGATCAGGCCGAACAGCGGGAAGAAAACGGGGGCGCCCATACTGACGGCCGCAAGGGTCCAGATGACGCCGAACAACGCCGAACAGATACTGCCCACAGCGCCCATCATAGACGGGCCGCGGCCCGGTTTGATGCTTTTCACTGGCAAGGCCTCCTTTTCGATTCCAAGTAAAAGGAAGTATATCACAAAATTCGCGGCGGAGCAACGGGACGCGGGGAAGAAACACCGTTACCGCTCTTTCCAGATGAAAATGGGCATAGGCGGCTCGCCGCGGCGGTTGACCCAGTCGCAGCAGAGGACGGAAACCGCCCGGTCATCCAGTGTTTTCAGGTGCGCCAGAACGGCGTCGCGCTCCTCGTAGCCGTTTTCTCCGCCGTAATAGAGGGCGATGGCCATCACGCCGCCCGGCTTCAACAGCCGCAGACCGGCGTCGATGGCGGCCACGGAGGAGTCTGCGCGGGTGAAGATGTGGGGATCGCCGCCGGGCAGGCGGCCGAAGTTGAACACGACGCAGTCCACACTTTCCACATCGGCGTATTGCTCCATATTGGCGTGGCTGTCCAGATGTACCTCTGCCTGCAAGCCCTCCTGTGCCAGAAGGGCGCGGGTCTGATCCACGGCCTCCTGCTGGATGTCGAAGGCCAGCACGCGGCCTGCTTCGCCCGCCAGACGGCACAGCAGGGCGGTGTCACGCCCCTTGCCGGCGGTGGCGTCGATGCAGAATGCTCCGGCGGGCACAGACTGTTTCAGAAATTCGTGTACCATAGTAAGGGTGTTGCGTTGCATAAGGTCCTCCGCTGTTACTTCGTGTTGCGATGATTATAGCAGAAACAGAGCAAAGAAAAAAGGGTCTCTCCGCAAGGAGAGACCCTTTTTGTGCAGATCAGAAATCAGCCCTTGACGATGGCGGCGGTGTCCATCGCGATCATCAGCGTTCCGGGCGGGCTTTGCCCGCGGAACGCGCCGTGGATTGAAAAGACGGCGCTCCCGCGCCGCCCGGCCGCTTTGCAGCCGGGAGAACTGATGACCGCAGAAAAAAGGGGAGGCGGCTTTGCAGCCACCCCCCTTTTGCACAGATATTCCGTTGAATCAGCCCTTGACGATGGCGGCGGTATCCATCGCGATCATCAGCGTTCCGGGCGGGCTTTGCCCGCGGAACGTGCCGTGGATTGAAAAGACGGCGCTCCCGCGCCGCCCGGCCGCTTTGCAGCCGGGAGAACTGATGACCGCAGAAAAAAGGGGAGGCGGCTTTGCAGCCACCCCCCTTTTGCACAGATATTCCGTTGAA
>SVKT01000123.1 GCA_015068335.1 Oscillospiraceae bacterium | reverse complement strand
CTGCTCTACGGTCTGGCCGGCCTCTACTCCAAGAAGAATCCTCTGGAAGTGGTGAAGCACTACGGCCCCGCCTACCTCACCGCCGTGGGCACGATGTCCTCCGCCGCCACGCTGGCCGTGGCCCTGCGCTGCGCCGATAAGAGCAGCGTCCTGCGCAAGGATATGGTGGCCTTCGGCACGCCCCTGTTTGCCAACATCCACCTGTGCGGCTCCGTGCTGACCGAGGTGTTCTTCGTGATGACCGTGGGCAAGATCCTCTACGGCGAGATCCCCGCCGTGGGCACGATGGTCATCTTCTGCCTGCTGCTGGGCATCTTCGCCATCGGCGCACCCGGCGTTCCCGGCGGCACGGTGATGGCCTCTCTGGGCCTGATCACCGGCGTGCTGCTGTTCCAGAACGACGGCACCGCCCTGATGCTGGCCATCTTCGCCCTGCAAGACAGTTTCGGCACCGCCTGCAACGTCACCAGCGACGGCGCCCTCACCCTGATGCTCACCGGTTATGCCGACAAGCACGGCATCCGGGAGACCAACATCCAGTCCCCCGTGTGATATCCCCACCGGAGCCGCAGATGCGGCTCCGGTTTTTTTGCGCGGCCGGGCCCGGCGCGCCCCCGTTTTGCTTTTTTGATATGTCCTTAATGTGTTTTTATATGTCGGAAATGTGTTTTTTGTATGTACCAAATGTGTTTTTTAAGGGGGGCATACATTGGCTCCGGCTGTTAAAATTTTCCCTGCCCCTTGTGTTTTGACGCGGGGTATCATAAAATACTATCAGGAAAATGGAGGAGAAGCGGCTCTGAACGGCAGAGCCTTCCCCGTGAATGAAAAAAGGAGAATACAATGCTGACATTTGAACAGGTCAAAAATAACGAAACCATCCGCACCTATATCCAGCGGGCGGACGAGTCCCTGATTGCCCTGGGCTTCACGGAGCACAGTTTCGCCCACGTGACGCTGGTGGCGGAGACCGCCGGCTACATTCTGGAAACGCTGGGCTACCCCGCGCGCACGGTGGAACTGGCCAAGATCGCCGGCTTCCTCCACGACATCGGCAATCTGGTCAACCGCATCGACCACTCCCAGTCCGGCGCCGTGATGGCCTTCCGCATTCTGGACAATCTGGACTGCGACCCCGGTGAGATCGCCACCATCGTCACCGCCATCGGCAACCACGACGAGGGCACCGGCCAGCCGGTGAACGCCGTGGCCGCGGCGCTGATTTTGGCGGACAAGTCCGACGTGCGCCGCAGCCGCGTCCGCAATCAGGACCCCACCACCTTCGACATCCACGACCGGGTGAACTACTCCGTCCAGAAGGCGAAGTTGGAGATCGACCGGGAGGCGTCCCGCATCTTCCTGCGATTGACCGTCGACACCGAGTTCGGCTCCATTATGGACTATTTCGAGATCTTCCTGCGCCGTATGCTGCTGTGCCGCAAGGCGGCGGAGGCGCTGGGCCTGCAATTCAAGTTGGAGATCAACGGCCAGCCCCTGATGTAAAATCAAGCAAGAGCGTCCGCCCCTGTCCGGGGGCGGACTTTTTGCGTCCCGGCACATAGAACGCGGAAAAAGGAACATACTACCACCGGAAACGGAGGGATGGTATGGCAACACTTTCCAATCAGTATGCGGAGAATGTAGCGCTGTTCGACCGAACGATCGGCGTGGGGCGCAGCACGGACATCGTCAGCCGCAATTACTATATCGGCGGCCGCCGCGCCCGGCTCTGGGTGGTGGACGGCTACGGCAAGGACGAGACTCTGGAACGCATCGGCGCCTTCTGGCTGACGCTGCGCCCGGACGATCTGGAACATCTGGCGCAGATGCAGGACTTTGCGGACCGGTTCATCACCTTTTCGGAAACGCGGGTCAGCACCGACACGGAGGACATCGTCACCTCGGTGTTGCTGGGGCAGAGTCTGGTGCTGGTGGAGGGTCTTTCCGGCGCGGCGCTGATCGACTGCAAGGAGTACCCCGCCCGCAGTGTGGGCGAGCCTCTGGACGGCAAGGTGCTGCGCGGCTCCCACGACGGCTTCGTGGAGGCGATGGTGCCCAATATGGCGCTGCTGCGCCGCCGCATCCGCGACCCCCGTCTGACGATGGAGGGCCACAAGGTGGGCACGCGCTCCCAGACCGACGCCGTGCTCTGCTATCTGGAAGACCGGGTGGACCGGGAACTGCTGGAAGAGGTGCGCTGGAAACTCAAATCCATCCGGATGAACTCCCTCACGATGGCGCAGGAGAGCGTGGCGGAGGCCATCCGCCCGAAGCAGTGGTACAATCCCTTCCCCAAGGTGCGCTATACCGAGCGGCCGGACAGCGCCGCCGCCAGCATTTTGGAGGGGAACATCGTGCTGATGGTGGATAACTCCCCCTCGGTGATGATCCTGCCCACCACCTTTTTCGACTTCACGCAGGAGGCCAATGAGTTCTACTTCCCGCCGCTGATCGGAACCTACCTGCGGCTGCTGCGCATCGTGGTGTTTCTGCTGTCGATGTTCATCACCCCGGTGTGGTATCTGCTCACCGCCGAGCCGGGGCGGCTGCCGGAGTGGCTGCAATTCCTCTCCTCGCCGGAGCCGGCGGCGCTGCACCTGCTCTGGCAGTTGCTGGTGGTGGAGTTTCTGGTGGACGTTTTGAAACTGGCGTCGCTGAACACGCCGGACTCGCTGTCCAACTCCTTCTCGATGCTGGGCGCGCTGATTTTGGGCGATTTCGCCGTGCAGGCGGGGTGGCTGGGGCCGGAGGTGCTGGTGTATATGGCCTTCGTGTCCGTGGCGGCCTTCGCCCAGCCCAGTTACGAACTGGGCTACGCCTTCAAACTGCTGCGCGTGGCGCTGCTGCTTCTCACCGCCGCCTTCGACGTCTGGGGCTTTGTTCTGGGCGTGCTGGGTATCCTCGTGCTGCTGGCCACCACCAAGCCCGTTGTGGGCAAGCACTACCTCTATCCGCTCATCCCCTTCAACGGTAAGGCGCTGCGCCGCCTGCTCGTCCGCGAGCCCATCAGCCGGGACAACACGTGAGGGCGCAAAAGAGAACCGGCGGCACAGTGCGTGCCGCCGGCGTTTTGCGTTCTTATTCCTCTTCGATGCTGATGGCGTCCACGGGGCAGCCGTCCCGGGCCTCCTGTACCATACCGGGATCGCCGTCGAACTCGCTGCCGTGGGCCAGACCGTCGTCGCCCATAGCAAACACGCCGGGGCAGGTGGCGGCGCACAGGCCGCAGCCGATGCAGTTTGCGTTGACCGTTGCTTTCATAAAATGCACCTCCTGATGATGTTGGTATGAGATAGTGTGTCCGCCTTTGCCGGCATTCAAACTTTCTCTTGCCTTGCTGATCACAGTATCGTACAATGACCGCAGAAAGACTGTTGCTATAACAACAGATTTGCGTTTTATTTGGATGGAGGCAAGAGATGCTGATCCGGGTGCCTGATTATTACGATAAGTTCCGCTGCCTTGCGGGGGCGTGCCCCCACAGTTGCTGCGAGAAGTGGGAAGTGGTGGTGGACGAGGACACCGCCCGCCGCTACCTGTCCGTCCCCGGCGCGCTGGGGGAGAAACTGCGCGCGGAACTGCGCTGCGACGCGGACGGCGATTGGTGCTTCCCCCTGAACGGCGGCCGCTGCCCCTTCCTGGACGAAGAAAACCTCTGCCAGATCCACCGGGAATTGGGGCAGGAGGCCACCAGCGTCACCTGCCGGGAGCATCCCCGCTTCACTGAGGACTACGGCGCCTTCCGCGAGATCACGCTGTCCGCCTCCTGTCCCGCCGCCAACGATCTGCTGCTGGGCAGCACGGCGCCGCTGGGTTTCGTGGAGTGGGAAACGGACGAGC
>SVKT01000122.1 GCA_015068335.1 Oscillospiraceae bacterium | reverse complement strand
GGCCCCGGCGCCGAGAGCCAGGCCCACGCCCCCAACGAGATCACCTGGAAGCAGGATCTGGTCACCTGCGCCGCCCTGTACGCCGCCGTCCCCGGCCTGTACAAGGAGGAAAACAAAACCGCTGATGTGACCCAGTTCCGCCAGAGCCTCACCGACAACGATATCCGATAAGCGCCTGCGGGCATTCAATCTAAACGCAAGGAGAATGAGGAAATGGATAAGACTTTGCAGATGTATATCGACAAACTGAACGCGCTGAACTTCAAGGAAATGTACAACGGCGACTTCTTCCTCACCTGGGAAAAGACCGACGACGAGATCGAAGCCGTTTTTACTGTGGCCGATGCCCTGCGCTATATGCGCGAAAACAACATCTCCACGAAGATCTTTGAATCTGGCCTCGGCATCTCCCTGTTCCGTGACAACTCCACCCGCACCCGCTTCTCCTTCGCCTCCGCCTGCAACCTGCTGGGTCTGGAAGTGCAGGATCTGGACGAGGGCAAGAGCCAGATCGCCCACGGCGAGACCGTCCGCGAAACAGCCAATATGGTCTCCTTTATGGCCGATGTCATCGGCATCCGCGACGATATGTACATTGGCAAAGGCAACGCCTATATGCACGAGTTTATGGATGCCGTGACCGAGGGCAACCGCGATGGCGTGCTGGAACAGAAGCCCACTCTCGTCAACCTGCAATGCGACATCGACCACCCCACTCAGTGTATGGCGGATATGCTTCACATCATCCACGAGTTCGGTGGTGTGGAGAATCTGAAAGGCAAGAAGATCGCTATGACCTGGGCCTACTCTCCCTCCTACGGCAAGCCGCTGTCCGTTCCCCAGGGCGTCATCGGATTGATGACCCGCTTCGGGATGGACGTGGTGCTGGCCCATCCCGAGGGCTATGAGGTGATGCCCGAGGTCGAGGAAGTGGCCCGCAGGAACGCCGCAGCCACCGGCGGCTCCTTCTCCAAGACCAACTCTATGGAGGAAGCCTTCCGGGACGCCGATATCGTCTATCCCAAGAGTTGGGCGCCCTTCGCCGCTATGGAAAAGCGCACCAACCTGTATGCCGAAGGCGATTCCGACGGCATCAAGGCGCTGGAAAAGGAACTGCTGGCCCAGAACGCCCAGCACAAGGACTGGACCTGCTCTGAGGAACTGATGTCCAAGACGAAGGACGGCAAAGCGCTCTATCTGCACTGCCTGCCCGCCGACATCACCGGCGTTTCCTGCGCTGAGGGCGAGGTGGACGCCTCCGTGTTCGACCGCTACCGCACGCCCCTGTATAAGCAGGCCTCCTTCAAGCCCTACATCATCGCCGCTATGATCTTCCTCGCCAAGTGCAAGGATCCTCAGGCCGTGTTGAAGGCGCTGGAAGAACGCGCCGCCAAGCGCGAATTTGCCAAATAACTTGATACGCTTCCGCCTTTGACCGTTGGCCCGCCTGTTATGTGTATTTCTGCGTTTCAGGCGGGCCGATTCTCTTAATAAGGAGTAACCATTATGGGAAAACGCATTGTGATCGCGCTGGGCGGAAATGCGCTGGGCCGCAACCTCCCGGAGCAGATGCAGGCCGTCAAACAGACTGCAAAAGCCATCGCTGACCTGATCGAAGAGGGACACGAAGTGGTCATCGCCCACGGAAACGGTCCGCAGGTGGGTATGATCCAGGCCGCTATGACCGAACTGACCCGTTCCGATCCCGAAAAATACATCCCCTGCCCCCTCTCCGTTTGCGTTGCTATGAGTCAGGGCTACATCGGCTACGACCTGCAAAACTCTCTGCGGGAGGAACTGTTGGACCGTGGCATCCGCAAGGGCGTTTCCACTGTTCTGACGCAGGTGGAAGTGGATCCGGCTGACCCCGCGTTCCGGAATCCCACCAAGCCCATCGGCGCCTTTATGACTCGTGAGGAGGCCGAGAAAATGGTGGCGGAACGAGGGTATGACATCATCGAGGACGCCGGCCGCGGCTACCGCCGCGTGGTTGCCTCCCCCCGCCCCCAGTCCATTGTGGAGATCGACTCTATCCGGGATATGGTGGACGCCGGACTGGTGGTCATCGCCTGCGGCGGCGGCGGGATCCCGGTCTTCAAGACAGAGGGCAATCATCTCAAAGGCGCCGCAGCCGTGGTGGATAAGGACTTCGCCTCCTGCGTGCTGGCACAGCAACTGAATGCCGACTGTCTGGTGATCCTCACCGCCGTGGAGAAAGTGGCGGTGAACTTCGGCAAGCCCGACCAGCAGTGGCTGGATTCCCTGACGCCGGAGCAGGCCCGCCGCTACATCGCTGAGGGACAGTTCGCCCCCGGAAGTATGCTGCCCAAGGTAGAGGCCGCCATCCAGTTCGCCGAGAGCAAGAGCGGCCGCAGCGCACTCATCACCCTGCTGGAAAAGGCAAAGGACGGCATTGCCGGCAGGACGGGCACCGCCATCGCCCTGTGATCGCGCCGCAAAAATCCACACCAAAGCCTGCGGAAAAGATCCCGTTTTCACTGCTTTCTCCGTGTTTCCGGAATCTCTTTTCTCTCCCTGAAAATTCTGCGTTTATTTTGTCTTAATTTTTCTTTTTTTGGAAAAACTCTGTTGAATTTTGAGAAGCAACCTTGTATATTTAGGGTGGAAGACTTCTCCGTCTTTCGCAGAAGCATTTCAAATGGACAGTCTGCCCTTGCGACAGGAATTCCTGTCGCGCGTTTTGCGAAAGCAAAACGCGGCTGCTGAATATGCGAAACGCCGAAAATTTTAAGGAGGATTTTAGTATGAAGAAGTTCCTTGCAATGCTTCTCGCTCTGGTTATGGTCCTGAGCCTGGCCGCCTGCGGCGACAAGCCCGGCGACACCACCGGAGACGAGAACCCCCCCGTCAGCGACACCACCGGCACTGCCGACATCAAGATCGGTCTGATCTGCGTCCACGACGTCAACTCCGGTTATGACGTCGCTCACATCGACGGCCTGACCGCCGCCTGTGAGGCTCTGGGCATCGACGTGGCGTCTCAGGTCATCTTCAAGTACAACATTCCCGAAGACGAGACCTGCGCCGACACCGCCATCGACCTGGCTGAGGAAGGCTGCAACGTCATCATCTCCAACTCCTACGGTCACCAGATGTTCACTCAGGAAGTTGCCTCTCAGTATCCCGACATCACTTTCATCGCCGCCACCGGCGACAATGCCGCTCCCTCTGAACTGGCCAACCTGAAAAACATCTTCCCCTACACCTATGAGTCCCGCTACGTTTCCGGTGTGGTCGCCGGTATGAAACTCAAAGAACTGCTGGACGCCGGTAAGATCACCGATCCCTATGTGGGCTACGTCGGCGCTTATCCCTATGCCGAAGTGGTTTCCGGTTACACCGCTTTCTTCCTGGGCATCCAGTCCATCGTTCCCGAGGCTCATATGGACGTGACCTTCACCAACTCCTGGTATGATCCCACCGCCGAGGGCGAAGCCGCCAACGCTCTGATGTCCAAGGGCTGCGTCATCATCGGTCAGCACGCCGACTCCACCGGCGCTCCCTCTGCCGTTGAGGCTCAGTGGAAGGCCGGCAAGACCGTCTTCTCCGTGGGTTACAACATCGATATGCTGGCTGTCGCTCCCAACGCCGCTCTGACCTCCGCCCAGAACAACTGGTCCGTTCTGTACGAGTATATGCTCAACGCCTACCTGACCGGCGCCGAGATCCCCACCGACTACGCCTGCGGCGTTGCCGAGGGCGCTCAGAAGATCTCCGCTCTGGGTCCCAACTGTGCCGCCGGCACCCAGGAAGCCGTTGACGCTGCCTGGTCTGCCATCGCTGACGGCAGCCTGAAAGTGTTCGACACCTCCAAGTTCACCGTGGGCGGCGAGACCGTCACCTCCGCCTTCGCTCTGGACACCGACGGCGACTGGGTCAACGATACCGCCGAGGCCATCGTGGACGGCGCTTTCGTGGAATCTGTCCACCGCAGCGCTCCCTACTTCGCTCTGGATATCGACGGCATCACCAAGTTGAACTAAATCCGTTTTTGAAAAGGGGCTGCCCGGGCGGCAGCCCCTTTTCAAAAACGGATTTAGTTCAAC
>SVKT01000121.1 GCA_015068335.1 Oscillospiraceae bacterium | reverse complement strand
TCTGGTTCGCCAGCGCGGCACTCACATCCATCCCGGTGTGAACGTCGGCATCGGCACTGACGACACCCTGTTCGCCACCGCAGACGGTGTTCTGCGCTTCGAGCGTCTGGGCAAGGATCGTAAGCAGGCCTCTGTTTACGTTGCTGAGTAATCTGCCTTTGGAGAGCCCCGAACATAATTGTTCGGGGCTCTTTTTCCCAAAAAACGGACCGGTCCGAGGGTGCGGACTCCCGCACGTTGGGACAGTTCCGTTTTTCCACCCATCCTGCTTACCAAGGAGGTATCCCTTTATGGCAACGACCTTTATCGACAAGGCCCGCATCACCGTCAAGGCCGGCAACGGCGGCAACGGCGCGGTATCTTTCCACCGGGAAAAATATGTGGCTGCCGGCGGTCCCGACGGCGGCGACGGCGGCAAAGGCGGCTCCATCATCCTGCAAGTGGACGACCATATGTCCACCCTGATGGACTTCCGCTACAAGCGCAAATACGCCGCCCAGAGCGGCGCGGACGGCTCCGGCGCCCGCAAATTCGGCAAGGACGGCGAGGATCTCGTCATCAGGGTGCCGATGGGCACGCTGGTGCGCGACGCCGAGACCGGCGAGATCATCAAGGATATGAGCGACAAGGAACCCTTCGTCCTCTGCCGCGGCGGCCGCGGCGGCTGGGGCAACCAGCATTTCGCCACCCCCACCCGTCAGGTGCCCCGCTTTGCCAAGGCCGGCTCTCCCGGCGAGAGCCACGACGTGATTCTGGAACTGAAACTGCTGGCAGACGTGGGTCTGGTGGGCTTCCCCAACGTGGGCAAGTCCACGCTGCTCTCAGTGGTCTCCCGCGCCCAGCCCAAGATCGCAAACTACCACTTCACCACCCTGTTCCCCAACCTGGGCGTGGTGTGGGTGGCGGACGGCGTCAGTTTCGTGATGGCGGACATCCCCGGCATCATCGAGGGCGCCAGCGAAGGCGCCGGCCTGGGTCACGACTTCCTGCGCCACATCGACCGCTGCCGATTGCTGGTGCACGTGGTGGACGTCTCCGGCAGCGAGGGCCGCGACCCCATCGCCGATTTTGACACCATCAACGCCGAACTGAAACAGTACAGCCCCGAACTGGCCACCCGCCCCCAGATCGTAGCCGCCAACAAGGTGGACATTATGGAGGATCCCGAGCAGTTGGAAAAACTGCGCGCCCACGTGGAAGCCCTGGGCTACCCCCTGTTTGAGATCTCCGCCGCCGCCCATCAGGGCACCCGGGAACTGGTAGGCAAGGTGGCGGAACAACTCTCCGCCCTGCCGCCCATTACGGTATACGAGCCGGAGTATGTGCCCCGTCCCCCCGTGGTGGATACCTCCGCCCCTCTGGACATCCAGCGGGACGACGACGGTATGTGGATCATCGAGGGCCGCTGGCTGCAACAACTTATGGCCAACGTCAACTTCTCCGACTACGAGAGCCGGATGTGGTTCGACCGGCAACTGCGGGACGCAGGCGTCTACCAGCAGTTGGAGGATCTCGGCATTCAGGACGGCGACAACGTCTCCTTCGAAGGCTGGGAATTCGAGTATCAGCGCTAAGCGTACCGGCGGGCAAATGCCCGCCGGTATTTTTTCTTCTTATGATAAACTTGTTCCTTTTTTGCAAGGTTATTTTTGCACAAACTTTTTTCTTTTTCTGAAAAACCTTTATTTACATAGCCAAATATCATTGCTCGCCCTTGACGGGTGAGAAAATATGCCGTAAACTTACGTCAAGTTCAAAGAAACAAAACCGGAGATGCAGACGAGTACGCAAAACGAGTTTCTCGCAGAGAGCCGCCGATGGTGGGATGGCGGCAGAAAGGACTTTGCCGAATGGACTGCGGAGGGCGGCCTGAACGAAGTGTCAACTTCCAGTAAGTACCGACGGGCTTTCCCCCGTTACAAGGATAGGCGTGTGTTGGCACGTCAAAGAGCGGGCGCGTTTGCGTCAATTTGGGTGGCACCGCAGAAGTTTCAGACTTTTGTCCCAAAGGAACCATTGAGTGGGTCCCGGAGGGATGAAGGTCTTTTTTGTTTCTGTTTCTCCTCCACTTGACCCGCAGTTATGAAAGGATCGAAACTATGAAACACGAAACAAACATTCCTTACAAAATCTATCTGTCTGAAAATGAGATGCCCCGGAATTGGTACAATGTCCGCGCAGATATGAAGGAAAAGCCCGCCCCGCTACTGCATCCCGCTACGGGCGTCCCTATGGGCTATGATGACCTGCGGAACGTATTCTGCGACGAACTGGTCCGGCAGGAACTGGATGACGACACACGGGAGATCCCGATCCCGCAAGCGGTTCTGGATTTCTACAAGATGTACCGCCCTTCTCCCTTGGTCCGCGCTTACTGTCTGGAAGAAACCCTGCAAACCCCGGCAAAGATCTATTACAAGTTCGAGGGCAATAACACCTCCGGCTCCCACAAACTCAATTCCGCCATCGCTCAGGCCTACTACGCCAAACAGCAGGGGCTGACCGGCGTTACCACAGAAACCGGCGCCGGCCAGTGGGGCACAGCCCTCTCTATGGCCTGTGCGTATCTTGGCCTGGACTGCAAGGTATATATGGTAAAATGCTCCTACGAGCAAAAGCCCTTCCGCCGGGAGGTTATGCGCACCTACGGCGCCTCTGTAACACCTTCCCCCTCTATGGACACCGCCGTGGGCCGCAAAATCCTGTCGGAACATCCCGGCACCACCGGTTCTCTGGGCTGCGCCATCTCCGAAGCCGTGGAAGCCGCAGCCTCCGCGCCCGGTTACCGTTATGTGCTGGGCAGCGTGCTCAATCAGGTACTGCTGCACCAGAGCATCATCGGCCTGGAAGCCAAGGCCGCCCTTGACAAATACGGTATCATACCAGACATTATTATCGGCTGCGCCGGCGGCGGCAGTAATCTGGGCGGTCTGATCGCTCCCTTTATGGGGGAAAAACTGCGCGGCCTGCGGGATTACCGCATCATTGCCGTGGAGCCCGCCTCCTGCCCCAGCCTCACCCGGGGCCGATTCGCCTATGACTTCTGCGACACCGGAAAGGTCTGCCCCCTGGCCAAGATGTATACGCTGGGCAGCGGCTTCATTCCCTCATCCAGCCACTCCGGCGGACTGCGGTATCACGGTATGAACAGCGTGCTGTCCCAACTGTACCACGACGGCTATATGGAAGCCATCTCCGTGGAGCAAACCAAAGTATTTGAAGCGGCGGAATATTTCGCCCGGACAGAAGGCATCCTTCCCGCTCCGGAGTCCAGCCACGCCATCCGGGCCGCCATTGACGAAGCACTGCACTGCAAGGAAACCGGCGAGGACAAGACCATTGTCTTTGGTCTCACCGGCACCGGCTATTTCGATATGGCAGCCTACGAAAAGTTTCATAACGGGGAAATGCGCGACAGCATTCCCACCGACGAGGAACTGGAAAGAAGTTTTGCCCTTCTTCCCAGCCTCCAATAAGCCAAAAGCCCCCTGCGGCGATGCCGCAGGGGGCTGGTTTTCAGATCTCCACTCTGGGCACAGGCTTGATCACGCCTTCGTGAGAACCGTTTTTTCCGCCAGCATCTGCGCGTATTTTTCCGTAAAGCCCGTTTTGGACTGATAAACGATCGCTTTCATCACACTTTTCCCTTTTTCTTTCTGCTCCGTTTCCGCTTTTCAGTCTCCTGCTGAAACTCCTCGCTCAAAATCCTGAAATTACTGCGGAACAGAAGTTTGATGGCATACAGCAGCGCGTCCCGGGTCTCTTTGTCCAGTCCCTTCATCGCCTTGACCATCGCGCCCGCGCCTTTGACGCCCTCCTCTTTCAGGTCGGTCAGCGTCCGGGCGCCGGAGGATTCCAGCACAGAAAACAGGCCGTCCACAAACTGCTCACGCTGCTTCACGGGCATATTGCGCACCCATTCTTTCAACACCAGATCGTTGATGCGCCCCTGACGGGTCACGCCCCGCAGGCGCACAAAGCCGCTGCCCAGCACCTCCCAGGAAAACCCGTCGTGCTGCAACAGCCCCTGCTGGCTGCTGTCCACCACCACATAGTCCTCCTCGTGCTGCAACAGCATCCCCACCACCGAAGATTTCGGCACAATGGAGGTGATCCGGTCGGCGAGGCGCTGACGCTGG
>SVKT01000008.1 GCA_015068335.1 Oscillospiraceae bacterium | reverse complement strand
GCGTGTGGACGCTGAAGGAGCTGGGCTACGATGTGGTCATCGTCAACAACAACCCCGAGACCGTCTCCACCGACTATGACACCGCCGACCGCCTGTACTTCGAGCCCTTGTGTCCCGAGGACGTGATGCAGATCATCGAAGTGGAAAAACCCGTGGGCGTAGTGGTCGCTTTCGGCGGCCAGACTGCCATCAAACTCACCGGCTTCCTGGACAAGCAGGGCATCCGGATTATGGGCACCTCCGCCGAGTCCATCGATATGGCCGAGGATCGCGAGCGTTTCGACGAACTGCTGGAAAGTTTCAGCATCAAGCGTCCCCGCGGTATGGGCATCACCGGTATGCAGGGCGCGCTGGACGCCGCCCACGAACTGGGTTATCCCGTGCTGCTGCGTCCCTCCTACGTCATCGGCGGCCAGAATATGGTCATCGCCCACAACGATGAGGACGTCAAGACCTATATGAACGTCATCCTCTCCGGCAAGATCGAAAACCCGGTGCTGGTGGATCAGTACCTGATGGGCAAGGAGTTGGAAGTGGACGTCATCTCTGACGGCAAGGACGTGCTGATCCCCGGCATTATGCAGCATATCGAGCGCACCGGCGTGCACTCCGGTGACTCCATCGCCGTCTATCCCCACTTCTCCATCAGCGACAAGATGGTGAAGATCATCACCGACTGCTCCGAAAAACTGGCGCTGGCGCTGGGCACCAAGGGCCTGATCAACATTCAGTACCTGATCTACGAGGGCGAACTCTACGTCATCGAAGTCAACCCCCGCGCCTCCCGTACCGTGCCCTACATCTCCAAGGTCACCGGCGTGCCGATGGTGGATCTGGCCACCCGCGTTATGATCGGTCAGCCCCTGGCGGAAATGGGCTACGGCACCGGCCTCTACAAGGAGCCTCCCTATGTGGCCGTGAAGGTGCCCGTGTTCTCCTTCCAGAAGATCACCGACGCCAACGCCGCCCTCTCCCCCGAGATGAAGTCCACCGGCGAAGTGCTGGGTCTGGGCAAGGACCTCAACGAAGCGATGTACAAGGGCCTGGTCTCCGCCGGCTACAAACTGGACAAGCCCCGTGACGGCGGCATCCTGATCTCCGTCAACCACCGCGACCAGCCCGAAGTGGTGAACATCGCCCGCAAACTGGACGAGATGGGCTACAAACTCTACGCCACCGAAGGCACCGCCCACGAGATCTCCCAGTTGGGCACCGACGTGGAGATCGTGGGCAAACTGGGTCAGGACAGCAAGGTCTTCCAGATGCTGGAAGACGGCAAGATCGACTATGTCATTCTCACCGGCTCCACCGAGCCTACCTATATCAAGGACTTTATCCGCCTGAACCACCGCTGCGTCCAGTTGGGCATCCCCTGCCTCACCTCTCTGGACACCGCCGGCGCGCTGGCAGACATCCTTGCCTCCCGCTACAATCAGCACAACACCGAGTTGATCGACATCTGCAATCTGCGCGAGGGCAGACAGAAACTGAAATTCGCCAAGATGCAGACTTCCGGCAACGACTATATTTTCCTGGAAAACTGGGACAATACCATCACCTGCCCCGAGTCCCTGTGCGTCACCTTCTGCGACCGGCACTACGGCATCGGCGCCGACGGCATCGTGCTGATGGAGCGCTCCGAAAAGGCGGACGCAAAGATCCGTATGTTCAACGCCGACGGCTCCGAGGGTATGATGGCAGGCAACGCCCTGCGCTGTATGGGCAAGTACCTGTACGACTTCGGCATCGTAAAGAAGGAAGTCATCTCCATCGAGACCGGCAGAGGCGTGAAGCAGGTGCAGTTGTACACCTCCAACGGCAAGGTGACCTCCGCCTGCGTGGATATGGGCTATGCCACCCTGGACACCGCTGCGCTGAAATTTGCCATCAAGGAACAGACCGTGGTGGACTATCCCGTGCGCATCGGCGGCCGGCCCTACAACATCACCTGTGTGGACGTGGGCAACCCCCACTGCGTGGTGTTCTGCCCCCGCGTGGACGCCGTGGATGTGGAGTTCATCGGCCCCCGCTTTGAGCACGCCCCCTACTTCCCCGAGCGCATCAACACCGAGTTCATCCGCGTGGTGAACCCCAGCACCATCAAGATGCGCGTGTGGGAGCGCGGCAACGGCGAGACCCTTGCCTGCGGTACCGGCGCCTGCGCCGCGGTGGTTGCCGCCGTGGCCAACGGCCTGTGCGAAAAAGGCCGCGACATCACCGTCCGCGCCAAGGGCGGCGATCTGGTGGTCAACTACACCGACGAGCGCGTCACCCTCACCGGCGACGCCAAACTGGTCTTCACCGGCGAACTGGAATACTAAAACGGAAAAGCCCCGGCGTTTTCAAGGCGCCGGGGCTTCTTTCAGAAAGGATCTCTATGAAAAAGTGGCGGGGCAACCCCGAATCTCTCGGCGTGATCGCGTTTCTGGCGATGGCCATCGGCGCGCTGGACGCCTATTCCTATCTCCATCGGGGCGGCGTGTTTGCCAGTATGCAGACAGGCAATATGCTGCTGCTGACTATTCGCCTGACCCGGGGCGACCTGCCCGGCGCCGCCCACTATCTGCTGCCCATCCTGGCCTTTGCCGCCGGCGCCGCTGTGACGGAGATGCTGCGCAAACGCAAGGGCGGCAGCCTTCGCTGGCAGCAGCGTGTGGTTCTGTGCGAGATCCTGGCCCTGACCATCGCCGCCTTCCTCCCCACCGGGGTCTGGGACAATGTGGTCAACTCCCTCATCGCCATCGCCTGCTCTATGCAGTTGAGCACCTTCCGCACCGTGCGGGGACTGGCCTTTGCCTCCACGATGTGCACCGGCAACCTCCGCAGCGCAGCAGAATTTATTTACCACGGCGCGGCGGAAAAACAGCCCGGCGCCTTCCGGTCTGCCGGCTGCTATCTGGCTGTGATCGGGTGCTTCCTGGCGGGCGCTGCCGCAGGCAGTCTGCTGCTCCCCCTTATGGGCCAGTGGACGGTTTTGTTTTCCGTCCTCTCTCTGCTGCCGGCAGTGATCCTGCTCCACGGCGGCGACAATTGAACGAAACAAGGAAACCGCCGCAGGCAATGCCTGCGGCGGTCTTTTTTTCGCTTACTCGTCCAGTTTGAGGACGGCCAGGAAGGCCTCCGTGGGCAGTTGCACACTTCCCAGCGAGCGCATCTTCTTTTTGCCCTCTTTCTGCTTTTCCAGCAGTTTCTTCTTGCGGGTGATGTCGCCGCCGTAGCACTTGGCCAGCACGTCCTTGCGCATAGCCTTCACGGTCTCCCGGGCGATGACCTTGCCGCCAATGGCGGCCTGCACGGGGATCTCAAACAACTGTCTGGGGATATTCTCCTTCAACTTCTCGCACAGTTTGCGGGCGCGGGGATAGGCCTTATCCTTATGGGCGATGAAACTCAAAGCGTCTACGCCGTCGCCGTTGAGGCGCAGGTCCACCTTCACCAGTTCGCTGGGGCGGTAGCCGGACAGTTCATAGTCCAGAGAGGCGTATCCCTTGGTGTTGGCTTTCAAGGTGTCGAAGAAATCATAGATGATCTCGTTCAGGGGCATCTGATAGTGCAGTTCCACCAGACGGGTATCCAGATACTGCATATCCTTGAACTCGCCGCGGCGCTCCTGACACATCGGCATAATGTTGCCCACGAACTCGTTGGGCGCAATGATGGAGACTTTGACATAAGGCTCCTCGGCGTGCTCGATGTGGGTGGGGTCGGGATAGTTGTGAGGGTTATCCACTCGCACCAGTGTACCGTCGTTCTTATAGACATCGTAGATAACGGAGGGCAGCGTGGTGACCAGGTCCAGATCAAATTCCCGTTCCAAACGCTCCTGGATGACTTCCATATGCAGCATACCCAGGAAGCCGCAGCGGAAGCCGAAGCCCAGCGCCACGGAGGATTCCGGCTCGAAGGAGAGGGACGCGTCGTTGAGTTGCAGTTTTTCCAGCGCGTCACGCAGGTCGGGATACTTGCTGCCGTCCTCGGTGTAGATGCCGCAGTAGACCATCGGCTGCACGGGTCGGTAACCGGGCAGAGGCTCGGCGGCGGGATTGGCAGCGTCGGTGACGGTATCGCCCACTCGGGTATCCTTCACGTTTTTGATGGAGGCGGTGAAGTAGCCGACCTCGCCGGCGCGCAGGCAATCGCAGGCCTTCATACCCAGCGGCAGCAGATGGCCGCACTCGATGACCTGATAGGTGGCGCCGGAGGCCATCATTTTCACCTGCTGGCCGGGACGGAGGGAGCCCTCCATCAGCCGCAGGAAAACGATGACGCCGCGGTAACTGTCATACTGGCTGTCGAAGATCAGGGCCTGCAACGGCGCGTCGGGGTCGCCGGTGGGCGCCGGGACGTTCTTCACGATGTCTTCCAGCACGGAGTCGATATTGATGCCCATTTTGGCAGAGATCTCCGGCGCATCCATCGCCGGCAGACCGATGATGTCCTCCACCGCCTGCTTGGCCATCTGGGGGTCGGCGGCAGGCAGGTCGATCTTGTTGAACACGGGCAGGATCTCCAAATCGTGCTCCATCGCCAGATAGGTGTTGGCCAGAGTCTGGGCTTCCACGCCCTGGGTGGCGTCCACCACCAGAACGGCGCCCTCGCAGGCCGCCAGAGAGCGGGAAACCTCGTAGTTGAAGTCCACGTGGCCCGGGGTGTCGATGAGGTTGAGGGTATACACTTCCCCGTCCTTCGCCGTGTAGTCCATACGGACGGCGCGGGCCTTGATGGTGATGCCGCGTTCCTTTTCCAGATCCATATTGTCCAGGATCTGGGATTCCATCTGCCGCTGCTCCACCGCACCGCACAGTTCGATCATACGGTCAGACAGGGTGGACTTGCCGTGGTCAATGTGCGCAATAATGGAAAAGTTGCGAATATTTTCCTGTTTCGTCATAAGGGGATACCTCCGTCGGCAAGTCCACCCGGGGCCCCGCAAGGCGGGGCGGCGCGGATGCGCCGTATATCAAATCAAAGTAAGGAGTCCCTGCAAAATCGAAGATTTTGTGGGGAGAGGAGCCGCAGCAAAGCGAGCGAGCGGTCGGCGTTAGCCGGCTGCGAGGGATGCGGCGCTTGGGGCGACGAGGTCAATGTGCGCAATAATGGAAAAGTTGCGAATATTTTCCTGTTTCGTCATAAGGGGATACCTCCGTTGGGGGGGTCAAAATCACGTCTTTGCCCGGGCGGCGTTCCATTCCTCCCAGAACGCCGTGTCCCAGAACTTTTCATAGTCATAGTCTACCACAAACGTCCGCCAGTTGGCGAGAGTCTGCGCCACATTTTCCTCCGTCAGCCGGCCTTCTCCGGCGGCGATCTTCGCCAGCACCCGGTCTCCCATCTCCGTGGAGTGGTGGAGGTGGTCGCAGTAGTTGTCCAGATCGTCCACGAATTCCCGGTCCATCAGGCAGCCGTAAAGGGCAGCATTTTCATAGCCCAGCAACGCTGTGCAGGTCAGTTCCACAGCGGCAAGTACCGCCTCCGTCTGCCCCAGCCGCGCCGCCTTGTCCCAGAACAGCATACTGTACGGCGAGAGGAAGATCTCAAACTGCGTGTCGGGATGCTCCGTGATCCAACGCTCCACCACAGCCAGATTGCTGCGCACATTGTCCAGATAGGCGTCTGCCGGCAGCGTTTCGCCGGAGGGCTCGGGTCTTGCATAGCCCGCCAGCGCCGTGATGTGATTCCACCAGATGCCCTCGTCCCAGACGAAACTCTCATCCAGCGTCTCCGTGGTGCCCCATTCCCGGTTTTTCAGCACAAAAAAACTGTAATACAGCGCATCCTTGTTCAGCAGATACCGGACGTCGTCCACCGGGTTGCGGTTATACAGATATTCTGGCATCGCATCGGTGACGCCGCTGCCGTCCCGGGTCAGGATATTCATATCCAGCGCAATGACCACGCGTCCGGGCGCCTGCTTGCGAAACAGCACGTCCATTACCCGGTCAAACTCGCTGATGTATCCGTCGGGAAGTGTAATGCGCCCGCCGCTGCCGCCGAAGGCCGCGCCGATGGCGGAAGGCCGGTAATTGGCCGCCATAGAGGTGCCCACCAGAACGGTGTCCGCCTCCACATTTGCGGCAAGGCCCGCGCTCTGATAGCGCTCGTTGAAAAAGACCGCTTCGCCGTCCGCGGGCACACGGTAGTAAAAGGCCGGGTCTACGGCATACACCACGGCGGCTGCCGCCGTCAGCAGCAACAGCACCCCGGCCAGCAGGCCGCAGGCACAGCGTCTGTATCGTTTGTCCATACGGCCTCCTTAAAAGTTGGAATAGATAAAGGTGGTCACACCGGTAAAGGAGAGAACTGCCCACGCCGCAGCCGCCGCCAGCAGCACACAGCGCAAAATGCCGGGGCAGCGCCCCTCCTCCATATCCCGCGCCGTGCTGCGGGGATACAGCACCACCGCCGCGCCCGCGCCGTAGAGGACGGACACCAGCAGCACATTGAGATTCGACTCCATATCCGACAGCAGCAACTGCAACGCCGCCCGTTCCTTGGGGAACAATCCCGCCGCCAATGCAGGGAGCGGCAGTCCCGAACCGCCGGTAAAGGCGGTTTTCAGCAGCGCCCACGCGGACGCAAGGTCCGGCGCGCGGAAAAACACCCACGCCAGATTGACAAACAGGAACATCAGCGCCCAGCGCAGCACCTTCGGCAGCCGCTCCGTCCGCTTGCCCAGAAGTCGTTCCGCGATCTGGGCCAGACCGTGGAGCAGTCCCCACACGATAAAGGTCCAGCCCGCGCCGTGCCAGATGCCGCTGATGAGAAACACGAGCAGAATATTCAGATACGCCCGCGCGGCGCCCTTCCTGCTGCCGCCCAGGGGGAAGTACACACACTCCCGCAGGAAAGTGGTCAGGGTGATATGCCAGCGCTTCCAGAACTCCGTCACGGAAAGGCTGCGGTAGGGAGAGTCGAAGTTCATCGGCAGGCGGATGCCCAGCAGGCGGGCACAGCCGGCGGCAATGTCGCAGTAGCCGGAAAAGTCGAAATACAACTGCATCGTGTAGCCAAGAATGGTCAGCCACGCGGCAGGCGCGGACGCCGCCGCGCCGTTCCAGCCGTTGTTCACCACCACGCCGAAGGCGTCTGCCAGCAGCACCTTTTTGGCCGTGCCCACGCAGATGCCGCAGATGCCTGCGGCGGCATCCTCCCAGGTGGGGCGCAGGAAACGCTCACTCCGCACCTGTGGGAAGAAGGTTCCGGGCCGCAGGATGGGGCCGGAGGTGACGGAGGGGAAAAAGAAGGCGTAGAGCAGCAGGTCATCCCCCGGCTGGGGCACATATTCCCGGGTGTAGACCTCTTTGAGCAGCCACAACTGCTGGAAGGTAAAGAAGCTCAATCCCAGCGGAACCCAGCCCACAGAGGCCGCGCCGCCGGTGACAAACCCGGTATACTTGAATACTGCCAGCACAACGATATGCCACGCCGCAGCAGCGATCATCGCCGCCCGGCGCCGGTTCTGCGGCCTGTCGGCGGCAAGATATTTCACCGCCGCAAGGCTGACTGCCGCGCCGCAGCACAGCACGAGGAAACCCCGGAGCCCGGCATCCAGACAGAAGCCGATGCAGCCGACCGTCAGCAGCAGTTTCGCAGCCCACGGCGTCCTGCGGGCCACCAACAGACAACCCCCTGTGACCGCCGCCACAAAGGCCAGAAAATCCAGCGATTGAAAACTCATTGGGTCCTCACTTTTCCGCCAGCGCAGACAGGCGCTTGTCCGCCGCGCTCAAAACCTGCGTCAGGCTCTGGCAGCGGCCGGGATAGGCCTCCGCCACCGCCTCCGCGGAGAGATCGGGGAACGCGCCCTTCTGCTGCCGCAGGGCGCGGACATAGCGGAGTTCCGCCAGTTTTGCGTCTGCCGCGGCCGCGTCCATCGCGCAAAAGTCCGCATCCAGCGCAAAATACTGCTCGTTGGCGCCGCCGGCACGGTAGAGGTGGCGGTACAACTGATACACGCTGCCGCCCAGATGCTCCGCCGCGGCGTTGATGGCCGCCTTATCGCCCAGTTTGCCCAGCAGGCCGAACAGCACGCCGATGGCGCCGGAGAGCAGTTTGCTTTGAAGCGTCGCCAGAACGCTGCCTTGCAGCACCTTGCTCTCGTCCGCGGCGCCCAGGATCTCCTCGCTGGTCAGCATACCGCCCTCCCGGGACAGCGTGCGGCCCAGAATGAAGTCAGCCGATACGTGATAATAGTCACAGGCCTTGACCACAAAGGGCAAGCCCGGCTCGCGCACCCCCTTTTCATAGTGGGACAGCAGCGCCTGGGAAATGCCCAGATCCGCCGCCGCGGTGCGCTGGGAAACGCCCCGCTCCCGCCGCAGCAGGGAGAGGGTTCTGGAAAATTCAGAAGTCATAGGAATCTCCTTTCTCCGTCCGCCGAAGATGCGGGCGCAGACAATACAGTTTGTATATTTTATCAGGAAAGTTACCCCCTGTAAAGAGGCGACAAAAAAGCACGCGGAATTTCTTCCGCGTGCTTTCGTGGTTTTTCGGTTTGTTCAGAACAGACCCACCTGATCGGGCAGCACGTCGCCGCCCAGACGGCGCAACTGTTGGGTGTTTTCGGCCCACAGCCGGTCGGCGATGGCCATTTTGCGAATGATGTTCTTCACCGTCAGGTCCAGGGGCGTTCCCTCGCTGTAATCGGCTTTGAAGATAAAATCCACCCGTCCCTTGGCCAGCAGATCTTCCACGCCGAGGCGGTTGCTCTCCTGATAGACGGCGATGGCCTGACCGCCGTAGGCGCGCATCATCTTCATACAGGGCACATCGGAGAGACCGTCGCCCACGTAGATCATATTGACAAAGGGTACCCGCTTGGAATCGTCCGGCATAGAGTCGTTGAGGGTCTTGTCGTCGGAAACATCCAGCACGCCCTTGTTGATGCGGTAGACGAACTGGGTCTTTGCGGTGAAGTTTACCGCCAGTTTGGGCCAGGCGGGACGGCCGGCCTCGTCATAATAGAACTCGCTGGCGTAGATCTCCTTGAAGGCGTCGTTGATGGAGGAGCCCTCGATGATCTCCCGCAGGCCGGAGGAGATGATATAGTGCTCTACCTGCACGCCCAGGCTGTCGCCAAAGGCGTTGATGCGGTCGAACCAGTCCCGCACACCGGGGAACAGCACGATGCTTTTGCCTTTCTCCACCAGATCCTCCCGGGTGAAGGGCACGCCCTTGCGCCGGGACTCCTGGATCATCGTGTACATATAGGCCAGAATGCCGTCCATACGGTTGGCGCGGCCAAAGCCGTTGGCCAGCGCCCAGAATTCCGCCGGCGTCATTCCCAGCGAAGGAATGAAGGCATAGTTCTGCATATCCGTGGTGCAGAGGGTTTTATCGAAGTCATACAAAAATGCCACGATGGGGCGCTGATGCTCCATAATCCCATCCTTTCCGAAAAACAGCGGCTCCGGAGAGCCGCTGTTTGCTGTTAGTTATCCTTGCTGTAATTGCGGCCGAACTTCAAATCATCCAGATTGATGCGGCGGGTGGCGGACAGATCCACCTCGTCCTCGAAGGGGTTGCCCTCGGGATAGTCGGGGGTCTCCTCCTCGGCGGCGGGTCCTTCGGCCTCGACGATCTCTTCGGTGGCTTCCTCAGCGCTCTCCTCGGCAGCGGGCGTCTCCTCCATACCGTCGACCATCTGCATCGCTTCCAGAACCAGTTCGCCGATCTCGTCCACGCTGATCTCCTCAGCGGCGGGTTCTTCCTTGGCGAGCACCTTCATCTGTGCCAACTGTTCCAGATGCTGCATCTCCTGTGCGCACAGGGCGCGGCTGGCGGCGATAAAGCGGTTCAGTTCCTCCTTGCCCTGACGCAGACGCTCCTCGGTCTCCATCAGTTCGCGGCGGTAGTTGGCGATCTGGATCTCGGCGTCGCTTCTGGCGTCGGAGAGCATCTTCTCACGCTTCTGCTCTGCCTCGTGGATGATGGAATCCGCCATCTTCTGCACGGACAGCAGCGTGGCGCGCATAGAGTCCTCCGTGGCGCGGTATTCCTCCACCTTCTCCACCAGGACCTTCATCTTGGCCTTCAAACCGGCGTTTTCCTTATAAAGTGCGGTGTAATCGTCGGTCAACTCGTCCAGAAACTCGTCGACCATTGCCATATTGTAGCCACCCATAACCGCCTTGGTGAAAGAGCGGCTGGAAACTTCCTGCGGTGTCAGCATAATTCGATGAACCTCCTATCAGAAGTACAAGCCGTTGTTTTCCAGCTCGTCAATGAGATCGCCTTCCAGTTCCACGTGGTAGGGCGTGATGATGTACGTATTGGCAGCCACTTTCTTGATCTTGCCCTCGCCGGCATAAGCCACACCGGACAGGAAATCGATCAGGCGGCGGGCGACATCCTTGTTGGTGGATTCCAGATTCAGCACCACCGTGCGCTTCTCTTTGAGTTGATCGGCGATCTCGGAGGCGTTTTCAAAGCGCTCCGGCTTCACCAGAACCACTTTGAGTTGCGTGGTGGCGTGAATGTTGACCACCTTGCTGCGGCGCTCTTCCGTCTTGCCGCGACGGTCCTCGAAAGACTGGCGGGGCGGGGTCACTTCTTCAAATTCTTCCAGTTCATCGTCCTCATCCTCATAGGGGTGAGTCAGTTTTTTCAGCTCGTCCAAAAATCCCATAACAGGCCTCCTCAGCGGAAGTTTTTAAGTATAATGGCGCGCGCCGAAAATGGCGGTGCCCACCCGGACCATATTGGCACCGCTGCGGATGGCATCCTCATAGTCGCCGCTCATACCCATAGAAAGGTATTCTAATTCATTATGGAACAATTTCTCATTGATGTCAACATAAAGTGTCCGAACTTTGTTGAAATACCGGATATTGGTGTCGCGGTCGCTGTCTGCGGGAGGAATGGTCATCAATCCGCGCACGCGGACGTGGCTCCGCTCCCTTGCAAGTTCCGCCGCTTCCGCCAGGCTTTCCGGGGCGAAGCCGCTCTTGGCCTCCTCCCCGCCGATGTTGACTTCCAGCAGGATGTCCTGCACGATGTCCAGCCGCGCGGCTACCTTTTCGATCTCGTCCAACAGTTCCAGCGAGCCCACGGACTGGATCAGCGCCACTTTGCCCACCACCTGCTTGACCTTGTTGCGCTGCAAATGGCCGATGAAGTGCAGCGGCGCACCCTCATAGGCGTTGTCGGCCAGTTTTGCCGTCATTTCCTGCACCCGGTTTTCGCCCAGCACGTCAATGCCGGCGGCAATGGCCTCCCGGCAGGCGGCGGCGTCATTCATCTTGCTGGCGCCCACCAGCGTGATCTCGCCGGGGTCTCTGCCCGCCTCCCGGCAGGCGGCTGCTATGTTCTCCCGTACCCGGGCGATGTTTTCCGCGATCGACATCATTTCCGCATTCCTCTCTCTTTTCGTTGATCAGCCAAGAACTTTTCCGTCAAACAGATTCCGCGCCAGCACGATCACTTCGTCGCCGGGCCGGAGTTTCAGCGTTTCGTTGCCCGCAGGGGCAGCAGAGCGAACCAGCACAAATCCGTCGCCGCTGTACAGGATCTCCACCGGCTTGAACCGGGCCTCCATACCCACAACGCAGTACAGTCCGGTGGCCTGCACGGTTTTTTCCGTGCCGTCCTCGGCAGTTTCCTTCGTCGTTACCATACGCAGCGCCGTTTTCGGCACGCGGATGCCCGCATAGGTGCGGGTGACCAGTTGAGCGCTCTGGCGGCGCAACTGCGTCAGTTGGGGCAGATAGGTTGTGCCGCAGAAAGTGACCACGCACTTTCCGTCCTCCGCCGGGCCCACAAAGGCCACCGTCACCGGAAGATCCCGTTCCACGCTTTTGGCAAAGCGCAGCGTCAGGGCCTGCTGCTGTTTTTCCAGCGCCGCAGAGCGCTCCGCCACCTCTTTTGCCTCCTCTGCCGTCATCACCACGGAATAGTACCACCGGTCGCCCAGGATCAGTTTCCCGATGTCTGCATCCGCGGAGCCTGCCTGAATGCTGTCCAGCGCGGAGGGCGTGAGTGCAGAGAGGCTCGCCGGTGTCAGGACCGCTTCATAGCCGTCCACTGCGGCGGAATACAGGCCGGAGCGGGGGGCGGTGATGGTCCGGACAGAGCCGGTAGCCTGCCGCTTCAATTCTTTTTGCCGGCTTTCCAGTTCCTGAATGCGGAGAGTGAAGTCCTCGCTCCCCGAGGAGGAGAAGTCCCGCTTCATCACCAGTGCGCGCAGTTCCCGGCCTTCCGTCTCCGCCTTGGATAACTGCCCCGCCGTCACATAGCGGCGGTGATCCAGGATACTCTGCTCGATCTGGGCGTCCAGTTTCAGCGCAGCCTCCGGGGATGCCAGTGTTTCCTGCGCGTAGCGCAACTGTTCGATCTGGGCCCCCACCACTTCGATCTGGGTGTGGATGTCCTGTGCGTCGCGGCTGGCATAGATCTCCGCCACCGTTCCGCCGGCGCCGACCCGCTCACCCTCCTCCCGGCGCAGTTCCACGATGCCGTCGCCGCTGTTGGGGAGCAACTGCTCGTCCCGCGTTACCCAGCCGGAAAGGGTCGCACCCTCCTCCACCTGATAATGGTATGCAAGGGTGGTGGAGAAGGGGTCGTTGAAGTAGCGGTAGGCCTGAATAACGAAATAGCCTACCACCAGCAGCGACATTCCCGCCGCCCACAGTTTTGTTCCAAGGGAGTGTTTGTTCATACTTGTTCCTCTCGCTATGTACCTCTCCCCCGGAACGCCGCGCATTACGAGGGATCTTCCGTCAATTCCACAGGGCGGACGGGGGCGATGGTGGAGATGGCGTGCTTGTAGATCAACTGCTGCTTGCCCTCGCTGTCCAGCACCACCGCAAAGGCGTCAAACCCGGTGATGACGCCCCGCATCTGGAAGCCGTTCATCAGAAACATCGTGACCGGCAGTTTGTCCCGTCTTGCCCGAAGAAGAAAAATGTCCTGTAAATTCGCTTTTGTCTGCATAGTATCCGCTCCTTTTCTTTATCGAAGCGGATCGTTTCCCGCTTCTCAGGCTTATGGTAAGCCCTCAGCGGAGAGGATTTCTGTCGAAACCTGCAAGGCCCGGCCAAAATCCCGTTCTTTTTCCCATTCGATCCAATGGATCCTGTCGTTTTTCCGCAGCCAGGTCAACTGGCGCTTGGCGTACTGCCGGGAACGGAGTTTTACCTCCTCCACAGCCTCCGCCACGGTGGCGGTCCCATCCGCCACGGCCAAAAATTCCTTGTAGCCGATGGCCTGCCACGCCGTTGCCGTCCGGGGCAGCCCGCTTTCCAGCAGCATCCGCACCTCGTCCAGCAGCCCCTCGTCCACCATTTGGTCCACCCGGCGGTCGATGAGCGCCTTCATATCCTCCCGGTCGGCAAAGCGAAGACCGATCCACACGGCGTCATACCGGGGCGGGACGGCCTTTGTCTCCTCGTTGTGGGCGGTGATGGTCTTGCCCGTTTCCAGATACACTTCCAACGCCCGCAAAATTCGTTTTTCATCGGCGGGATGGAGGCGCTCCGCGGAGGCGGGATCCACCTGCCGCAACTGCTCCAACAGCGGCGCGATGCCGTCCGCTTCCAACCGCTGCTGCAATTCCCGGCGGACCCTGCCGCCGGCGCAGCCGCCGGCAAAGGTCCTGCCCTGCACCAGCGTATCCAGCCACAATCCCGTGCCGCCCACCAGAACGGGCAGTTTTCCTCTTGCCAGAATGTCGTCAATGATAGGGACGGCCATCTCCGCATAGCGGGCGGCAGACCACTGTTCCTCCGGCTCTGCCACCGCCACCATATGGTGGGGTACGCCGTCCATCTCCTCCGCCCTGGGGGCGGCGGTGCCGACGGTCATACCGCGATAGATCTGCATTGAGTCCACGGAGACCACTTCCCCGTTGAACTTCTTCGCCAGAAGCACGCCCATTTTCGTTTTTCCGCAGGCTGTCGGGCCTGCCACACATACAATTTTCGGCGCCACGGTCTCCCTCCTCTCCATCGCCGGCGCTTTGACCGGCCCGGCTTATTCCTCCGGCAGCACGGTGGTGATGACCGGGGTGCCGTCCCGGTTCAGCAGCGGCGTCAGGCCGCCGCCGTAACCAGCGGAATGATAGAAATAGTTTACGCCGGTCTCCTTATCCACCCAGATCTCACTCGCGCCGGAAAACTTGCTCTCGCTGTGGATACAGACGAAGCGTTTCTCTTTCTTCTCTTTCATAGATACCTCCTCCGGGCGATTATGCCCGTTTGAACATCTTTTCCAGTTCGTACCGGGTCAGTTTCACCGCCACGGGCCGCCCGTGGGGGCAGTACTTCACTTCGCCGCGCTGCACCTTTTCCACCAGCACTTCCAGTTCCTTCCGGTCGCTGACCCAGCCGCCCTTGATGGCGGCCTTGCAGGCCATCGTGTGCAGCAGGTTTTCCCTCTTTTCGTTCAGGTCGCGGCCGCCGCGCAGATTCTCGGCAAATTCTTCCAGCGTGGAGACGGTGTCCGCCGCGTCAATGTCCGCCGGCACTTCCCGCACCAGCACGGCATTGTCGCCAAAATCCTCGCAGGCAAAGCCGAACTGTTCCAGCAGCACCGCGTTTTCCAGCAGCAGCGCGCCGTCCTCCCGGGGCAGTTCCGCCACGATGGGCGCAAGCAGGGTCTGGCGCATAGGCGGCTCGGCGGCTGCTTTCAGCCGGTCGAAATTCACCCGCTCGTGGGCGGCGTGCTTATCGATGAGATAAATGCAGCCGTCCTCGCTCTCGCAGACGATGTAGGTGTTCAGCACCTCGCCGGCAATGCGCCAGGGCGCTTCTTTCTGCGGCTCGATGGTCTGCTGCTCCGGCAGGTCCAGTTTCTCCTGCGGAATAGCGGGAACGAAAGGCTTTTCCTCCCGCATCGGCGCGGGGCGGGGCACTTCTTCCCGCTCCGGTTTCAGGCCGGGAGCGGACGGCTGCTTTGCGGCGGTGGCCTCCTCCTTCCGTTCCGTGACGGAGGCGGGGGGCTTGCCGAAGGCGGCGCCGGCAGGCTTTTCCAGCGGGCGGAAGGCCTGATAGCCGGCGGGGCGCTGCACCACATCCGCCACGGCGGCAGTTTTTTTCCACTCGGTATCCCAGACGGGCTTTTTCGGTGCCGCAGGAGTACTCTGCACCGCCGGCTTTGCTGCCTCTTCCCGGTAGGTTTTGGCGTCCATCGTGCGGAAGAAATCGCCCCGGGGATTCACGGTCTGCTCCACCGGTTTTGCAGGTTCTGCGGGGCGGCCTCTGCCGTCCAGGCAGTCCATCACGGTGTGGTACACCGCGTCAAACACTTCCTTTTCCCGGGCAAACTTCACCTGGGTCTTGGCGGGATGGACGTTGACGTCCACCAGTTCTGCCGGCAGCGTCACAAACAGCACGCAGCCGGGGAATTTCCCCTTCATAATCTGGTTGCGGTAACCCTCTTCCAGCGCCGCCGTCAGCAGTTGGGACTTGATGAAGCGGCCGTTGACGAAGAACACCTGCATAGACCGGGAACCCCGGCCCATCAGGGGCGCAGTGACAAAGCCCTTGACCTCCACCTCGCCGCCGCAGCCTTCCACGGCCACCAGCGACCTGGCAAAGTCCCGGCCCAGCGCGGCATACACGGCGGATTCCGTCTTTCCGTCACCGGGGGTATGGAGGGCGTCCTGCCCGTCCTTGATAAACTTGAAGGAAATATTGGGATGGGACAGCGCCAGATGCTGCATCAAACCCGCAACGGCGGCGGTTTCGGCGCTGTCCTTTTTCATAAATTTCAGGCGGGCGGGCGTGTTGTAAAACAGATCGCTCACCGTGATGGTGGTGCCCTCCGGCGCGCCGCACTCCCGCACGTCGCCGGGGACGCCGCCTTCCAGATGCAGCGCGGCGCCACTTTGTGCACCGCTTCTGCGGCTCAAAATATCCAGCCGGCTCACGGCGGAGATCGCCGCCAGCGCCTCGCCGCGGAAGCCCAGAGTGCCGATTTTTCCCAGATCCTCGGCAGAGCGCATTTTGGAGGTGGCGTGGCGCAGGAAAGCCGTGGGCAGTTCCTCCGGCGCAATGCCGCAGCCGTTATCCGTCACACGGATCATACCCATACCGCCGCGCCGGATCTCCGTCACGATGGCGGTGGCGCCGGCGTCGATGGCATTCTCCACCAGTTCCTTGACCACGCTGGCGGGGCGTTCCACCACCTCACCGGCGGCGATCAGGTCTGCCACGTGGGGCGCAAGTTGCTGAATGTGGGGCATAGGAAGCACCTCCCAAACGAAATCAAAGGAGCATAGCAACGAGGGGGATCGTCACCATAGAAAGCAGGGTGGAAAGCAGGATGACCTGCGTGATGCAGTCCACATCGCCGCCGTATTGCAGGCTCAGCATCGTGCCGCTGATGGCAGAGGGCATACCGCCCTCCAACACGCCGACGCCCATCACCAGACTGTCCATATGCAGCGGGCGCATCACCAGCAGCATCACCACCGGCAGCACCAGCAGGCGGATCAGAGACAAGATCCAGATGCGGGGAGAGGTCAGCGCGCCACGGATGGAAGTGTTGGCCAGCACGCTGCCCAGCACCACAAGGCTCATCGGCATTGCCGACTCGCCCACAAAACTCACCGTGTTGCCCACGAGGGCCGGCGCCTGCACGCCCACAAGGGCGATGACCAGACTGACGAAGGAAGCGATGACACAGGGGGAGAAACTCTGTTTCAGGCTGAACCGGCGCTGACCCGCCAGCAGCAGGGGTGCCATAGAGTAGTTGAGCAGGTTGAAGGGCAGGTTCAGCAGCACGGCGTAAAACACAGCGCCGGCGCCGTACATCGTCTCGATGACGGGATATCCCACAAAGGCGGTGTTGGGGAACATCATCACATAGCGCCACACGCCCTTCTGCTTGTCCGTTCCACCCAGCAGACGGGGCACGATCAGCAGGAACACGGCGCCCGTGCCGTAAAACACCAGCGACATTTTCAGCACTTCCAGAATGATGCCCACGGAGGGCAGGTCCGTGCCGTTGGTCACGGAGGCCAGGATCTTGCAGGGCATCAGGAAGGTCAGGACCAGGTTAGTGAGATAGCGGGTGGTCTCCTCGGAGAGGACCTTCATCTTCCGTGCGGCAAAGCCCACCGCCACAGCGAAGAAGATGACCACCATCTGTTCCAGGGTATCAAAAAAACTCATAGGGAATTTCCTCTCTTTCAACTCCGCGCCCAGATGCTCAGGGCATTGGCAACGGCGTGGATGGCAAAGGGCGACCAGACCGTGCCGCTGTGGTCATAGGCCCAGGCCAGCACCAGACCCGGCACCAGATACTGCACCATCAGCAGGAAATAGGTGATGTCCTGCTGCACCACGGCGAACTGCCACACGTGCAACGCCGCAAATAGCAGACAACTGATGAGGTAGGCCATCAGGCGGCTGCGGCCTTTCAGGCCGCCGAACACCAGACCGCGGAACAGCACCTCCTCCACGAAGGGAGCCAGCAGGATCACGATCAGCATCGTCACCCGAGGCGCGTCGTTGATCTGTGCGGAGATGGTGGTGTCGTTGAGGTTGGTGCGGTTTTTCATTATCACGTTGGTCAGGCGGTAGACCAGTTCGTTGAGACCGTACAGCGCCACCAGCCCCACCACCGCCGTGCGGCAGGCGCTGCCCAGATTGTCCAGAAAGCGGCGGGTGGTGTTTCCGATGTAGCCGTGGAAGATGATGACGGTGGCGGCAAACAGGGCGTAATAGTAGATCGTGTTCCGCATCGCCTGGGAAATATCGGTGTTCAGCAGTTTTTCAGCAAGGTTGAAGACCGGATTCGTGACAAAGGGCAGCACCAGCAGATAGATCACAAAAAAGCATACGCCTGCGACCTGCTCTCCTGCCGTCATATGTGCAGAACCTTTTTTCGCCATAGAAGCACCTCCCCTTTCAGGTCAATTTCTGTTTCAGTTCGTAAAGGAATTGCATCGCCTCGATGGGCGTGAGGGTATCGGGCTGGCAGCGGCGCAGCGCATCCAGCACCTCGCCCTCGCCGATGGCATCCAGAGAGACCTGTTCCGTCTCCTGCCGGGGGACGGTGTACTGCACGCCGTTTTCTTCTTCCAGTTCCTTCAACACGGTTTTTGCCCGCTGCACCACCTTGTCCGGCAGGCCCGCCAGTTTGGCCACTTCGATGCCGTAACTGCGGTCGGCGCCGCCGGGAATGATCTTGCGCAGGAAGATGATATCCTCGCCACGGGTCTTGATGGCAATGTTGTAATTCACGGTGCCGGGCAGGGTGTTTTCCAGTTCCGTCAGTTCGTGATAGTGGGTGGCAAACAGTGTCTTGGCGCCCAGCAGTTTCCGGTCGGCGCAGTATTCCAGCACCGCCCGGGCGATGGACATACCGTCGAAGGTGGACGTGCCGCGGCCGATCTCGTCCAGGATCAGCAGAGAATGCTTCGTGGCGTGGCGCAGAATGTCCGCCACCTCCGTCATCTCCACCATAAAGGTGGACTGACCGGCGGTGAGGTCATCGCTGGCGCCGATGCGGGTGAAGATGCGGTCCGTCACGCCGATGCGGGCGTATTTGGCCGGCACGAAGCAGCCCATCTGCGCCATCAGAACGATCAGCGCCACCTGCCGCATATAGGTGGATTTACCGGCCATATTGGGGCCGGTGATGATGGCCACCCGGTCGTCCTTTTCGCCCATAAAGGTGTCGTTGGGGACGAACAGGCTGTCTTTCAGCATCCGCTCCACCACGGGGTGGCGGCCCTCCCGGATCTCAATGACGCCGGACTCGTCCACCTCGGGGCGGCAGTAATTGTTCCGCACGGCCACGGAGGCAAAGGACGCCAGTGCGTCCGTCTCGGCCACCACGGCCGCCGTCTGCTGGATGCGGACTGCGGCGGCGGAAATTTCTTGGCGCAACTGCGTGAACAGTTCATATTCCAGCGCCACCACGCGGTCGGACGCCGTCAGGATCTCGTGTTCCAGTTCTTTCAGTTCCTGGGTGATGAAGCGCTCGCCGTTCACCAGCGTCTGCTTGCGGATATAGGTTTCGGGCACCTGCTCCTTGAAGGAGTTGGACACCTCGATGTAATAGCCAAAGACCTTGTTGAAGCCGATTTTCAGCGTGCGGATGCCGGTGCGTTCCTTCTCCCGGGCCTCCATTTCGGCGATAACGCCCTTGCCGCCTTTGAGGATGTGGCGCAGGCGATCCACTTCTTCGTCAAAGCCGTCCCGGATGAAGCCGCCCTCGCGGACGGAAAACGGCGGCTCGTCGCAGATGGTCTCCGCGATGCGCGCGCCCAGATCGTCCAGCGTGTCCAGCGCCGCCGTCAGTTCGGCAAGGCGGCGGTCATTCAGGGCGGACAACTGCGCCTTCACTTCCGGCAGTTTTTCGATGGCGGCGCGGAGGGAGGCCATATCCCGTCCGCCGGCGGTGCCGTAGACGATGCGGCCGATCAGACGCTCCATATCGCCAAGTCCGGTCATCGCGGCGATCAGTTCCTCCCGGACGATGGTGTTGTCCACCAGCGCGCCCACGGCGGAGAGCCGGCGGGAAATGGCGGTGACGGACAGCAGCGGCCGTTCCAGCCAACTGCGGATGCAGCGGCCGCCCATCGGGGTGCGGGTCTTGTCCAGCACCCAGAGGAGACTGCCCTTCTTCTCCTTGCCCCGCAGGGTCTCCGTCAGTTCCAGATTCCGGCGGGCGGTCAGGTCCAGTTCCATAAAGCGGCCCTGCTCGTAGTAGTCCAGGTCGTTGATGTGGGACAGGTCGGTTTTTTGCGTTTCGTATAAGTAATGCAGCAGGCCGCCCAGCGCCATCGCCGCGGCGGGATTGCCGGCAGGCAGGTTCTTCTGTGCCTCCTCGCCGAACTGGCGGCGGATGTTCTTCTCTGCCTCGTTCAGCAGGAAGCGGCGCTCGCCGCCGTTTTCCACGCGGCAGCGGAATTTCTCCCGCAGGGTCTCCGTCAGCGCGGCTTCGGAGACGGCGCCGTCGTTCAAAATGGCCTCCACGGGGTCAAAGCGGCCCAGTTCGTTGATGATATGCTCCACGGCGTCCTTGCCGGTAAAGGCGGTGAGATGGGCCTTGCCGGTGGTGATGTCACAGAAGGCCACGCCGGCGCCCCGGGAGTCCAGATAGATGCCGCAGATGAAGTTGCCGGCTTTATCGTCCAGACACGCGGCGTCAATGACCGTGCCAGGCGTGACCACGCGGATGATGTCCCGCTTCACCAGCCCCTTGGCCGTAGCGGGATCCTCCACCTGCTCGCAGATGGCTACCTTGTAACCCTTGGCGATGAGACGGGCGATATAGGCTTCGCTGGCGTGGTAGGGGATGCCGCACATCGGCATCTTTTCCTCGGCGCTCTTTTTTGGGTCCTTGTCCCGGGTGGTCAGGGTCAGGTCCAGTTCTCTGGACGCCGTGCGGGCATCATCGGAGAACATCTCATAAAAGTCGCCCAGACGGAAAAACAAAATGGAGTCCGGATTGTTGGCCTTGATCTCCAAATATTGTTTCATCATAGGGGTCAGTTCCGCCATAGTCTCACCTCTTCTTGTGCCGTGATACGGCACGTGTGGTTTGCGGCCTTGCCGCAGAGAGTCCGCCCCCCATTTTCTTTGAAAAGAAAACGGGCCGCGGCCGGTCCAAAAGAAACCTTGGAGGGGGATTTCGATTTCCCCCTCCAAACCTCCCCTTGAACCGACACAAAGGAGGGGGCTCCGGCCCCCTCCTTTGGAAACCTCCCCCAAAAAAGGGCGGCTTCCCGGAAGGGGCATTGATAAAGGTTCCGGCATACCTCTCCGGGGGATGCAGTCCAGAATAAGGGGGCCGCGGCCCCCTTGGTCTGGTCGGTCAGGAGGGGGTGTGGGGGAACCCAATCGAAAGGGTTCACCCACGTCTCTCTTTGACCGGGCGCGGCCGTTTCTCTCTTTAAGAGAGAACTGGGGGCGCATTCCCGCACCGAAGCGGTGCAATTATTTCTGCTCTCTGCAAACCAGTTCGTCCAGAGAGATCTGGTAAAAGTCCGCAAGGGCGATCAGCGTGGACAGCGTCGGCTCCTGTACTCCGCGCTCATAATTCTGATAAGCGCGCCAACTGATACCCACCTCAGTAGCAACCCCTTTTTGCGTCAACTTCTTCTCTGCCCGCAATTTAGAAAGATGCTCAGAAAATGTCATTTTTGCCCTCTTCCTATTGACGCACACTATAATGTGTGCTATTATAGTGGCACACTATAATGTGCGTCAATCGTTTTTTTAGGAGATTATTTATGGAAGATTATATCGACGCCCTGCTGCTGTATCTGGACGAACAGCGCTCGTCCGTGATGAGCAGCGAATACGTTTCCTGCCTTGCGCGGGAGGAGGCGGCTGCCGAAGCCCTGTGCCGCACCCTCACGGAAGAACAGCACCGGCTCTTTCACTCTTACGACAATGCCAGAAGCGCCACCGCCTCCGCCGCAGAGGACGAATACGCCCGCGCCGCCTTTCTTCTGGCAAAGGAGATCTTTTCTTAAACCGTTTCGCCGTACAGCGCCCAGGTGTTGCTGCCGGTGATCTTCACGTCCACGAACTGCCCCAGCAGGCTTTCCTCGCCTTTCAGCCGCACCAGGCGGTTGCCCTCAGTGCGGGAGGTAAGGGGGAATTCGGCATCGTCACTCCTGCCGTCCACCAGGACCCGGACGGTCTTTCCAATATACTCGGCGTGGAGTTTGGCGCTCATCGCATTCTGCACTTCCAGCAACTTGTCGAACCATTTCTGCTTTTCGGCGCGGGTGGCCGGGTCGGGCATCTCCGCCGCCTTCGTGCCAGGGCGGGGAGAGTAGATGAAGGTAAACAGGGCATCGAAGCCCACTTCCTCCACCAGGGACACGGTGTCCATCGCCTCCGCCTCCGTTTCGCCGGGGAAGCCGATGATGACGTCGCTGGTCAGCACCAGATCGGGCATCACGGATTTGGCGTAGCGGATGAGATCGAGATACTGTTCCCGGGTGTAGCGGCGGTTCATCTCGCGCAGGACCCGGTCGTTGCCCGACTGGAAGGGCAGGTGCAACTGGTGCGCCACGTGACGGCTGGCCGCCATCGTGTCAAAGAGTTTCTTTGTGGCGTCCTTGGGATGGCTGGACATAAAGCGGATCAGATATTCGCCCTCGATCCTGTCGATCTCCGCAAGGAGGTCGGCAAAGTCATAGCCGATGCCCAGATCGTTGCCGTAGGAGTTCACGTTCTGGCCCAGCAGGGTAATGTCCTTATACCCGGCCTCCACCAGTTCCCGCACTTCCTCGATGACGCACTGGGGATCGCGGCTGCGCTCCCGGCCACGGACATAGGGCACGATGCAGTAGGAGCAGAAGTTATTGCAGCCGTACATAATGGATACCCACGCCTTCACGCCCTTTTCCCGGACGACGGGTATGCCCTCGGCGATAGTGCCGTGCTCGTCATCCACGGAGAACACGCGCTTGCGGCTCTGGTACACCTGCCACAGCAGTTCCGGGAATTTCCAGAGCGCGTGGGGACCAAAAACCAGGTTCACCAGCGGATAAGACTTTTTGATCCGCTCGGACACCCGCTGCTCCTGCGCCATACAGCCGCACAGGCAGATGACCATTTCCGGATTTTCCTTTTTGGCGTGGGTCAGGGCGCCCAGATTGCCGAACACGCGATCCTCCGCGTGCTCGCGGACGGCGCAGGTGTTCAGGATGACCAGATCGGCCTCCTCCGCCTTGTCCGTGAAGGTGAATCCGCACACTTCCAGCATACCCATCAGTTTCTGGCCGTCGGCCACGTTCTGCTGGCAGCCGAAGGTGTCGATGCAGGCCACGGGATGGGCCTCCCGGGCGGCAAACATATCAAATATTTTCTGTTCAAAGTCCCGCTGGCGGACAAGTTCCGCCTCGCTGACCAGTACGTTTTTCCGTTCCAAGACATAATCCTCCAAGTTAAGATACTATATCTATAATAACATACCACATTCCCCGCCAAAGCACAAGAAAAAAGAGTATTCGACCGGCCGCCTCCCTATCCCTGTTTTTAGGCAAAATGGGCACAAAAAGCCGCCGCGAGAACTCTCGCGGCGGCCCAACATATTTAGTATAGCAGAGGTCGACCTCTCCTGTCAATGCCGGGAGACGGATTTCTCCCTTTTCCACGATTTGGGCAGCGCAGGTTGTTGCACTATCCCATCTTGTGCAGCCCTCGGGGGTATGCTATATTATAGTCAGAAAGGGTGATTCCAATGTACAGGTAAAAACCCCGACTTTAACATAAGGAAAGTCGATTCCATAGAAAGAGAGGTTAAACGATGTTAGATATCAAGAATTCAGAGAAATGACCCTTGACCGTATGAAACACAGCGCTTCGGTCAAGGGTCATTTCTTTTTTTGCTTTTTTCGCCCGAAAAGGCGTTTTTTTATGTCCTTTTCGCCGGAAGCAAGCGGTGATCGGGCGAGCCGTTCACCTGACCGCCTGCACCTGCTTCCCCGTGACCGCCTCGATGAAATGGCGGAACTCGTCCGCGGTGCCGCCTTGCAGCGTCCGTTTGTCGTACAACTGCGCGTGGCTGGCGCTGAAAATAAACACAAAGAAGTCGGCCGTTTCCGCGATGACGGTGATTTTTTCGTAATTCCACTCGGATCTGCCCAGTTCCGTGGAGGACACAAATCCGCCTTCGGAAAAGACCGACGCCGCCTTTTCCGTGCCGGCAAGCAGGCGCTTTTTGGCGATGGCTCCGTTGAGCCTGTCCTCAAAAAGCAGCGCCGCCAAAACCGCCAGGAGCGCGACAGATGTAACAACGGCGCGGAAATCAAAGGCGGAGGCCTTTACCATCAGCAGCAGGCCAAAGGCGATCACGATCCAGCCGACGATGTGAGAACGGCGGCTGTGCTTTTTTCGGATCGTCTTTCGCAACGCTTTCGCCATAGCGGCCAATGCTTTGGTGTTGTATTCCGTTTCAAAGGTAAATTCCATCATATGTCCTCCTTTTTCGTTCTCTTTCAGCGGGAAAAACACGAGGGGTCATTGCCGGTGTTCCAGTTTTCGAAGTTGGGCGGCAAATTCCTCCGTCAGGGGGCAGGACAGTTCCACCATTTCGCCGCTTGCGGGGTGGACGAACCGCAGCCCCACGGCGTGGAGGCACTGCCCCTGCAAGCCGTTCACGGGTTTTTTATTGCCATACACCGTGTCGCCCAGAATGGGGTGGCCGATATGGGCCATATGGACGCGGATCTGGTGGGTGCGCCCCGTTTCCAGTTTGCAGCGGACGTGGGTGGACCCCGGATACCGGGCGATGACCTCCCAATGGGTCACAGCCTCCCGCCCACCGGTAATGACAGCCATCTTCTTCCGGTCGGTGGGGTGGCGGCCGATGGGGGCATTGACGGTGCCGGCGTCCTCCTTCAAATTGCCGATGACGACGCACTCGTAGGTGCGGGCAAGGGTGTGATCCTGCAACTGGGCGGCAAGGCGCTGGTGGGCGACGTCGTTTTTCGCCGCGATGATGAGGCCGGAGGTGTCCCGGTCGATGCGGTGGACGATGCCCGGCCGCTTTTCCCCGCCGATGCCGGAGAGACTGTCGCCGCAGTGGTAGAGCAGGGCGTTGACCAGCGTGCCGTCCGGGTGGCCGGGAGCGGGATGCACCACCAGCCCCTTGGGCTTGTTCACCACGATGACGTCGGCATCCTCATAGACCACATCCAGCGGGATGTTCTGGGGCAAAAGGTCCGTTTCTTCCACCTCCGGCAGCGCCACCTCGATGGTTTCCCGGCCGGTGAGTTTGTAGTTCTTGGCCAGCGGCTTTCCGCCGCAGGTGACCTGTCCCTCTTCCAGCAGCCGCGCAGCGGCAGAGCGGGTCAGTTCCTCCACTTCGGCGGCCAGCCACGCATCAATGCGCTTTCCGGCGTCTTCGTTATTCGGTTGGAGCGTCAGGATCTCCATTCGCCTTCTCCTCCGGCCGTTTCTGGTCGTATTTCTCGTAAAACCACAGGTAATACACCGCGCCGATAATGGCGCCGATGACGATGCACATATCCGCCACATTAAATACCGGATAGGACCGCCAGAACTCGAACTGGAACATATCCACCACGTAGCCGTAGCGGATGCGGTCGACAAGATTGCCGATGCCGCCGGAGACACTGCGCCGTT
>SVKT01000120.1 GCA_015068335.1 Oscillospiraceae bacterium | reverse complement strand
GACGACCTCTGACCCTGCTCCCGCCACGACCTTCTCCCACCTGGACGCCACCACCGTTCTGGATCGTGGTATTGCCTCTCTGGGCATCTATCCCGCCGTGGATCCTCTGGACTCCACCTCCCGTATCCTCGCTCCCGAGGTCGTGGGACAGGAGCATTATGAGGTCGCCCGTGCCGTACAGCAGATCCTCCAACGCTACAAGGAGTTGCAGGACATCATCGCCATTATGGGTATGGACGAACTGAGCGAAGAGGATAAGGTCACCGTGAACCGCGCCCGTAAGGTGCAGCGCTTCCTGTCCCAGCCCTTCGAAGTGGCCGAGCAGTTCACCGGCTATAAGGGTAAGTATGTCCCTCTGAAAGAAACCATCCGTTCTTTCCGGGAGATCATCTCCGGTCAGCACGACCACATCCCCGAGTCTTACTTCCTGTATAAGGGCAGCATCGACGAAGTCGTAGAGGCGTACAGCAAGGAGGCATAAGGATGGCAAACTTTCCTCTGAAAATCGTAACGTCGGATGGCCTGATTTTCGACGGTATGGCGGAAAAGGTCATTGTCCGTACGATCCGCGGCGATATGGCCGTTCTGGCCCGCCACATCAACTGCGTGGCACCGCTGGGTATGGGCCGTGCGGTGGTGGAGGTCGATGGCCGGCGCAGGACTGCCGCGTGCATCGGCGGTATGCTGAATGTGGTCGACGGCGCTGTGACGCTGGTCCCCACGACCTTTGAGTGGGCGGAAGACATTGATCCGGCCCGTGCGCAGGCGGCGGCGAAAAGGGCAGAGGAACTCCTGGCAAAGCGTGATGCGCTGACCGAGCAGGAAGTTGCTTTGGCCGATGCCAAGTTGAAGCGTGCGCTGATCCGCCAGAATGTGTATCGGGGCGAATAAGTCCGCTATCCTCTCTATCTTTGAAAACGGCGCTCATCCGAATGGATGGGCGCCGCTTTTTGCAGTCATCGAAAAAGAAGACTGAGGTGCTGTCAAATTCTTGAAATTTTGCCTGCGGGAGAGTATAATCGGTCAAAAGCGGGATGGCGGAATGCGCCGTCGGGGGAGACAGAATTGATGTTCGGAATGAGAAAACTTGGCGCGGCGGCGATGATCGCGGCGGTTTTGCTGTTGGCAGGCTGCGGTGCGGATGCGGCAAAGGACGCAGAGACGCTGAATGCCGAAGTACAAATATCCGGGGATGCCGCGGCAGAGATGCTGCCGGGAACGGGAGCCGCCCCCGAAATGCAGGAAGAAGTGCGGCCGCCGGAAGACACGGCGGAGGTATTTCCTGCCGCTGCCCCCCGTGCAGGACTGTATGACGGCCGGACTTTGAGTTGTATTTATTCCAAAAACCAGAATGAACGGATATACCCGGCCAGCCTGACAAAGATCGTCACCGCCTGCACGGCGCTGCGGTATGTTCCCACAGACGTGGTCGTGCGCGTAGGCACGGAACTGCAATTCGTCCGGGAGGGTTCCAGCGTTTGCTGGCTCCAGCGGGGGCATCGGCTGACGATGTACGATCTCCTGACAGGAATGCTGCTCTCTTCGGGAAACGACGCCGCGTATACCGTGGCGGTAACTACCGCCAGAATCGTTGCCGGAAATACGGAAATGAGCGATGGGGAGGCAGTGGAGTACTTCTGCGGCCTGATGAACGATTTTGTAGAGGACCTTGGCGCCAACAACAGCCACTTTGTAAACCCCGACGGCTGGGATGACGACGCCCAGTACACCTCTGTCTGGGATCTGGCTGTGATCACATCCTATGCCCTGAAAGTCCCGGAGATCCGGGAGATCACCAGCCTGCAAAGCAAAAAGGTGCACTTTGTTTCCGGCGGAAGCATTACCTGGGAAAACACCAACTCCCTTATGAACCCGGAAAGCAAATACTATTGTCCGCAGGTGACTGGAATGAAGACCGGCTCCACCAGCCTTGCGGGAAAATGTCTGATCTCGGTGGTGCAGTTGGATGGCAGTGAGTACATTTCCATTGTTTCCGGCTGTGAGAAGGAGAAGGACCGATATGGATCTTCCCTGGAACTGATCGGCTTGCTGCTGGACGGCGAGATCGACAGCATCAAACCGGCCGCCTGACCAAAAAATCCTATATAAAAAGAGAGCCTTCCGATGGGTGTCGGCGGGCTCTTTTTTGTATGATATAGAGAAAAATATCCGCTGTTTAAGAAACAGCGGATATTTTTTGGAACTTTTTAAAGAAGTGTGATGCCGGCTTTTTCGCAGGCGTCCACCGTGTCCTTATCCCACAGGCTGGCCTGCACCTCACCGATGTGGCAGGTGCCCAGCATCAGCATACAAAGACGGCTCTGGCCGATGCCGCCGCCCATAGTGAGAGGCAGTTCGCCGTTCAGAAGCATCTTGTGGAAAGGCAGTTCCCGGCGGTCATTGCAGCCGGAGATGGTCAACTGGCGGTCCAGAGATTCCTCGTCCACGCGGATGCCCATAGAAGAGATCTCAAAGCGGCGTTCCAGTACGGGATTCCACATCAGGATATCGCCGTTGAGTTCCCAGTCGTCGTAGTCGGGAGCACGGCCGTCGTGTTTGGTGCCGGATTTCAAAACCTTGCCGATCTGCATCAGAAACACCGTGTGATGCTCACGGCAGATGGCGTCCTCGCGCTCATTGGGGGTCAGGTCGGGATACAGATCCTCCAACTCCTGAGAGGTGATGAAGAATACGTCCCGATCCAGTTTGCCGCGCAGGCTGGGGAAGGCGACGTTCAGCGCCTCGCTGGTCTCGCACACAGCGCCCACGATGGCACGCACAGATGCTTTCAGGTAGTTCACATTCCGGTCTTCCCGGGAAATGATCTTCTCCCAGTCCCACTGATCCACGTAGATAGAGTGGATGTTATCCACTTCCTCGTCTCGGCGAATGGCGTTCATATCGGTGTAGAGACCCTTGCCCTCGTGGAAGCCGTAACGTTTGAGCGCCAGGCGTTTCCACTTCGCCAGAGAGTGGACCACCTCGCCGTTGAGCCCCACGTCGGGAATGTCGAAACTGACGGGGCGCTCCACGCCGTTGAGGTTGTCGTTCAGACCGGAGTCATCTGCCACGAACAGGGGAGCGGACACACGGCGCAGGTTCAGTGCATTGCTCAGGTTCGTCTGGAAGGAGTCCTTGATGAACGCGATAGCGCGCTGCAATTCATAGTTGGGCAGGGGAGAGGTATACCCCTGGGGGATATATAACTTACTCATAAGAATCTTCCTTATAACAGCAGTGTGAGGCGCGGGATCAGGCGCCCAGTTTGGCAAGACCCAGACGCAGGCGGCGGAGAGTCTCCTCCTTGCCGAGAATGTGGCAGATCTCCACGGCACCGCCGGGAGTGACCAACTTGCCGGCTGCGGCGATGCGGACGGGCCACATCAGGGTTGCGTTTTTGACCTCCAACTTTTCAGCCAGTGCGATGAGTGTGTCGTGGACGGACTCGTTGGTCCAGGTTTCGATGCCTTCCAGTGCGGGGATGGCCTCGTTCAGCATAGCGGTGCAGACTGCGGGATCGGTCTTGGACTTTTTGTTGGTGAAAAATTCCAGATCGTACTCGGGCAGCGCGTCGAAGAAATCCACCTTCTCGGGGATGTCGGTGAGTTTTTCGCAGCGGGCTTGCAGCAGGGCGGCGACGGCAGCGGTGTCGATGGCGGGGTTCTTTACACTCTGGCGGATATAAGGCTCGGCCACGGCGGCAAAGGCTTCCGGTGCAAGGGCTCGCAGGTAGGTAGCGTTGAAGTAGGTCAGTTTTTCAATGTCGAAAATGGCGGGAGACTTGGAGATGCCGGCGATGTCAAAGGCCTCCACCAGTTCCTCCATAGTGAAGATCTCCTGCTCGCTGCGCTCGCCCTTGGGAGACCAGCCCAGCAGGGTGACATAGTTCAAAATGGCGTCGGTCAGATAGCCCTGCGCTTTCAGGTCCTCATAGGAGGGATCGCCGTGACGCTTGCTCATCTTGTTGTGTGCGTCACGCATAACGGGAGAGCAGTGGACATAGGTGGGGATCTCCCAGCCGAAGGCCTCGTACAGCAGGTTGTACTTGGGGGCGGAGGAGAGATATTCGCTGCCGCGCACCACGTGGGTAATGCCCATCAGGTGGTCATCCACCACGTTGGCGAAGTTGTAGGTGGGCAGACCGTCCCGCTTCAACAGGACCTGATCGTCCAGCGTTTTGTTTTCCACGGTAATGTCGCCGAAGGAAACGTCGTGGAAGGTGGTGGTGCCTTCTTCGGGAATACGCTGACG
>SVKT01000119.1 GCA_015068335.1 Oscillospiraceae bacterium | reverse complement strand
AGGAGATCGACTGTCCCGCCCCCGGCAAGATCGTCCTGCCCAGGGAGGGACTGGAAGAACTGGGCGTGCGTCGGGTGATGTGGTCGGATCTGGACGGCAACGGCCACCTGTACAGCGGCAAGTACGGCGACATCGTGTGGGATCACCTGCCCGCGCAGTGGCAGGAGGAGACAGCGCTGGAATTCCACATCAATTACAGCAAGGAGGCCACCCTGGGGCAGGAACTGCGTCTGGCGGGCATCGCCGGGGAGGACGGCTACCGGATGGAGGGTCTCGGTCCGGAGGGCGTGTGCTTCACCGCCCGCATCGTGTTCTGACCCGCAACAAGCGAAAAAAGCCCCCGGAACGAAACCGTTCCGGGGGCTCTTTATGTAAGATCAGAAACCGTAGAGCATAGAGCGGTCAATGTCGGCGATGGAGTGGGCGCCGCACATCGCCATCGTGTCGGCCAGTTCGGCCTTCAACTTGTCCACGAACACCTGCACGCCCTCGGCGCCGCCGCCGTAGACCATCGTCACGAAGGGGCGGGCGATGAGCACGCCGTCAGCGCCCAGCGCCAGAGCCTTGAACACGTCCATACCGGAGCGGATGCCGCCGTCCACCAGAATGGTCATCTGGCCGCCCACGGCGTCCACGATGGCGGGCAGCACTTCGGCGGTGGCGGGGCACTGGTCCAGCACGCGGCCGCCGTGGTTGGACACCACGATGCCGCTGGCGCCGGCTTCCAGCGCCTTTTTGGCGCCGGACACGGTCATAATGCCTTTGAGGATGAAGGGCTTACCGGCAATTTTGGCGATCTCTTTCAGTTCCGCCACGGTCTTGCTGCCGGCGGGGGGCGTCAGGTTTTTCAGGAAGGGCAGGCCGGCGGCGTCGATGTCCATCGCGATGGCGAAGGGGTCGGCGGCCTTGACCTGCTCCATCTTCTGACGGATGATGTCGATGTTCCAGGGCTTCACGGTGGGCACGCCCAGACCGCCGGCGTTTTTCAGCGCGTTGGCGGCGGCTTCCATCACGGCGGGGTTGGTGCCGTCGCCGGTGAAGGCGGCGATGCCCGCGGCGGCACAGGCGGAGACCAGGATGTCGTTGTATTCCAGGTCGGTGTACTTCTCACCGTAGTGCATCTGCATCGCGCCCACGGGGGCGGCGAACACGGGCAGCACGAACTGCTTGCCGAACAGTTCACAGGAGGTGTCCACGCTCTTGTTTTCGCAGATGGTGTCCATATTGACACACAGTTCCTGCCACTTTTGATAGTTGCGCATCGCGCCGGTGCCGCTGCCCTTTGCGCCGGGGCCGGGCACGGTGTTTTTGCAGGCGGCGCCGTTGCACACGGGGCAGGCCTTGCAGAAGGGGCCGGAGCAGGTGCGGGCGTTGGCCAGAATTTCCTGATAGGTCATTGTGATACTCTCCTTTGTATGATAAAGTGAAATTACAATCCGTTGCCTTCATTGTAGCGCCTGCTGCGAAAAAAGGCAACAAAAACGGGAACTTTTTTCCAGTTCATCCGTCTATACCGGTAAGAAGCCGTTGGAAGCGGCGGTGAAAAGGAGGAAACAAAGATGAAAAGAAGGATCTATGCGGCAGTTCTGGGACTGGTTATGCTCTTTTCTCTGACTGCCTGCGGCGCCGCAAAGAGCGAAGCGGCGATGGATATGGAAGCCCCCGGTATGACCACCAACGGCGCAAGCCGTGAGGAATCCGTGAAGGTGGAGAGCGAGTTCTTCGACTCCTCTATGAACTACGGCGGCGACATCTATTACGAAGAGCCCTCCGCCCCGTCGGAGGACAAGGCCGAGACCGGCGCCGGCTCTCTGGGCCCTGCGGAGCAGAAACTCATCCGCACCGCGTGGATGGAGATGGAGACCACGGAGTTTGACGAGGCCTCCAAGGGTCTTGCCCGGTTGACGGAGGACTTCGGCGGCTACTACGAGACCAGCACCCTCACCAACCGCAACAGCGGTTCCCGCTGGGCCAGTTACGTGATCCGCATCCCCGCGGAGGAGTACACCGCCTTTTTGAACCAGATGGGCGAACTGTGCCACGTGACCCGTCAGGAGTCCAATCAGGAGGACATCAGCGAGGCCTATTACGACACCGCCGGCCGCCTGAAAACCCAGCAGATCAAGTTGGAGCGCCTGCAAAACCTGCTGGCCAAGGCCGAATTTATGGAGGACATCATCACCATCGAGTCCGCCATCTCCGAGACCGAGTGGCAGATCGACAACCTCTCCGGCACCCTGCGCCACTATGACAGCAAGGTGGACTACGCCACGGTGAACGTGACGCTGCACGAGGTCTACAAACTGTCCAATGTGGATACCGTTCCCGCCACCTTCGGCGAGCGTCTGGGCGACGCCTTCGGCGACGGCGTGAAGGACTTTGTGGACGGTCTGGAAGATCTGGCCGTGGGCTTCGCTTACAGTTGGATGTGGTGGCTGCTGGTCGTGGTCATCGCGGTGCTGGCCATCCGCGCTGTGCGCAGGCGCGTGGTGAAGAAGCGCGCCCTGAAACAGCAGAAGGCCGAGCAGAGCGGCGGCGAGGAGTAAACAATAGTATTATAGATTTTCGTAGAGGACTCCTGCGCCAACTATGGGCAGGAGTCCTCTTTTGTCCCCTAGTATGTTGAGGTTTTAACAATCGGAGGATTTTAGAGAGTAAGTATGGAGTATTTTTGTTTTAATGGTTTATATATTTGAATGGAAAACCCTCTTTGTTTTTTTGCGTTTCTGTGATAAAATATGTCATATATTGTGGATGCTGCTAAATGGAGGAAAACAGATGAAACGATTTGTAGGGATTATTCCTGGATTGCAGAGGGTTGCTTTTTATGGCATTGTTGCCTTGCTGATTAGTTTCTTTGTTTATGATTTGAGTTTTTCTTCTGTGGTTGGATGCGCTTTTAACCCTGCTTCATTTACAGAGATTTTCTACGCTTATATGTTTTGGTCAATCATCCTTTATCCTGTTGTGACTATTATTTATGCTCTGTGTAAAAAGTATTTTGGAGTGGGATCTGCAATTCTGCATTATGAGGACTGGAACATTCTTGCTTTGGTAGTGAATGACATTGTAGGCAATATAATTTCTCCTTTTATCTTCGTGGGAATGATTTTTGATTCCGTGGTAAAAAAACAGAAAGTCTTTGGCGTCGCCGATATAACAGACCTTATTCTCTTGGTACTAAATGTTCTGTATCTGGTCGTTTCGTTCTTGATAGTCTTTTGAGGTGTGCTATGAAACAGAGTTTTGGATATTTTATCAGTTTTATTGAAGAGGTTTTTTTTATGGGACTCATATCTTTGATGGTAAGTCTCATAGGTTTCGGTGCAAAGTTTTCAATGATAGTTGATGGTGCAAAGAATATTAGTGGGTTTTCTGATCTGTTTCTTGGATATCTTCTCATCTCTCTGTTTGGTTATCCTGTTGTAATGGCGTTCTGTATTTTATGCCAGAAATTTTTTGGTTTTTACAATGATGAATACAAGGGGCAGGGTGTGAGTTATATTCTGGCAAGAAACCTTTATGATGATATCGCATTCCCATATTATTTGTTGATTGCCTTCTTTGGAATTTTGTTTAACAAGAAGAGAGGGGATTCAAAGGTGGGCACAATTATATTCTTTATCCTCTGGGTGTTGACCCTTTGTTTTATTGTCTTTGGTTTTAAGTTAACATTTTAAAAATTTTTCGTTATCGTTGACGCGAGTATGTAACTGCGCAAGAAACCCTTTGCATTTGCCTGAAAATCGGATACAATCAAGGGGACGGGCAACCGTCCCTTTGATCTTTTTTCGGGAGGGCTTCCTATGAAACTGACCTGGCTGGGCCACGCCTGCTTCGCCGTGGAGCAGGACGGCTACACCATCATCCTCGACCCCTATACTGGCGTGCCGGGCCACGCCGACATTCACACCGAGGCCCACGCCGTGCTGTGCAGCCACGGGCATTTCGACCACGCCGCCGTGGATGGCGTGGCGCTGCTGGGTGAAAAGAAAAACCCCTTTACCATCCGCGCGGTGGACACCTTCCACGATGAACAAGGCGGCGCGCTGCGGGGCGAAAACCGCATCCACATCCTCGCCGCCGGCGGCGTGACCGTGGCCCATCTGGGCGATTTGGGGCACCCCCTCACGGCGGAGCAGTTGGCGGCCGTCGGCCGGGTGGACGGTGTCCTCATCCCCGTGGGCGGCACGTACACGCTGGACGCCGCGGGCGCAAAGGCCGTGTGCGACGCGCTGCACCCCAAATGGGTGGTGCCG